>CAYUYT010000015.1:27243-33232 GCA_964449345.1 uncultured Spirochaetia bacterium | reverse complement strand
AAAAATAATACACGGTGCATTTTTCTTAGCCTGTTCAAATAAATCCCTAACACGGCTTGCTCCAACGCCAACAAACATCTCTACAAACTCACTACCACTCATGGAAAAGAAAGGTCTGTTTGCTTCTCCGGCAATTGCTTTAGCAAGAAGTGTTTTACCCGTTCCCGGAGGGCCGATTAATAAAACGCCTTTGGGAATTTTAGCTCCCATACGAGTAAATTTACCGGGGTCTTTTAAAAAATCAATAATTTCCTTAACTTCTTCTTTTGCTTCGTTAATACCGGCAACGTCCTGAAAAGTTATTTTTTTCCCCGAATGTTTATGTAGTTTTGCTTTGCTCTATCCGAATGACAAAGCTTTATTTCCCGAGCCCTGAATTTGCCTAAACATAACAAACCACAAAACACCGAATATTAAAATCCAGGGGATTATCGTTGTTAAAATCTGTAAAAAATAGTTATTTGAAGGCGGTTCGCCTATAATTTCGATATTCTTTTCTCGTAGCAAAGCAAGTAGTTTTGCATCATTATACGGAATGTAAGTTGTAAATTTCTTAATTGCCGTATTATCTCTTATATAAGAGCCTGTTATCTCTTTCCCAACTATTTTTACTTTTGTTACCCTTGCAATCTCTTTTACTTCTTTGGCTTTATAAATTTTTCCATTGGATTCTAATATATAAATTTTGTTTTCTTTATCATATTTAACAAGTTTGCCCTGATGTACCCGTCCGCTGTCTTCTTGCTTGAATTGATACCAGCCGTGGGTCCAATTTAAAAATTTCGAGTAAGTAATTGTCCTTATGTTACGGTTGTCTTTGTTCATTATCCAAACAAAACTTAGAGCAATGAGAATTATTATTAAAACGAGAGCAAAATTTCTTCCCTGTTTAGGCGGTTTTGGCCCTTCACCGTAATCGTTATTATTATTCATTACATCTCCTGAATCTATTTAAACATCTGTTATAAAAGATATTTTTAATTTTGATTTTTAAATATGATAAAAAATTGCAAATTAAGCAAATTCTTTTAAAATATATAACAAGTCAGAATAAATAAAAAAGTATTCCTTAATATTTATAAAACTTTTAAAAAAAATTTAATCTTCCTTATATTATACACAATAATTAAGCAACCGGAGAGACTTTTATATATATTATGGATACAGTTTCATCCGTTACATAAGCGTTAATTGCTGTGCGTTTAAAAAAGCTATCAATATCTGCCGGCGCAAGAGTTGCTATTATACCATTAATATCTTCTATAACAGCAACGCGTTGTTTTTCTTTTTGCGGAACTTTATTGTCAATTAAGAGCTTCTTTATTTTCTTTCCTTTACTATCCTGTACTAATTCTATTCTATCCCCGGGCAATACCGAACGGATAGTTAAAGGCAAAGTGATTTTATTAGCATCGAAATATAAATCGTATTTTTCATCCGTATTTTTCAAATTTTCTTTTTCTACCTCTGTACATTCAAAAATATAATCCCCCCATTTAACTTCAGCGCCGGAAGTAAGTTTAGCAGGGGAGTAACCCTTATTTTTGAAAACCGTGCTATCAGCTAAAATAATATCACCGTATTCGTTTATAATTTTCACACCGTTTATTTCTAAAATTTCTTTTGTGCCTTGATTCGAATCAATACATGATAAAAATATATTCTTAACGTTTACATATGACAGGGTTATGTTCAATTTTCCGGCAACGTATAAAATTAAACGGGAAAATAAAGCAGGATGAAGATTGCGGGCTTTAATTCCGTCAATTTTTAATTTTTTATTTTGTCCTGTAACAACGTTGTTAAATATTTCTTCAACTTTTTCATTAAAATAATCGTTTTCCAGACGCATAATTTCAGTAAACCGGAATATTGACTGTCTAAAAGCTGGAAAAACTTTTTCGATTGCAGGAATTACGTTATTTCTAACGGAATTCCTTAAATATTTATCATGGGAATTTGATGAATCAGTAACGTAAGTTTGATTTTTAACTGATAAAATATCTTTAAGCTCCTGTCTGGCTAAAAAGACAACAGGTCTGATTATTTTTTCATATTTTGAGGCAATGCCGGTTATTCCCTGAACACCAGTTCCTAAAAATAAACGCATTATCACGTTTTCCGCTGTATCATCAAGAGTATGCCCTGTAGCTATTTTGTCATAACTATTTTCTTTCGCAATATTTTTTAAAAAATCATATCGCTTTTCTCTGTAAAATACTTGCGAAGACACACCGGCTGGAGCTTTTTCGTCTAACTCTCCCCGAAAAAATTCAAATCCTAGTCGGTGCGCAACCTCCTTGCAGAAATTTTCATCGCGGTTTGATTCTTCTCCGCGAACGTTATGGTTATAATGAGCAATTCCGATACGGTTAATTTTCAAATCTCTTTTTAATTCGTCAAGCAATATAGTTAGCGCTGTGGAATCACTTCCCCCAGAAAGGGCAATTAAAACGTAATCTCCGGGAATTATCAACTCTGTGTCAATTATAAACTGTTTTACTCTGTTAACTATACTTTCTATTAAATTCATTCATGGCTCCGGTTACACTATCTGTTAAAATTTTTTCCGTTACATTTAAAGTATAATCAAAAACTGATTGAATTTCACGTTCTTGTTGTTTGGAAAATTTTGAAAGCACATATTTGTCTACGGGATAATTTGGATTGTCAGGACGGCCTACACCGATTTTAATGCGTATAAAATCCTTTGAGTTTAATTTATTAACAATGTCTCTAATTCCGTTATGCCCCCCGTGCCCGCCGCCTGCTTTTACCCTAACAGAGCCAAAATCAAGGTCAATATCGTCATGCAATACAATTATATTATCAACGGAAACGTTAAAAAATTTTGAAAAATTACTAACCGCAGTACCGCTTAAATTCATATACGTTTGCGGTTTTATTAATACCACGTTACCGGAACAAAAATTCGTCTTGATATAAAGAGATTTAAATTTTTTTTTGTCAATAGACGTGCCGTAATATGCTGCAATATAATCCAATGCAAGAAAACCCGCATTATGCCGCGTTTTCTCATATTCCTGACCCGGATTGCCTAAACCGACTATTAATTTCATTCCACTTCTTAAATCACAAATCTAAATTTAAAGGTGTTATTCAGCGTTTTCTTCGCTTTCTTCGCCTTCTTCACCTTCTTGTTCCGCAATTTCACCCTCTTCACCGAGCATATCTTCTTCGGTTTCGAGTCCTTCTTCAGCCGCTTCAACTTCATCAGCAGTCCTTGAAACGTGAATAATAAATACTGCTTGATCTTTTTGATTCATGATTTTTATTTGATCGCCTAAATCAAGGTCTCTTACATAAATACCCTGTTTGAGCTTCAACCCTGAAATATCTATTTTAATGTCTTCAGGTATATCATCAGGTAAACATTCAACAATTAGCCCGTGTAAATATTGTTCCATTACGCCACCCATTTTAACACCTGGCGCAAGACCTTGCGGATGTACAGGTATTCTGGTTTTAACTTTACGTTTCGGGTTAATTTTATAAAAATCAACGTGGATTAGTTTTCTCGTTACAGGGTGTTCCTGATAATCACGAACAAGAACGTCTTGTTTATTGCCTTCAATGTCAACCGTAACAATAGCGTGTTCACCGATAGAATCAAATAATTTTGAAAATCTCTTCTGGTCAATTAACACTGGCTGGTTAACATCATCTCCATACACAACAGCAGGAATAAACCCTTCGTTCCTGTATTTTTTCGTGTTGTATTTGCCGAGTTGGTCTCTTTTTTTTGCTTCAATAACAATGCTACGCATGTTTCCTCCGGAATAAATAAGCTTATATGTAATAATTCATACTCAAATTCGAAAATAGAGTACTAAAAGTAATAAATAAAGCTTAAATAAGCAAACATTTAATCAGCATTTTCATAGGCTTCAAGCACAGCATTTTGCAAAAATTCCCTAAATTCGGAATTAATCGGATGGGCAACGTCTTTAAATTCCCCACTGTTCGTTTTCCTGCTAGGCATAGCGACAAACATTCCGTTCTTGCCGTCAATAACCTTTAAATTATGCACAACGAATTGGTCATTAAAAGTTACGGATACGTATGCCTTCAATTTTCCTTCGCTCTCTACCTTTTTTACTCTAACATCGGTAATTTCCATATTTTGATGCTCCTAATTATAGAGTAAATTAAGAACCGGTAAGGTAAAATTTACCTAACGATTGTCTCGACTGCACAGGCAAAATATTTTTTTTCATTTATAAAATACTCTTCTGCCTGCTTTGCCCGGTTCATATCCTCAAATATTCCAAAACAAGTGCTCCCGCTCCCGCTCATTAGAGAGCCTAAAGCACCGCGACTTCTTATTTGTTCTTTGCAATCTTTAACTTCAGGATATTTTTTAAAAACAGTTTCTTCAAAACCGTTGTAAAGATTTGAAACAATACGGACTAAATCACCGCTTTCAAAACCTTTAATTATTTCCTGTAAATTAGAATTTGCTCCTTTTATACGACATCCTTGATACGCTTCCTTAGTGCTAACGTGAATACCGGGGTTTACAATTAAAAGATTTAGCGAAAACGCTTTATCAATTGTTTCGAGTTCATCTCCGATACCTTTTCCGATACACGTTCCTCCATAAAAAAAGAAAGGAACATCAGCGCCAAGTGAAGCGCCTAGACTTATTAATTCTTCATTGCTTATATCCGCTTTTGAAATGTCTTTTAAAACACTCATAAAACGGGCACAATCAGAAGAACCACCGCCTAAACCCGCTCCAAACGGTATCTGTTTATCAAGATAAACATCGACCCCGATATTATCTTTAAAATATTTACTCATTTTATCATAAGCAATTTTTAATAAGTTGTCTTCTCCTTCAAGCTCCTTAATATTACAGCGTAAAGAGAAACCGCCGCTATTTAGATTTATATCAATCTCATCGTATAAATTTATCTCCTGAAAGACAGTTTCAATATTATGATAACCGTCTGTTCGTTTACCCGTTATATCGAGAAATAAGTTAATTTTTGCATTAGCTCGTATTTTCATATCATTTGCAAAATCAGTTATTTATATACTTTTTAAAACTTTATGTCAAGTTCGAAAAAAAATAATATTTTTTTTTTTAAAATTTATCCTGATTATATGTTTTTTTTATAATTTGACTTACAAAACGTATAAATAGTTTACATTAATAATTTAAATTATTTTGCATTCAAATTAATCTTTTTCTTATCAATAAAGTTTTAGTATTTTTTGTAAACATTAGCTAATTTTTTGTTTAAATTATATAATAATGTGATATAAACAAAAAAAATCTAATTCAATTTCCCTCAAAGATTTAAATCGGTGTAAGTTTTTGGATTTATAGTTTTATTAGTATATTTAGTAAATATTTTTAAGCGAATATTAAGAGGGTATCCACATGATAAAACGCCTACGATTCACAAGGTCATTTTTATTCACTTTACGCGTTTTGCTACGTTACACTATTGTTTTTTTATTAAAAAAAATATTGCCTGCAAAACTCGGTGAAAATTTACTTAAATATACAAACAGACGGGTGGCAAAAAAAATCAGGCGGTATATTTTTCGCTTACGAGGATTATATATAAAACTCGGACAATTTTTAGCAATGATGACAAACCTTTTTTTAAGAGCGTTCGTTGAACAATTAGCTGATTTGCAGGATAGAGTTCCTCCCGTACCTTATAAAGTTATAAAAAAACGCTTTATTTCACAATGGGGCAAAGAACCGGAAGAAATCTTTTATAAATTTGACAAAGAACCCGTTGCCGCCGCCTCATTAGGACAGGTACACATAGCGACCAAACAGGACGGAACCAAACTAGCGGTAAAAGCTTTATATCCAAACATTGAAAATTTAGTTAAAAGCGATCTACGCGCTGTAAAATCAATATCGCGTTTAATTCAATTCTTTTTTCCTTACTATGACATGGAAATACCTTATAAAGAATTTTCCATAATGGTAAAAAAAGAAATT
>CAYUYT010000015.1:21744-27233 GCA_964449345.1 uncultured Spirochaetia bacterium | reverse complement strand
AGAAAATATTGAAATTTTTAAAAAAAATTTTGAAAATGAACCGGATTTTATTTTCCCCAACGTTGTTGAAGAATATTCTTGCAAAACCATATTAACAACGGAATTCATAGACGGTATCAAAATAAACGATATAAATGAACTTAAACAAGTCGGACTTTCACCGGAAAAAGTGTCCCGCAATCTCGTTAAAGCTTTTTGCAAAATGATTTTTACTGACCAGTTTTTTCATGCAGACCCGCATCCCGGAAATTTTTTCGTTTTACCCGGACATAAAATTGCTTTTGTTGATTTCGGCGCAGTGGAAAAAGTATCAACGCGGATAAAATTAAATATTCGCACTCTTGTTAGGGCAATAATTTCAAGAGATATTCCGAAAATTGTTGAAAATTTGGACAGCTTAGGAATGATTTCCAGAAAAGCCGACCTAGAACAGATTGAAAATATGATTGCTTATCGTTATGATAAGCTTGCAAACCTAAAAATTGATAGCTATAAAGATTTAAATTTTAGGGATTTCAACGAACTTGAAGATTTAAAAGCCCTTGATTTAAAATTATCAGAAATACTGCATTACTATCAAATGCCGAACAACCTCTTGTTACTGGGCAGAACAATTACCCTCTTATCCGGGCTTGCTGTGGATTTAAACCCCAAAGTGAATATATTTCAAATTGCATGGCCTTATATAAAAGATTTCATTTTCGGAGCTGAAAAATCATTTAAGGAATTGGTAAACGACAATGCAATGCCTTTTGCAAGAAACGCAGTGGCTCTGCCGGAATACGCCCTTAAAACCATGAACACCATAAACAGCGGGAAAATAAAAGTAACGCTTAAAGATTTCACAAAAGACGTAAAAAAAATATATCGGCTCGGACATCAGTTTATTTACACTTTATTTGTAATCGCTTTTCTCGCTTTCGGAATGGTATTTTTCTTAAACGAAAAAATCGAGTTTGCTAAATATTGTAGCTACGCTGCCGGAGCTTTTGCCTTTTTTCTATTAGTTTCTTTTTATAAAAATCGCAGGTTATGACGTTTTATAAAAATACCCTCAATTTTTAATAATATCGATAATATATTTTAAAATACAACAACCGGAATATCTCCGTACTGGTTTTAAAAATAAATTACAAATATGTTTTTTTAATAAATTCAACACCCTCAAAGGATAACTGTTTAATTTAAAACTTGCCCACCCCCCTTATTAATTTATTAAATTACGCTAGCTTGAGAATTTTACGCAAATAAAATTTTTATATAAAATACATTTTTATTATTTTTATAGCTATGTCAATTAAGATTTTTCATACATCGGATTTGCACTTAGGACAAAGTTTTTCAAGTTATAGCCAAAGCCAGGAACTAAAAAACACGCGTTTTGAAACTCTTGATAATCTCATTGAAATTGCAAATAAAAAAGAATGCGATTTTTTTGTTATTGCTGGAGATTTATTTAATTCAATTAATATTCCGCAAAACCATATTACTCAAGCTATTACTTCCCTGAGTAAATTCAACGGGGAAGCCGTTTTAGTTTTACCCGGCAATCACGATAATTTTGATAACCAAAACGTAAACAAATTATGGAAATTTTTCTTGGACAAAAAAACTCAAAATATTGTTTTGTTAAGCTATAATAGACCTTATCCTTTTAATGCAGTTTGCTTTTACCCGGCGCCGTGTAACGCAAAAACATCAAAAGAGAATAATTTAGGCTGGATAAAAGCAACGGAAAAACACTCTAATTCGAACATCCACATCGGCGTTGCTCATGGTAGCGTTGAAGGCATATCACATGACCCGGATAAAAAGTATTTTCACATGACCCGGCAAGAGCTTGAATCTTCGTTACCTGATGCGTGGCTTTTAGGCCACACACATAAGCCGTATCCCGAAGCGCAAGCATTAGGGAAAATATTTTTTTCGGGAACACCCGAACCGGATGGTTTTGATTGCACGCACCGGGGTACAGCACGGACTATTGATATAGATGAACACGGCACAATTAAATCGGAAATAATTAATAATACGGGAAAATATTTTTTTATTGAAAATGAAAATGTTCATATAAATAACGTTTCGGAAATTGAAGGATTAATTAAAAAATTCACAAAAGAAGAATATAAAAACGCGTTTTTACGCCTCAATATTATTGGAGCTTTACCTGCCGAGCATTATGATAAAAAGCACGAAATTAGACAAAAAATAGAAAATAACGTTCTTCACCTTGAATTATTTGACAATCAGCTAACGCGTATGATTTCAAAAGAAATCATAAAGGAAGAATTTACCAGGGGGTCATTTCCCTATACTTTGTTAATGGAATTAGAAAACAAACATGACAATGAAGCTCTGCAAATTGCGTATGAATTAATTGGGGAGGCAAAAGGTGGTTATTAATAAAATTAATATTACAAGTTTTGCCGGTTTAAATAATTTTCATGCAAATTTGATGCAAGGCATAAACGTAATTGTAGGGCCTAATGAATCGGGAAAAACAACTATTTTTAATGCAATTAAAACGTGTTTACTCGTTCCTGCTAAACTTACAAATACGCAGCAGCAAAAGATTGCAAAATTTTTCCCCGTTAATAGCGGAAATACCATTGAAGTTTCCATTAACATAAAAAACGGGACAGAAGACATTGAGTTAACGCGTAAATGGGGCAGCAACCCTATGGAATACATTGTTTTTAACAATGGTAACAAAATCGAAGGAAAAGACGCTGTTGAAGATTTTCTTATAAATGTGCTCCCTGCAAACAAAGGTACAATGAATTACGTTTTGCTAACTTATCAATCAGGGTTACAAAATTTTTTAAAAAATTATGCTGAAAATAAAAACGGAGACATAAATAATACTTTATCGGAACTGGGAAATATTTTGCGTAATTCCTTATTGCAAACGGATAATGTATCAGTTGATATTTTCAAACAAAACCTTAATAAAATGTATAATGAATATTATGAAAAATGGGATATTGAAAAACAGATTCCAGAAACAACGCAAAAAAACACCCGCTATCAAAAAGGGTTGGGCTCTATAGCAACGGCTTTTTATAAACTTGAAGATATAAAAATAATGCTTGATAATGCAATGCAAATAGAAAACGATTATGAAAAAGCTGTTAAAGAACTCTCGGAAGTTTTATCCGAATACAACGAAAAAAAAGAATTTATAAATAAATACGAGCCATTAATTGAAAAATACAGGCAAAACCAAATACATAAAACAGAACTTGAAAACGTTAATTCCACTATTGAAAAACTGGATAACGTATCTGTTGATTGGATAGAAAAGGAAACACAGATAAAGCAAATACAAAAAAGTGAAATACCCCGGCTTGAAAAAGAGCTAGAAAAATTAAGAATTAAAGAAAAAAAAGCAAGGGAATATGCAAAACTAAGGGAATTAAAAAAACTTTATGATAATGCAACGGAAAAACAAAAAGATTATTTAAGTAAAAAAGAACTATTAGAAAACGCAACGGACATTGATAAAAAAGAGCTTGAACACGCTAAAAAATGCATGACTAATATAAAAAGCAATGAAAGGTTTTTATCCGTTGGGAATATAAACGTAAGTTTTGAAGCAAAAGAAAAAACCGGGATAACTTTCAAACAGGGAGATGAAACTATCCAAAGCATTGAAATGAATGCAGGGGATAAAAAAGATTTTAAGGACATTAGTAAAATTAATATCCAAAGCAAAGGTTTTGTTTTTAATGCGTCGTCTTCGAAAATTGATTTTGATAAAATAAATGCTGAAATTGTAAAAAGTAAAAATGAACTTAACGCATTTTATAAAAAATACAAAGTAGATAATGTTGAACAGGGTGAAGAAAAATTTAGCGAATATCAACAAAGGCAAAGTGATTGTAATTATGCAAAAAAAGGTTTTGATGAGATACGCGGGGAATATGATTTAAAAGAATTAAAACAACGGCTTCGGGATTTTGAAAGCAAAGCAACGGATTCTGTTGAAGAAATTATAAAAGAATTAAGTTCTTATGAAAATGAATTAAAAAATAAAATGAACGAAGCGGAAAAATTACAGGTAATAATCAACGGATATGTTGCCGAATACGACACTAAGCAAGGTGTTATTACAAAACGCAACGACAAGGAGTTTAAAAAACAGGATTTAATTCAAAAAATTAAATCTAACGAGACAAAAGATACAGAGAATATTGAACAAATTAAAAATACTTTTGAAAATAATAACAAACGCATAAAACAACTTGAAATTAGGCGGCTTGAATTAGAAAAGAATAAATCAGCGCTTGAGGCAAAATTGCCAGAGGAATCATCCGAACAAATTCAAGAAGAATTAAAATACGCTAAAAAAGAATTTGAAAATGTGATACGAAGGGGAAAAGCTGTTTTAAAAGTTAAAACCGTTGCTGATAAACTAATCACAGATTTTGACCAAAGCACTTATTCGGGAATACAAGAGAGAGTTAAACACTACGTTTCAGTTATAACTAACAAAAGGTATAATGATATTAGCATTGAAAAAAGCGTGCCCTCAGGGCTCGTTAATCAAACAGGAAACACACTCGATTTACCGCGATTGTCAGAGGGAACCAAAGATGCACTTGCACTTGCAACGCATTTAAGCATGGCTGAGTATTTTCTAAAACAAGCCGGCGGAATTTTCGTTATTGACGACCCCCTTGTAAACATGGATGAAAAACGAATAGAATTTGCTGTTGAAGCAATAAAAGAGTTTGCACGGAAAAATCAAACTTTAATATTTACATGCAACGAAAAAACTGCTGCGTTGTTTGAAGGTAACGAAATAAAATTGGAAAAACGTTTATAATAACGCGAAATTCGATTCGCTGAAAATCCCTGCAAAATTCCGTTTTATTTTGCATTGCCTTGTTCCGTTTTGATAATAAAAAAAGGCAACGGTAATTTACGCTGCCTTTTGTGCTTTATTTTGATTTGAATATTGTTGTTTATATCCTGCTTTTAACTACCACCTTGCAATTCATTTAATTTCCGGCGGATTAAACCGATTTTTTCATAACTCGGGTTACGATCAATAAGTTTTTTATAAATCGTTTTCGCCGCCTCAAGCATTTTCATTTCAATATAAGAGTCGCCAAGACGGTGATACGCTACCCAAACTTTAGGATTTAGAGCAATGACTTTCTCGTATTCTTCCGCTGCTGTTTTAAAATCTTTTTTAGCAAAGTAAACATCTGCCATTAACTTGCGGTATATTGAATTTTTCGATGAGCGATCTAACGCGTTTCTAAATGCAGAAATCGCCTGGTCATAATCGCGTATTTTGAAGTAAAGTTCGCCTAGTTTTGCATAAATTGAGCTGTCTTTTGTAAGGTTTGCGCCTTCTTTTAAGTAAACAATCGCTCCCGTTATGTCGTTTTGTGCGATCATGCTTTTTGCCAACCCTTTATACGCATCAATTTCACGGGAATTTTTATCAATAGCCCGTTTATAAGCCGAGTTTGCCTGTT
>CAYUYT010000015.1:4256-21734 GCA_964449345.1 uncultured Spirochaetia bacterium | reverse complement strand
TTCAAGATAGGCATTGCCAAGTTGAACGAAAAGTTTAGAATTATAACCATGTTTTTCTCCTGCTTCTTTGTACATTTTAATTGCCGTATCGTATCTTCCGAGTTTTGCTTGGACCCGGGCAAGATTATATTTTGATTCATAATTGTTCGGACTAAGCTGTAAAGCTTTGTCATACCTGCTAACCGCGTTGTTGTAATCATTCATGGAATCGTAACATTTACCCATCCAGAAATGAGCGTAATAGGTGGTCTTGTACTCGAGGGATTTTTTAAAACTCGATATTGCGCTGTTGTACTTTTTTTGAAGGTAATATATTTGCCCCATTGAAATATATGGTTTTTCCGTTGATTTATCATGACTAATTGATTCTTTATAAGCAGAAATTGCACCGCTGTAATTTTTAAGCCGTTCGTTTGATTTTCCTAAATTGTAGTAACATTTGTAACGGTTTTCTTTCTCAAGATTTTTAAAATCCTGACTTTTCGTTGCACGGCTAAAATAGCTGCGCGCCGAACGGTTTTTACGTTGTATCAATTTTATAACGCCCAAACGATATAAAGCCAACGCGTTATTTCTATCCCTTACCAAAGCTTTTTTAAACGCTGATTCTGCCTCGTTATCTTGTTTATTTTTATAAAAAATTTCGCCTCTGGTTAAATTCGCTCGGGAATTATTCGGGTCGGACGAAATTGCGCGGGTACTGAATTTAAAAGCGTTTTCATTATTACCTTTTCTAAAATAGGCAAGCCCTAAACCGGAATTTGCTTTAGCATTTTCAGGGTCATGTTCGAGTGCTTTTTTGAATTTATTAATTGCCTCGTCGTTGTCTCCTCTTTTTAGCGCGGCTTCTGCTTGTTTTATAAGTTCGTTGGCTTTTTTCTTGCGTTCTGCTTCAGAAACACCGCTTTCTTTATTTTTTTTACGGATTTCAGCCATACGCTTTCTTTCTTGCTCTAGTATTTTTTTCAATTCATCTTTTGTTAGTCCGGTGCCTTCTCTTTTGTCATCCACATTCGTTGTTTTATTTTCCGTTCCTGATGGCTTGCCGTCGCGCTTGCGCCTAATTTCATTTTCAAGTTCGATTATTTTACGCGCAGTTTTTCGTGAAGGGTTTTTTCTCGCGTTGTTTGCACGTTTTGCTCTTCTTAGAATTTTAAGCGCTTCGTCATATTGTTCATCATCCGCAAGTTTTCTAGCACGCTTAATTAATTTTTCAGGATTATCCCGCTTTGCCTGCTTGAGCATAGCATTCCTGTATGCACGCATTAAACGGTTAATTTCCTCTGCAAGCTTTTTATCAGGATTATTCCTGGCGTTGTTTGCCCTTTTTGCCCGTTTTAAAAGGTTAATCGCGGTTTCGTAATCCTTTTGCTTTGCGGATTTTTTTGCCTGTTTAACGAGTTCGGCCGGGTTATCCGTATTAGCCTGTTCATCGCGTTTTTTACGGTATTCTTTTTCAAGCCGGATTATTTTTCGGTTTAATGCACGGTCAGGACGTTCCCGCATATTGTTTGCTTTTCTTGCGCGATCAAGTAATTTTAATGCCCTGTCATAATCTCCAGAATCAGCAGAGCGCTGTGATTCTTTTACAAGCTGTTCAGGGTCCTCGCGCGAAGCTTCTTCTCCCTGCCGTTTTCTGTATTCATTTTCTAACCTAAGAATCTTTTTTGTTAACTTTCTTGAAGGTTTTTTTCTTGCAAGATTTGCGCGTCTTGCCCGCCTAAGAAGTTTAATTGCTTCGTCATAATCACCTTCCACGGCTTTATTTTGTGCTTGTCTAACAAGGCGTTCGGGATTGTCGTTTTTCGCTTGCTCGCGCATTTTTTCAGTATATTCTTTTAATAATTTTTCGATTTTATTAGCAAGAGCCGTATCCGGGTTTTCTTTTGCGTTGTTTGCCTTCTTTGCGCGCTTTAAAAGCTTAATCGCAGTTTCATAATCCTGATTATCAGCATGTTTTTGGGCACGTTTAACGAGTTCTTCGGGGTTATCCCGGATAGTTTGTTCTCTTTGCCTTCGGTTAAATAATTTTTCAAGACGTTTAATTTCTTTTTCCGTTGTGGGGTTAGGGTTTTTCTTAGCGTTATTTGCCCTGCGTGCCCGGCGTAAATAACGTAAAGCGCGTTCAAAGTCTCCGCTTGCGGCAGAGCGTTTTGCTTCTTTTATTAGCTGCCGGGGATTATCCCGCTTTGCCTGTTTTTTTTGCCTTTCAGTATATATTCTGTCAGAGTCTTTAATACGTTTATCCAGTTTTTTGTTTTTTCTGTTTTGTTTATCGAAAGCACGTCTTGCCCTACGCACAAATTTCAAAGCAGTTTCAAAATCCCCTTCCCTAACCGCCTGCCTAGCTTTTCTAAGCATTTCATCAGGGTCGTCTTTTTCCGCCTGGCTTTGCATTTTTCTTTTATATTCTTGTATAAGTTTTTCAATAGTTTCTTTGGCTTTTTCATCAGGTTTTGCGCTGTTGTCGTTTATTTTTTTAGCTCTACCTAAACGATTTATCGCTGTTTCAAAATCATCATCATCCGCAGCTTCCTTTGCCCTGCGGATTAATCTTTGCACAGGGGTTTCATCCGCAAGCCCGCCTTGCTTTGCTTTAACAATTTTTTTACGTAATTCATCAATTCGTTTTTGCTGAGAATTACTCGGATTATTTTGTTCGGCTTTATCAAGTTTATCAAGAGCTCTGTCAAGTTCTCCCATTTTAAAATATTCGTTTGCCTGTTTGATAAGAGTGTCCACTTTATCGCTTCCGATAAATACGTTTTTAAGTGGTGTAATAGTGAATAAAAGGAGTAAAATCAGTACAACACTGCCTCCGATTATTAGTTTCTTTTTATTATCCATGTTTTTTAATGATGAAAAATCCAAAATATTCCTCCCGCCTGCAAAGGGTACAATGTGTTTTTATAGAAAGTTTCATATATTTTAATAATAATAGCATAACTGCATAAAATAAACGTTTTTCTATAATAAAATATTCGTTACTTTCTTCAAATAGTATTAACACATAATAAATATTTAATATAAAAAAACGAGTAAAAATTTGACAAATGAAAAAAAATCTACTAAACTTAAAAACGGACGGACTAGTCCGTTCTATTTTTAAAAAGGATAAATTTTATGAAAAGTTCTGCCGAGCTTCCTGAAAAATCAAAACGAATTCTTAATTTTGCAAAAAAAGAATTTGCCCAAAAAGGTTTTCACGCTGCAAGTGTTGACAATATTGCGGACAACGCCGGTGTAGGCAAAGGTACTGTTTACCGCCATTTCGGTTCAAAAGAATCGTTATTCATGGAAGTATCAAGAGAGACTTTCACTGAACTTCTTGAACATATCGAAACGAATATTGGTGAGAGAACTTTTAGGGAAGCAATTTTAGATTTGCTTAATGCTGTGGTAGAAAATCATTTTAATAATAGAGATATTATAAGGATTATTTTTCACGTTGTATCGAAAATGCTAGGTAATGAAAAATGGAGACAAAGATTTTTAACGTATTCAAATTATGAGTTTAATATTTTGAAAAAAATAATTAAAGTGGGAATGTCCAGAGGTGAGATATCCGATGAGTATAACGCAGAAAATATTGCGGAAATTTTAAGGGATTTTGCCTCTTCCATACCAAAAAAAATTTTATTTTATAATCAATCCAAAGAAAAGATATTGAAAAACAATGAAATATTAGTAGATATTCTAATAAACGGCATGAAAAGGAGCCCTAAATGAAAAGGATTTTAATTTTAACAACAGTTATTGCATTTGTTTTAGGTTCTACGGTTTTTGCAGGGCAAGAACAAAAAACTAAAAAAGAAAAAACCGTTATAAAAAGAGTTATTACACTTGAAAAAGCCGTTGAAATGGCTATGAAACGCGATGAAGATTATAAAAATGCGGCTTTAGAAGTTGAAATTTCAAGAACAAAGATTACCCAAGCAAAAGCAGCGCGGTGGCCATCTATAAGTGCAACGGTAAGCGGTACGGGTATGTGGAATCCTGATAAACTTGCCGGTGTTGACACATGGATGAATAACGAGAACTTTACAATTGTGGGTTCTCTTGAGGTTAGTTTGTCTATGCCTTTGTATACTTTTGGAAAACTTTCACACAGCATTGCCCTTGCAAAGGATGAATTCCGCGTTAAAAAAATTACACTTGAAAAAGTGGAAAAGCAATTAAAGTTAAAAGTTAAAAACGTTTTTTACGGATATATAATTGCGAAAGAGCAATATAAAGTTGCGCAGAACAGTTTCAGGTTAAATAAATCCAACTATGAAATTACACGACGCAATTTTCTTCGCGGGCTTAAACCGGAAATTGAAGTTTTACAAATTCAAGTATCTCTTGAAACCGCAAGAAGCCAGATGCTGTCATCACAGACTAACCTTAAAAAAGTAAAAAATGACCTTGAAGATTTAATCGGCCCTGTTGTTAATGAAAAAGGCACGGTCATAAAAGGCGACCTTGAAACTGATTACTTAAAAATGCCTTTGGATACTGCAATAAAAAGAGCGTTTTCCAATAACCATGATATTGCAATTGCCGAAATGGGATATTCTATGGCAAAACACAACCGTGTAATAATAGCGAGCAACGCAAAACCCATGTTTAACTTTTTTGCCGGTTATACCTTATCTCATTCACCGGATACGGAATATAAATTTTCAGGAATGCCTCCTGTTCCTTCGCAGGTACGCGTTGGCTCGAAAGCTTATCAGCAGATTCAATTCGGGATTCAAATTATGCTGCCTATTTCTGAAATACTTTATCCAAAATCAATAAACAAAACAAAAGCGCAAATCGCGGGCATTGATTACGAAATAGAAAAAACTGCAAATCAGATAAAAAAGATAAAAGATTCTATACGTTTGCAACTGGTTAATCATTACAATAATTTGGAGGTCTTGGAAAAACAAATTAAAATGTATAGAAAATTAATTAAGGTTGCACGTAGAAATTTACGCCTTGCTAATGTTAGATACAGAGGCGGAAACATGGATTACCTAACAATGCGGAATATTGAAAATCAGTATTTAAGCGTAATTTTACAGTTTAATAAATACTTATACGATTACATCTTGATAAAAACGCAAGTTTTACATTTAACACAAAACTAAACGTAAAGCACGAAAGGATTGCAAGGTGAAAAATAAAACAAAAAAAATAATAACTTTTAGCATAATCGGTTTAATTGTAATCGGTATGATTCTATTCCGCATATCACGAACGAAAAAAGTTAAGATTAAAAAAGTTAAAGCCAAAGCCATTCCCGTTCAGGTTACTAAAGTTTCCCGCGGCGATATAAAAGAACGTATTTTTCTAACCGGAGAAATTCGCGGTATTCAGGAAGTGCGTGTGTTTGCTTTTGTAACGGGAATCCTAAGGCGTAAACTCGTTAACCAAGGACAGCGGGTTTATAGAAATCAGGCTTTATTTACAATTGACCAGAGCCAAAGAGGCGCTGGGGTGTTAGACCACGTTGTTAAATCTCCAATTAAAGGTATTATTACTGAAATTCAGTATGATATTGGCGACCAGATTATCGCAAATCAAACGAGTATAGCCCGCGTTGTTCAAACGCACAAACTTAAAGTTAAGGTTTACGTTGGAATGCTTGATGTAGGCAAAGTTAAAGAGGGCAATTCTGTAATCGTTAAAGTGGCTTCTTATGAAGGCAGGGAGTTCAAAGGCATTGTTAATAAAATTTCTCCTACCATAGACCCGGTTAACCGTACTGTTGAAGTTGAAGTAATAATTGACAATAAAAAAGGCTTATTAAAAAGCGGTATGTTTGCAGAGGTTGAGATAATTACGGAAGTTAAGAAAAATAAAATTCTTATTCCCCAGCAAAGTATTATTTTCGAGGATAATTTAAATTACGTCTACATTCTCGATAAAGATAAGCTTATTGTTAGAAAGCAAAAAGTAAGCGTTGGCAATAATTATTCAGGGAATATAGAAATAAAAGACGGACTTGAAGACGGGCAATTGATTTTAGTAAAAGGGCAATACAACGTATTTTCAGGAAGTGAAGTCGATGTAAGTAACGCGGCTGAGTTTAATATAAAAAAACATAAAAACAATAAAGACGAAAAAAGAGAATAAAATAAAAAATAAAAAAACGTAAAAACGCAGTGTTATACCTATGAAAAGCTAAGGAGTAACGGGTAAATGAAAATATCTAAAAAATCTGTAGAAAAACCCCTTGTCGTTGGATTATTTACGCTATTTATCGTTATTATCGGTTTAATGGGCGCGAGTTTAATTCCCATTGAGTTATTTCCCGAAGTAGAAATCCCCGTTGTTATAGTAAGCGTTCCGTATATCGGGGCCGCTCCGAACGAGCTTGAAAACGAAGTTATCAGAAAGCTTGAAGAAAAAATAAGAAAAATAGACAACGTAAAAAAAATACAATCATGGGCTGTTAACTCAAGCGCAACCGTTGTTGTTGAATTTTACGAGGGGGTGGATTTAGACATTGCAAAGACTGATGTTAGAAATGCAGTTAATGATGCCCAGCCCGAGATGCCCACGGATATCGAAACGCCCATAATTAGTACTGTGGATTTTGATTCCGTGCCAATAATGACAGTTGCAATTTACGGAAAAATTAAGAATTATAAAAAACTCCGCGAGATTGCAGAAGATATGCAAACGCCTCTTGAAGGTGTTAACGGCGTAGGCAGTGTTAGTATTTTCGGAGGACATGAACAGCAAATAAATATTGATTTAAACCCTGTTAAAATGCACGCTTACAAGCTTTCCGTTGACTATATAGTAAATTATTTAAAACAATCGAATTTAAACTTTCCCGGAGGAAGTTTTAAAAGTAAGGGCAACGAATATCCCATGCGTATCATCGGACGGTTTAAAACCGTAAACCAGCTAAAAGAAAGTATTATTACGTTTAGAAAAGACTCCAACAATCCCATGTCAACGCCTAAACCCGTAAGATTAAATCAAGTAGCTCAGGTTAAAGACGGAATTAAAGACGTTGACACTATAAGCCGTTTTAATAATGTTCCTTGTGTATCTTTGGAAATTCGGAAAAAACCAAAGGAAAATATTCTTCAACTTTCAAAACGCATTCAAAGAGAACTCAAAAGAATTCAGGAACAAATGCTCACTCCGATTGGTTTAAAATACGTGATTACCGGAGACCAGGCAGATTCCGTTCAAATGCGTGTTGATGATTTGTTTAATTCAATCTGGCAGGGTGTACTTGCAATTTTTATAGTATTATGGATAGGAATGGGGTTTCGTAACGCGTTTATCGCCTCCTTAGGTATTCCGTTTTGCATCGTTTTTACAATGGGGGCTTTGTTTTTAATGGGCAGGTCATTAAATAACTTATCCCAGTTCGGCTTAATCATTGTAATAGGTATGGTTGTTGACGGGGCTATCGTTACGCTTGAAAATATCTACAGGCATAGGGAAAAAGGCAAGTCGAAAAAAGAATCCACAATTGTTGGAATGGGTGAAGTAGGCACAAGTGTTTTGTCTTCCGTTTTAACAACTATGGGGGCATTTGCGCCGTTATTATTCATGACCGGTGTAACGGGGCAATTTATGTCAAATATTCCCGTTGCTGTTCTACTCGCCTTAACTGCATCAATAATATTCGACCACATTGTTATTCCCGTTCTTGCTTTAAAATTTATGTCGGATCCAAGTATTAAAGCGAAAATGCGGGCTAAAAAAGCTGAGAAGAAAAAACGCAAAAACGGCGGTGTAGAGCAGACAGATAAAAAATCAAAATTCGAATTAATATTCAATTTTTATAAAAAAATTATCCGCAAAAGCGTTAATAACCGCGGGTGGACAATGTTAATAACCGTAATTGTTTTTATTATCGGGGTAGCTATTTTTGCAACTCGTGAGCAAGAAATGTTTTCCCCTATTGATCTTGGAAAAGTCTACATAAAAGTCAACCTCCCACCAATTGCATCCCTGAAACAAACGGATAAAATTGTTAAAGGTATTGAAAAAAATTTGTTAATCAAATATAAAAACAACGGAATTATAAAGCAATGGATTTCAACTGTTGGCTCGGCTTCGGACGGCGGCTCAACAACTTCGGTAATCCGCCAGTCTAATAAAAGCGTTGCTATGATTTCTATTGAAATGGTGGATTATGAAAAACGTAAAGGGTATTCTGCTACATGGCTTCAAGGCAAAATTCGAAATTATGTATCAAAAATTCCCGGCGCTAAGTTTCAGGTTGAAAAACCAAAAGGCGGACCTCCTACAGGAGCGCCTGTTAACGTGGTTATTCAGGGCGAAAATATTCAAATATTAAAACGCTTATCACGTAATATACAGCAAAAAATCAGGGATATTCCCGGTGCTGTTGATATCCGCGATAATTACGGGGTAGGTGTGCCTGAAATTAAGGCAACAGTGCGCAGACGTATGGCGGATTTACACGGTATATCTGTTCAGCAAATTGCACGAGCTTTGTCCGTTACTTTTAACGGCCTCGATGTAACCAAGTATTACGTTGGGGATAAAGAAGTTGATGTAAAAGTAAAAATTGCGGATAAGTATGCCAAAAACTTACAAGATTTACGCAGAATATATTTTTTTAAAACACAAACAGGAAGCATGATTCATCTAACCGAACTCGTTGATATTAAAATGAGCAGCGGGTTGAGTGTAATTGCAAGGCAAGAAATGAAACGCGCTATTACCATATCCGGCGATACTTTCGGACGTTCTTCCGTTGAGGTTATGAAAGACGTAAAAGCAATGCTCAAAAATTACCCAATGCCTACCGGATATAAAATACTGTATAAAGGAGAGAACGAAGAGCGGGACGAATCTTTTAAATCGTTAGGTCTAGCTTTTATTGGCGGTTTAATTCTGATTTACATTATTATTACTCTTCAGTTAAGTTCTTTCATACAACCCGTTTCAATATTAGCAACGATTTTGCTTTCCGTTGTAGGAATATCATTCGGTCTTTTAATGTCTGCATCAAAAGTAGGCATAATGTCTCTTTTCGGTGCTGTGGCTTTGATGGGTATCGTTGTAAATGATGCTATAGTTCTCGTTTCTTACATTAACCTATTACGCAGCAGGGGTATGGACAAAAAAGAGGCGATAATTTTAGCATGTGAAACGCGGATACGCCCAATTTTTATGACAACTTTTACAACTATTGCGGGTCTTCTGCCTTTAGCCCTTGCGTTAGGCGGGCCAAGAACGGTTTTCTGGGTGCCTATGGCATGGGTAATCATCGGGGGCTTATTATTTGCAACGCTTCAAACACTCGTGGTTGTGCCTATTATTTATTCGTTGCTTGAAGATACGTCAAATAAAATGTGTACCATGGGCAAAAAGTTCATCGGCTTTATAAAAAGTATTATAAAGAAAATTTTTAAAATAGAATTCCCTAGCGATTATGCTGACGACGAGGATAAACAAAAAAGCTCTTGTGAACATAAATTTCCGTCTCCTCCGGCATTGAACAAAGACGATGACTCGCAAGAATACAAGTACGAAGAAATTTAATTAAGATGCGTATATTATAAAACCCGCTTGTGCCGTGTGTGCAACATAACTTTTACCCTAAGGTACACGTGGGTTTTCGTAACCGTCAATCCTGTAGCCAACAACAATGGCTGCATTCATTAACGATTAACAGTAAATCCCGTTTTTAAAAGTATAGGAAAAAATTTTTCGAAACACATCACAAACACAGCAGGTTTAATTTTTTTATAATTTTATTATAACTTAACTGCTACGCCCTTGTAAAGCTCTAATTAACTGAATAATGTTTTTTTCATGCCAAACAACTTCATATTTTTTATATAGTTCCTGCATAATTTTATTATGATACTCTTCCTGCTGTCTTTTTTTCATAGCAGCTATATATCTCTTATAATTCATGGCATCCATTTTGCCTGCTGTTATGACTCCTGTTAATTTTGCCATATAATAGGTAAACCCGCTGTTCTGCATTTCAGAAACTTCGCCTTTTTTTAGTGAAAAAACGGTTTTAAGGAAATCTATATTAGACGAACCGAAAATTTTAATTGGTTTTTTATTTTGGTTTTGAACCGGGTCGTGAATAGACTTATCGATAGAATCTTTCAGGGCAACGGGAAAATACTCCGTTGTATCTACATCGAGGCCTCTTCTTCTTGCTTCGGTGGCAAAATCAGCGCCTTTTTTAACTGCAATTTTTAAATCTTTGAATAAAGCTTTAACTTTTGTCTGAAAAGCGCTTAAATATTTATTTCTCGCTGCATTACTTTTTTTATAGTTTTGCTCAAGGTTTTTTAATTCTATTCTGTTTAATTCATTAAACTTACGGTCATGTTTTTTGACTATCTTAAAAATAAAATATTCAACCTTTCCCCGTACAGTGCGTTTTATAAGTTTGGAATATTTACCCACGCCAACTTGTTTCAAGGGATTTAATTCTTTATTTTTGTTTGTAATAACGAAATCTTTTTGCGTTTCTTTTTGTTCTTTGGCTTTTTGCTCGAATAATCCCGGACTCTGTCTTACTTGGTTTAAAAGTTTATTCATTTTTTTCTCATCATCACCGGAAATCGCCGTTGCCGTTATTTTATTTCTAACGTTTGAACGGAATGAAGACGCTTCACTACTTTTAAAGAATTTTTCAAGTTCTTTTTGATTAATATTCTGGTTTTTAAAATAATCTTCAAAATCGTATGAAGCAAAAACGATTTGCCTTTTATTATTTTCAAGCATGTATTTACGGTTTACTTCGGCTTTAGTAATGAGTATTCCCTGTGTTAGCGAAGTGTTAACAATACTGGTCAAATAATTCTCACGCGCAATGTCGTAAAAATCAGTAAGTTTCATTCTGAAGCGTATGTTATATTTTTTTTCGAATTGAACTTTTGATTTTTTATACAATTCAATTGCTAGACTTTGCTTTGCTTCCGGGGACATCTCAAGTCCTACATCGTTTGCATATTTAATCAACACACTATTCGTTATTTCCCTGTTTATATCGCGGAAATTTTTAAGTGCCTGAATAATAAGTGAATCGGGAAAGTTACTGAAATTAATATTCCTGCTTTCAATAATGTTTTTAATTTGTCCCGCTGTTAATATATTTTCACCGTTAACACTTACGTAATTTCTTCCGCCTTTTAAATATCGCCACACCTGATCCCGCATATTCGGGTCAAGAGTCCAAATAAAAATTGCAAGTATAAATACAACGACAATACCCGTTGCAAATCCTTTGACTATATTATTGTTTTTTAAAGTATTTTTTGTATTTGCCATATTAATCCACCATATATTTACTTTTTCGTAGATGAAATAATATCTAAAAAATAGGTTAAATGTCAATGAATTCCTTAAATTAAAATTCTTAAATTTTGTTTTTATTATTTTAATATTATTTTATTAATATAAAAAATAAAAAAAACGATATTTTAACAGAATGATTTATTTTTATTCAAATCCCATGTTTATATTATATTAATGGAAGATAAAATGAAAATTTCCGAACTATTCAAAAGTAAGAACAAAAATTCAAACGAATATTATTATCAGTATTTACGTAAACCCGAAACAAAAAGCAAGTTTGCGTTTTTAAAATCCAAAAGTTTTATTTTAATTATTTCCCTTGCTTTTGTAATTGCCTCTACGATTATTATTTTACGATTTAGTACATCAAGAAAAATTCAAAAATTAATATACAATCAGGAATTCGACAGGGCTATCCTTATTGCTAGAACATATTTAAAAAATAATAAAAACGAAAAAGTAACTTTTTTATTAGCAGAATCACTTTTTATCAAGTCTTTTTATATAAAAAACGAAAGCGAAATTGAAAAATTAAGAGATGAATCTCAAAAATTGTTAAACTCTGCAATAAAGAAAAATGCTAACATTTCAAGTATTGAACTCTTTACTTATGGTTTTTTGCTTTCCCGTGACAATTCTGATATGGACAAAGGCGTTGATTATTTAAAAGATGCAATTAAAAAGAACCAAAAAGACGGTAAATTAGGCGCATACATAAACCGCAGAATTATCAGGGTAAATAATAAACCTTTGCGTTTTGTGGATATTTACGAACGCATTGCTTTAACGCTTTTTAAATTAAAACGGTATAGGGAATCACTTGATTATTATAAAAGCGCTTTAAAAACGAGGCCTAAAACCATTCATTATTTTTTTATGGGACTTATAAATAAACATCTTAAAAATTATAAAAAAGCCAGGCAATTACTTAATCTTGTCTTAAAAACGGAGAAGAATGAAGATGTGCGGGCAAATTGTTATTTACTCCTTGCAAATATAGAATTTAAACAAGAAAATTTTCAAAAAGCAGAGGAATTTTATAAAAAAACACTCGAATTGAATTCACAAAGCGCAAATTCTTATTATTTTTTAGGGAAGATTTACAGGAAGCAAAAAAAATTAAAAAAATATAGAGAGTATTTAAAAGAAGCAGCAAAGTTGGGGCATAAAAAAGCTAAAACAATGTTTCCTTCTTATGAACTAAAAAAAATGAGAAAACAACAAGTATACAGAAAGGTAAAATAATATGATCTTTGATAAATTACTCGGTTTATTTTCTAATGATATGGGAATTGATTTGGGCACTGCAAATACCCTTGTTCACGTTAAAGGTAGAGGGATTGTTTTATCAGAACCAAGCGTAGTTGCAGTTCAGCACGGAACGCGAAAAGTCCTTGCTGTTGGCAACGAAGCAAAAAGAATGCTTGGAAGAACGCCTAATGATATTATAGCTATACGCCCTATGAAAGACGGTGTAATTGCAGATTTCGAAACAGTAGAAAAAATGATACGTTATTTCATAGCAAAAGTACACAACCGGAGAGCCCTTGTTAGACCGCGTATTGTCGTCGGGGTACCGTCCGGTATAACAGAAGTTGAAAAACGCGCTGTACGTGAATCCTGCGAACAAGCAGGCGCGCGTGAAATATATTTGATAGAGGAATCACTTGCCGCAGCTATCGGGGCGAAAATTCCTATTCATGAACCCGCGGGAAATATGGTAGTTGATATCGGCGGAGGTACAACGGAAGTTAGCGTAATTTCACTCGGAGGAATGGTTATTTCAAACTCTATAAGAATCGGCGGGGATGATTTTGACGAAGCCATTGTTCAGCATGTAAAGAAAGTACATAATTTAATCGTAGGTGAACGTACCGCAGAAGAAATTAAAATACAAATTGGCAATGCTTATCCCGACGACAAAGTTGAAACAATGGAAATTAAAGGACGGGACGCAGTAACGGGATTGCCCAGAATACTTGAAATGGATAGTGTTGAAGTAAGAGAATGCTTGCAGGAAAACGTAAACAGCGTGTTGGAAGTTATCCGCGCAACTCTTGACGAAACGCCGCCTGAATTAGCTGCTGATATAGTTGACAGGGGTATTGTAATGACCGGTGGAGGTTCGTTACTAAAAGGTCTTACAAAATACATTTCTAAGGAAACCGGGGTGCCTGTAATTTTAGCAGAAAATCCGTTAACATGCGTTGTATTGGGAACGGGTAATTTCCTTGAAGAAATTAAAAACATTAATAGTAGTATTTTTAAATCAGAATAACCCTTCGAAAATTTTTATGTTTTTTATAATTGAGGGGAATAAAAAAAAGATGAGCTAAATAAATGCTTTCACTTTTCTTTTATAAACGTAGAAAAATTATCGTACTTATTATTTTATTATCCCTATCCGTAATGTTTATGGCGTTTTCAAGTTCTTCAACCGGCTTCACCGTAAACATAAAACAAATATTTCAAACGGTAATTTATCCTTTTCAATACATTTTTTCTAAAGTCTGGAATTTTTTTGCTGATATTTTCAGAAGCATAACGCAAATAAGGCAATACCGTAACAAACTTGAAGAAACGCAGGCCCGGCTTCAGACAATGTCAAAATCGTACAGAGAGATAGAAGAATTAAAAAATCAGATTAAAGTATTGAAAAAAGCCCTCAATTTACAAGAACTTTTAAAAGAAAAATACAATCAAACTCCTGTCGCAGCGAGAGTGATTTCCCAGGATCCGCATAACGGATATTTAACATTAATTATTAACAAAGGCAGCAAATACGGGCTTGAAAGAAATATGATAGTTGTAGGTTATTACAAAGGCAAAGCCGGTGTTATCGGTAGAATAACGGAAACAACACCTTTTACTTCCAAAGTAATGCCCATTCATGATAAAACGTCTAATATCGGAGCAATGATTTCAAGAACACGCGTAACAGGTATTATTGAGGGTCAGGGCAGGCGCAATTTTTTACAGTTGTCGTATATTCCCGTTAGCGAAACCGTGAAAAAAGGTGATTTAATCGTAACGTCTCCTGAAAGCGATTTGTTCGTTCAAGGTTTGGTCATCGGTTATGTTGAAAGCGTAAAAGAAACACAAGGCGCTTTTCATAAAGAAATTCAGGTTAAACCGTATATTCAGTATAATAAAATAGAAATTGTTTTTATTATTAAAAAAGTACCGAGTAAATATGTACAGAGGTTGGAAGATAACAAGTGAGGAATTATATATACCGGGTATTCGTAGTACTCGTTGTTTTAATAATACATAACACAATATTCAAATTTTTTTCTATCTCAGGAATCCGTCCGGATTTGTTATTACTTGTAACGCTTTACGCTGCTTTTAAATACGGCAGCATGGAGGGTCAAATAACGGGCTTTGTAGCCGGGCTTGGGATGGACATTTTTTCAGGCGGATTATTCGGTGTAGGAGCTTTTACCAAAACTTTAATTGGTTTTGTATCGGGTATGTTTAAAAAAAGAATTTATTCCGAAAATGTTTTAATAATTCTTGTTTATATATTTATTGCCTCATTTTTCAATGGTATTATATTTATAATAATGAACAAAATTTTTATGTCGAATTCTATAAATTTTTGGGATTACATTTATAGAATATTATTAATTGAAATAGTTTATAATTGCGTAGTCGGTGTCTTCCTTTTTGCATTATTTGAAAAACTTGACAGAGTTTTCAGGAGGAATTAATTTTCATGGGTGATATACCTTTAAGTCCCCGCCACGGCAAACAATTCAAAAAACGCGTTTATTATTTACTAACTTTTTTTATTTTTGCAATGCTAATTCTGCTTTTTAGAATTGGTTTTCTTCAAATTGTCCGCTACGACAGATATACTTTGACTGCCCGGGGAAATTCCGAACAACCGTATCCTATTTTTCCAAGAAGAGGTGAAGTTTTCGACAGAAACGGAATGCATTTGATAAAAAACCGCGGATATAATTGTGTTACTTTAACATTAGGGTTTATAAACAAGAAAAAACGCCTTGAAGTAAAAAAACGCCTTGCTAAATTATTAAACATTTCTCTTGCAAAGATTAACCGCCGTATTCAAAAAAAACAAATGCGGGATAGAAACATCAACACTCCCGTCATAATTAAATCAGGAATTCCTAAAAGTACAATTATAAAAATTAAAGAAAATTTCAGTAAATATCCCGGTGTGGATATAACGGTAATGTCAAGGCGCATTTATACAAACGGCGAAGAGCTTGCTCATGTTCTCGGCTTTACTAGAGCTATTTCAGAAAGGGATTATAACCGGAATAAACATACCGGAAGGTACAGGCCAATTTCCGATATTGGCAAAATGGGTATTGAAAGAATATACGACCTTGAATTAAGAGGTAAAGAAGGACGTATTGTTAAACTTGTAGATGCTCATTCTAAGCCGATTTCTACAATAGAATCAAAATATAGAAGGCCTGAACCCGGTAAGACGCTAATTTTAAATATTGATAGAAATTTACAAACTCTGGCTTATATCGCATTAGGTAAAAGAAGGGGCTCGATTGTTGTAACCAAACCGTCTACAGGTGAAGTGCTTGCTATTGTCTCATCTCCGTCGTTTGATTCGAATATGTTTTTCGGAAATCCTAATTTACGCGAAGAGTACACAGAACTAAAAAGACATCCGGATAAACCTCTATTCAATAGAGCTCTTGCCGGTTTTTATCCTCCCGGTTCAACTTTTAAACTCGTTACTGCTGCTGCGGGTTTAAATGAAGGGCGAATAAACCCAAATACTGTATATACTTGTACGGGAAAATACGAGCTAGGGGACAGAATATTTCGTTGTTATAAAGCACACGGCAGATTAAACTTAACACAAGCAATTAGCCAATCTTGTACTTATTTTTTCTACCGTATAGGAGAAAAAATTGGCTACGAAACCATTTATAAATATGCAAAATTATTTAATTTTTCAAGTCCGGCAAATATTGACTTAACGGGAGAACGTGTGGGCATTATTCCTAATAACAGATGGAAAATCAGACGGTTTGGCGAAAAATGGTATGAGGGTGATACTTTGAACATGGCCGTTGGACAGGGATATATAATGGTAACGCCTTTGCAAGTACATAATATGGTTTCAACACTTGCAAACGACGGTGTTTTGATGAAACCATGGGTTCTAAAAAAAATAATCAACACCAAATCAAGCACGGTAGAAAAGGTCGTTTACCCAAAGGTGTTAAAAAAGCGCTTTCTTAAAAAGGACGTTATTAAATATTTACAGGGCACTATGCGTCTTGTTGCAAAAACCGGTACTGCGGCATGGGTAGCATCCATTGCGCCTAAAGTAAAAGTTGCAGGTAAAACCGGAACAGCGCAAAACCCATTTGGCGCTCCTCATGCATGGTTTACTTCTTACGGTGGCTGGGATAAGCCCGCAAACGAACGCGTTGCTATTACAGTAATGGTTGAAAATCAGGAAGCCGGGGGCGCCGGCGCTGCTGCTCCGATTGCTGCAATTTTATATAATTATATTTATCAGAAAAAATCTTTTGATCAATGTATAAGAGATATTAAAAATATTTTAAAAATTAAAGTAAGGTCATTGGAAACAACGGAAACATCAGCCACAACAAGGCGCACCACAGTTGAACGTCAACGGATAAGGGAACTTTACCGTGAACAACGAAGGCGCGCTCAACAATCTTCGGAAGTTGTTGAAGATGAAAATATAGAAGATTAAGGTGGTTTTTTAAATGAGCGGAACGGGAAAAGTTAGTAAAAGAATAAAATTAAACATAGACACTCCATTGCTTATTGCAGTAATTGCTTTACTCGTTATTGGAATTCTTTCAATTTACAGTGCAAATATAATGAAACCAAAATATCACAATAAATATATTAAACAACTCATTATTTTGTTTATTGGCATTGTATTGTTTTTCATTTTCATGTGGATTGAATACCACAGATTTACCGATTTATGGCTTATTCTATACGGTTTAAGTTTATTCGCTTTGCTTTTAACTTTGATTTTTGCAATGAGAATTCACGGCGCAAAATCATGGGTTTTTATTGCGGGTCAGGGTTTCCAGCCCTCTGAATTTGTAAAAATTTTAACAATTATATGGCTTGCCAAATACTTAGACCAGATAAAAAAACGCATTCATGAACTCAAATACTTTATTTTCACGTTATTCTTAG
>CAYUYT010000015.1:0-4246 GCA_964449345.1 uncultured Spirochaetia bacterium | reverse complement strand
TTGCCTGTAGTCGGTCTCATACTTTTACAGCCGGATTTCGGAACGTCTTTAGTTTATTTACCCATTATTTTAACCATGATGTACGTAGCGGGTGCAGATAAAAAGCATCTACTCGTTTTAATCGGAATAGCTATTATCGGCTTAGGCATTCCCTTAATAACGTTTTACGCCGGAGAAATTTTAAATAGCCAAAACACAATTGTAAAAGTAATGAATAAATCATCTATAATAATTCTTGTTTCCTTGATACTAGGCTCTGTTGCGGGAATTGCATTTTTATTGCATAAACGGTTTAAGGATAAAATATTAAACCTCATAGCCCTAATTGCGCTTTGCTTTTCTTTAGGTTTTACCGTTTCCATTGCCGCAAAATCTTTTTTAAAGACTCATCATTATTTACGTTTTTTAGCTTTCATTGATACGGATAAAATAGATCCCCGCGGAGCGGGCTGGAACATCAACCAATCTTTAACAGCCATCGGCGCTGGTGGTTTTCGCGGTCAGGGATTTTTAAACGGTAATCAAAAAAACGGCGGCTTTTTACCCGCACAGGATACAGACTTCATTTTTTCCGTTATAGCGGAGGAATGGGGCTTTATCGGCGCTATGGTAATTATAATTCTATTCATGATTATTTTATACAGGGGAATAAATGTAATTTTCAACGCAAAGGATATGATAGGGAGTTTGATAGCAACGGGAATAACGGGTATGTTCTTTTTTCATATATTAATAAATATAGGCATGGCAGTAGGAATAATGCCGGTAATGGGTCTTCCTTTACCATTTCTATCTTCGGGTGGCTCATTTTTATTAACTTGTATGATGTCAGTAGGATTATTGCTGAATGTAGAATTACGCCGTTACGTTTATTAATTCAGGGCAATTTAATCATTATCCAATTCAAAACTTTACGTTTTATACGTTATTTTTATATAAATCGCACTTTTCTAAATAATCACCTTGAAATTAAATGGAATAAAATTCTAAAATATAAATAGAGTTTTTATAGTATATTAAAATTTAAAAAAATGTTAAATTAATTAAAAGTTTTTATTGACTTTTATATTTACACTGATATACTAAAAATAGACCTAATTGGTACTTTTTTTGCTGTGAAAAGATAAACTAAAAAACAGGTACTTTAATATGCAAAAGCAATCATTATCGACAAGTTTAACAACTACGACTACAACAACGATAGGGCCTCATATACAACAGGCATTGAAATTATTGCAGCTTTCCAGTCTTGAGCTTGTTGATAAAATCGACATGGAGTTGGCAGAAAATCCCTTTCTTGAAGAAACGTATGAAGATAATTCCTCATCTGATTCACAGGAATTAAAACAAGAATATCAGGACAATGATTATGATCCTATTGATAAAAAAATAAACAGCGAACAAAATAGCAACGATTCAAACAATGATAACAACATGGAAGAAATTTTTGAAGATTCCTCAGATTTCGGTTACACTAAAAAAAGCTATTCAGGAGATGCTAATTCAAAACAATTATTTTTAGAAAACGCAATTCCCGTTGCCATGAGCTTATATGACCATTTATATAAGCAATTAAGTTTATCCGACATTGATGAAGAACTTTATGATATTGCCGAAGCCATAATATCGAGTCTTGACGGGGACGGATATTTTAAAATACCCATAGAAGAGTTTGCTCTTGATTTGGATGCCAGCGAAGATGACGTTCTTGATGCTTTAGACGTTGTTCAAAGCTTAGAACCTCAGGGAATAGGCGCGCGTAATTTGCAAGAATGCCTATTGATTCAAATTGCAAATATGTCAGACCCGGACCCTATTTTGATAGAAATTATCCGTGATTATTTTAAGCTTTTAGAAAAAAAGAAATATAAAGAGCTATCTGCTAAACTAAATATTTCCGAGAGCAAGTTGCGTGATTATTTGACATTAATTTCTAATTTAGAACCCATACCTGCACGGCAGTTTGATACAAAAAAAGTCAAATATGTGATACCGGATATAATTGTTCAAAAGGTAGACAATGGTTTTACAATAGCTATAAACGATGATTATATTCCCGGCTTAAAAATTAATAAATTTTATAAAAAAGTATTAAAAACGGAAAAATTAAGTAAAAACGTAAAAGAATTTTTAAATGATAAATACAATGATGCCCGTTTACTGATATTATCTTTATCAAAACGTAAAAGCACTATGTATAGGGTAATGGAAAAAATACTTGAAATGCAGATGGAATTTTTTATAAACGGTCCTCAGTATTTAAAACCCCTGACATTAAGCGATGTAGCAGATGAAGTTGAAATGCACCCTTCAACTATTTCCCGGGTAACACGTGATAAATACGTTGACACTCCTTGGGGAATTTACGAACTTAAATACTTTTTCTCAAATTCCATTCAAAAGGAAGGCGGAGGCATAAAATCAGCGCAAAGCGTTAAGGAGATAATTAAACAAATAATCGAAAACGAATCCGGCGATAAAAAGTTATCTGACCAAAAAATAGCGGAAATACTTTCCAATCAAGGGATTAAAATAGCGCGGCGTACTGTCGCAAAATATAGAAAAAAATTAAAAATATTTTCATCTTATGACCGAAAAGATTAAAATTAAATTTTAAAATAAAAGGAGCGAAATGAACTATGAGAATTGAGATAACTGGAAGAAATATTGATGTAACTCCTGCATTAAAAAACATAATAGAAAAGAAGAGTGAAAAAATTAAATATTTTTTCCCGCATATTTTGGATGTGCATGTTTACTTAATTGTAAATAAAAATACACATAAGGCAGAAATAACGTTAAACAGCGAAGGTAAAAGTTTTTTCTGCGATGCAACTTCCGATGATATGTATAATTCTATTGATTTAATGTATGATAAAATAGAAAGGCAAATCCGGAAATATAAAGAAAAATTGATGAATCATAAGTCTGTAACGAGTACAGCGAAAAATTTTCTTCAAAAAAGAAAATCCGAGGAAGATAATGTTCGGATAACGAAAATTAAAGAAATATTACCAAAGCCCATGTCAGGTCATGAAGCCATACTGCAACTATCCCTTAATTCTCACAAATTTGAACTTTTTAAGGAAGATAGAGATAGGAATTACGCAGCAGTTGCATTGAAAAACAACGGAAATACTTATTGCATAATTGACCAAAGGAACGGCAGTTGGGAAATGAAACAATATAAATTGCTTGAAAAAGATATTGAATTATTGTCGCAAGAAAATACTGATATTTTCCAAAGTACGCAAATCGATGCTATTGATACTTTACTTGAAAAAGATCTTGATTATCTAATTTTTCAGGATACGGAAAACAATAATTTAAATATCTTATACGTACGTAAAAACAATACGCTTGGATTAATAACAAGCGAATAATGCGGTTATAAATCAGAAGGTTTTTTTAAAAAATATATTGCAATAAATTTGCGCTCTTTTATGTTTTAAACAAAAAAAATTTTTATTTACAATGATTAAAAAAGAAGTAATTATAAAAAATAAATCCGGAATTCATGCTAGACCAGCTTCAATACTCGTTAATGAAGCAAGTAAATATAAATCAGAAATTTTCCTTGAAAAACAAGGGGAAAAAGTCGATTGTAAAAGTATTTTAGGTGTTATGATGTTAGCCGCAACCTGCGGAAGTTCTGTAATAGTTTACGCAGACGGAGAAGATGAAGAAAAGGCTATTAATTCCGTTGTCAAAATCCTTGAATCCGATTTCGAGGAGGATTAAATTAACATGAAAAAAATTATTGTAGTCATTGTTTTTATTTTATTTATACCCGTTTATCTAAGTGCTTCAGAACATGGCAAATCAAGCTCTTTTGATAGAAAGAACCCTTTTTTAGCCGGTGTTTTTTCATGGTATCATCCGGGATTAGGTCAATTTTATGCGGGTGACACTAAAAAAGCCGCTATTTTTTGGATAACAGAAAATGTATTACTATTTAGCGTTATTTTAAATATAGCTGATATAAAAATTTCAGGTAAAAGAGACTTTGGGTTTGATTTTAAAATTAAATTAAAGAAAAATCCTTCAAATCTACGTATAGCATCAACTATCGGGCTGGGTGTTTTATTAATTGCCATTCATATCTACAATATAATTGATGCAATTAATACTGCGCAAGAATATAATCAACGTATGTTTGCGCGCGAATTTGAGCTTTCAAAGGGAATTAATATCGATGCCTTTGCCATGAAAGATGTTTCAGGATTAAAAATTTCTAAAAGGTTTT
>CAYUYT010000014.1:0-34256 GCA_964449345.1 uncultured Spirochaetia bacterium | reverse complement strand
TTATTATAGCGCAAGAGGTTGCACTTTTTAAAGCATTTTTTTATACGGATTCAGGGTTAAGAAAAGAATTTTATTAAAATTTTGTGAAAAAAACTGTTATCCAATAAAATTCAGCTTAAAACATAAATTTTCTTGATATAATAAATAAAAAGTGTTTAAATATGCAGAGAAAAAAAATTAATGGAGATTTAAATGAAAAAAATATTCCTTATATTAACATTATCATTACTATCGCTAACTTATGCATACTCAAAGCAAAAAATTGTGCTAACATTAAATCCGAATGTACACATGATAGATGAAAAAAAACGCGGTAAATATTTAACCGCAAAATTAAAACCCAATACACGTTATTACGTTAAAATGGTCGGACACGCATGGCTTTCCGGCCAAACAGGAAGACTGGCAGACCCGGTGTATGGAGTATTGACATATTACAGAGAAAACAAAAACGGAAAATCTGTAGACAGCTACAGGGTATTAAAACACAGAGATAAATTCGTTTTCACATCCGCTAAAAAAAACCCGGTTTTTGTATCTTTTATAATGGAGATATATTCTAAAAGAAATAACAGAGGAAAATTTATAATAACTTTGCGTGAACTATAATAAATTAATTACAAAATAAAAAAAAGGGCTGATATATAAATATCAACCCTTTTTTTTATTTTCAATATTATTAATACTATCTCATTAATTTATATTCTTCCAATTTTCCATAAAGGAAATTGCTTATTTTATCATGTTGTCTGCTTTTAATAAAATACCTAATTATCTTTTCTGTTGAGCCAGAATTAATCTTTTTACTGTTTTTTTCCGAATCCATTCTCGTAAACATTAATAGCTCCTTTTCTTGAAACCTTATTGTTATTAACGGATAATAACCTCTATTTTATTTAACACCCATAAAAAAAGATTTAACTTTTTTTATTAAATAAATACTTTTATTAATAAAAAGTGAATATAATAAAGGAAAAAGCTAATGGCAATGTTTAAATCGGACGAAAACGTAAAAATTTACTATGAAATACACGGAAGCGGGCAAGAAACAATAATCCTTCTTAATGGTCTTGCTATGAGTACAAAAGGATGGATACACCAAATAGAATACTTTAAACAGAACTATACGGTTGTTGCGTTTGATATGCGCTGTCAGGGATTATCAACGAAAATTGAACACGATTTTCACTATTCTTTACACGTTAGCGATTTGAAACAACTAATTCATCACCTTAAAATAGAAAAAGCATACTTTATAGGTATTTCATACGGCACAATTGTTTTAAAAGAATTCGCTATTCTATATCCCGAATTATGCAAAAAAATTGTTTTAATATCACCTGTGAGAAAACCGGATTTCGCTTTCGAGCTTATTTTAGATACTATTACCAGCTTACTACAAAGCAGCATGATGGAAACTTTTTACGATTTTATATTATACGCTTCATTTAACCGGCCCTTCATTCAAAACTTAGCCACAGAATACCTTACCATGAGTAAATTATTTAAAAAAACTATACCTGCTGTTGCCATGAAAAAACTTTTCCATGCCGTTGATTTTTATAAAGATATAGAAAATTATAATGAATTAGAAATCCCCGCTTTAGTTATTGGCGCAAAACAAGACCGGTTTTGCAACCCCGAAGATGCCAAAACAATATCCCAGGAGGCAAAAAACGCAAAACTCGTTATGCTTGAAGGTCCCCATGCAATTATAGGGGTTAACCCTGTTGAAGTTAACAACGCCATTACAAATTTTTTAAATCCAGAGAGTAATTAAATGCAAATCTTCTTAGTTGTTTTTTCATTAGTTTTTTTAGCTGAACTTGCAGACAAAACGCAAATACTCGTTTTGTTTTTATCATCGCGTTATAAAAAATATGCAACAATTACCGGAGTTCTCATTTCATCAGCTATTTTAATGGCACTATCAGTTTTCCCCGTTAAATACATTCAGGCATTAATTGAATTAAAATACTTAAAAATCATTAGCGGAATTTTATTCATAACTTTCGGGGTTATTTCATTTTTAAAAAAAGAACAAGAGAGCGGTATCAGGTTTAAAACGTTTAAAATGCCTGCATGGCTACTCGTTACTGTTACATTTTTCATAGCAGAAATCGGTGATAGAACGCAACTTGCAGGAATTACAATGGCAATGACATACACTAAGCACTTTGCTGTATGGTTAGGAGCATGGGCAGGGCTTTTCCTTGCAAACCTTCCCGTTATTTTTATGGGGCATTATATAACGAATAAAATAAAACCCGCAAAACTTGAAAAAATCGGGGGAATACTTTTCGTTGCTTTCGGCCTTTTTATACTGATAAAAACGCTTTTCTTTGAATTCTAAATAAAATTTTTACTTAATAAGCTATTTTCATTTATTATCCGCGTTAAACAATCTTATTACGTTTTTCGTTTTAAATTATTAAAAAAAAGCCGAAAATAATACAAAATACTATTTACTATTTTAAGGAAAAAACGTGAAACAGGCGTTAATTTTATTTTTAGCACTTTTTATTTGCACTCGCGCATTCCCAAAACCGGGATATAAAAAAATCAGCCCGGGAATGAATAAAGAAAGCATTATTAAAATATTAGAAAAAATAAACCATTCAGGTTTAACGGAAAAAAACTATCAAAATAAAAAAACGAAAATCATTTTTACTGACAACGAACAAAATTGCAAAGTTATAATTATTTTTGATAAAAACACAATATGCAGTTCAGTTGACATAGTATTTAAAAATATTCCTGAAAAACTTAATTTTAAAACTAAACTGGATTTTTTCCGTTATTTAAAACGCGTTTTAAGTAAAAAGTACGGAGAATATTTACCTGTATATTCAAACTCGATTTTTTCTTACACATGGCTTAATAATCCAAAAACATTGATAACGCTTTCTGCTTTTTTAGCAAATAAACGTATTTACATTACTTATTCTAATATTACGAAAAGCAAAAAAATCTCAACACATAAAACGCAAATTCATAAACCCGGTTGGTTTAAACAGGAAGGAAATATGGATTTTGAGAAACATTTTTAGCTAAAGAAAAGATTCTTATTCCATTTATAGAAATAACTAATTATATTTACGAAACATTCAATTTTCAAAGGTTAATATGGCTATAAAACTTTTAATTGATAAACTTGGTCCTATCCGCGATAGTGAAATCGAATTAAAACCAATGACATTACTAACTGGAAATAGTAATTTGGGTAAAAGCTATGTGGCATTAGCAATGTTTTATTTTTTCTATAGTATTGACAATATCGAATTGTATGAAATTGTAGAATTAAAAGAATTACAAAAAATCTTAGAAAAAAAACAAAATACAACATATAAAATTAGCATTGAGGATATTAAAAATAATTTTAAAAAAAATATTTTAAAATTCTATGATTATGTTCTAGATTGGCCTCAATTTAAATGTAGTATTGATTTTGAATTACCCATAAATAAAGATATTGAATTGAATTTTTCTTTTGATACTATCAGAGTAAATGATATAGAAGAAGAGATATTGATAATTGAAAGCGACAATAAAGGCACAACACATAAACTCGGAAAAGGAGTACGTCAAAATAAAATAAGATTATTTTATGCTGTCGGTCGTATAATTAAAGATTTATTATTAAAAAAAATTATTCACACACAATATAATAATTCTAAATACAAAGTCCCATTAATCCTTCCGCCATCAAGAGGTGCAATTTCTAATTTTAACTTTAAATTTGACGAATTATTTAATTTTGAAGGCAACAATCAAATTACAACACAAGGTTTATATGAAATTTATTTGCAATTATTGCAAAGAGCAAATTTTACAAAACCCATAGATAGTCGAAAATCTAAAAATAAAAAATTAATGGAGGGTTTTAAAAAAATTCTAGAAGGTGATATAAAGGTTAGACAAACAGGAATTAATTATCACCATGATGAAGCTGTTATTCCTTTAACTGCGGCGGCTTCGTCAATCAAAGAATTGTTTCCTTTTTACTATATGCTCTCAAAAATTCCAATGGAAAATTTGTCTTTGACATTCGAAGAGCCCGAAGCACATTTGCACCCTTCAATGCAAAAAGAAATAGCAAATATGCTTTCTATGATTGTAAATAATGGCGGTTTACTACAAATAACTACTCATAGTGATTATATTTTAAACAGATTAAGTAATCTCGTTAAACTATTTTTTATTAAAAAAAAAGACGTACAAGCATTTAAAAATTTGATTAAAAAACTAAATATTGATGAAAATTTTATTCTTCCCTCTAATAATATCGGTGCATATTTTTTTTACAGAAAAAATAATTACGTTAAAGTTGAGAACTTAAATATTACCGAACAGGGTATTCCGTTTCAATCTTTCAGAAATGTTGTGGATGAAATGATTGACGAAACCTACTATATTGATGAAAAAATAGAAAAGTTATATAATTATGATAGAAGAACTTAAAAAGATTTATAATGGATTTTTTGAAGAAACAAATATTAATCAAATAATAATAGAAGAAAAAGAAGATGATGGGGCATGTAAAATAACATTGACTACTGAAAATAATAATTATAACAAAATAGCCATTTCTTTTTTAAAAAATATGGATAGATTATTTGCTGCAAATAGTCACTATAAGGGGAAATATAAAACTCGAATGCAAGCAATTTGTGATGGAATTGTGATATATATGAATGGTGAAATACCTTATCTTTGTTTTTTTGAACTTAAGCTTAATATTGGTCCTAAAAATTTTATTAATGCTTTACAACAATTGGAAGCTAGCTATATAAAAACAAAACTATTATTAAGTTTGCAAAGGGATGATGTTAACAATGTTCTATTTTTTATTGCAGGTAATAAAACGATCCCAAAGACTACACAGGAAAAAATGTTGTTGAATAAAGGGAGAAATACAAAGAATAAAAAAATAACTGATTTTGATAAATTTTGTAAAAAGACATATTTAGAAAAAAAAATACCATTTTTTGATATTCAAATCAATACAAGCTTTAGTTTAGATAAAATAAATATTCAACATATAGATTGCGATAATACAATTGATATTTATGATTATATATAACTTCAGCGTCTGCCTTTTAATTTTGCCCGTTTTTCCTTAGTCCTTTCAAAAATACCTTCATACAACGCAATTTCCTCATCACTCAATTCTTTATTACGCCGTTTTTTTACTACTTTAGCGGTTTCAATTAACGATTTTAATGGAAAACCCGACATGAATTTACCGCGGGCATAATTTGAAAAACTCGGTATGTATCTAGGCAATAAACCCCCGCTAGCGAGCAAATTGCACATAACACCGGCATAAGTACCCGTATTAAGCAAACACCCTATCGATGTTTTTGTATGATCACCAATGTAACACCCTGCTTTTCTAGTACGCGTATTCGTTTTTTTCCCGTCCAAAATAACGTCAACTTCCTCATAATTGTTTTTTAAATCGCTATTCGTTGTAAGAGCGCCTAAATTAACCCACTCGCCGATATAAGAATGGCCTAAAAACCCTTCGTGATATTTATTCGAATGAGCAATCATCACGCTGTTTTCAACTTCTCCTCCTGCCCTGCAATTTTCTCCGATAAAACTCCCTGCACGTATGTTCGCACTTAGAATAATGCTGTTTTTTCCTATATAGGACGGGCCTTCTATCCTGCTATGAGGCAAGATTTCAGCGCCGTGATCAATAACAACAGGGCCTTTACGCGTATCAATAACAACAAACGGATGAACATTAGAACCTTCACCGCAATAAACTAGATTGCTGTCTCCGTTAATTACACTAGCCACGCTGAACTCACCTGTAATTTCCGCACTATAAAAATCAAAAAAATCATCTTTCACTATTTCCGGCATCAAGTCAACGAGTTCCCATAAATAATTTACCAGATGCCCGTCTATTTCCTGTTTTTCGAAAACGTTTACAATTTCTTCATAAAGCAAAGAAAATCCCTTGTCCGCCTCGCTTTCTAAAACGCTTTTTTTAACAAAAAACGCAACCGGCTCTTTATTTACCGTAAATACTTTTTCTTTACTTAAATCAATATCACTTAAAAAACCGCATTTTAACAAACGGGAATTTACAAAAAGTGTATCAGTAACGGGCAACCCTGTTTTATTTTTCTCAGAATAAAGGTGCGAAATTTCATCACGTACAATGTGATAAACATTCTCTTTATCAGGGTCAAATTTATCAATAACGCGTTGCTTAATAGTCCGTGTACCGCAAACGAGTTCATGTACCGGACGCGTTAATGTTAAGGGATAGAATTGCGCTGCTTTTTCATCTTCATAAAAACACAGAGTAACGTTATTATTTACCATTTATAATACCTTTTCAATTTTTATTACCTTACTCAATCATACAGAGCATTTATAAAAATATCAACCGTTTTTGCTCTTTACGGTGTTTATAGTTATCGAATTTCTATATTAACCGATACTATAAATAAGTAGTACTTGACTTTGCAGCTTCTGAGATACTATAAAGTAAAATAGTAGTCAAAGGAGACATATTTTGAAAAAACTATTTTCCGTAATAATATTAATCTTATCATTAAACGTCATATCATTTTCAGCAGACTGGCCAATGTATATGGGGAATTTTTATTTAACGGGAAACAATGATGAAATTGCACCGGATTCAAACCGTTTAAACTGGGCATTTAAAGCGCCTAAATACGTTACAAATGCAATCGCGGCAAATTTAACCGTATACGTTACCTCAACAGACGGTTATATTTACGCAGTAAACGAAGAAACGGGAAGAAGCAAATGGGAATTTAATACTGGCAAACCGATTTTTGCAATGCCTGTAGTTGCTAACGGATACGTTGTAACTTCCTCGGGAAGAAAGTTTTTCTGTCTTGATGAACAAACGGGAAACGTTATCTGGGCACGGTTCGACCCTAACTATTATTCACAGTTCGGAACGCCTATTATTACCGGCGATACTGTTATATATGCAACGCGGAAAATGATATACGCAAGAGAGCTAAAAAACGGACACGAAATATGGTCAAACTCCTCAATTGAAACTTACGGTGCTTCACCCATTATTTATGAAGGTATAGTCGTTACAGCGGGTAAAAGTTATAGAGGCGGGAACTCAACTTCCCTTCTCGCTATTGATGCACGCACAGGACAAAATATATGGAAGCAGCGCATTGCACATGACCCTAATTCTTTTACACCCTTAATTAAAGACGGGAAGGTTTACATCGGCTCAAGAAACGTTTTTTATAAATTCGATATTCAAACCGGTGAAGTTGAATATTCAAAACAATTTGACTCTAATTTCGGAAGCGAGCCTAAATATTCAAACCAGAAAATATATATTTCCGGTACGGACGGATACATTTACGTTTTAGACCCAAAAACGGGGAAAATCGAGAAAAAAATTCGACACCACTCAAAACAGGGAACGCGTTTTGTTATGGTAGGGCAATACATTTACACAACAACAGACAAAGGAAAGATGATTTGCATTGAAAGCGAATCAGGCAACGTTGTATGGAAATTTCAGGCGTTACACAAAAGACGGGGAAAAATTTTATCAACCGCGAACGGAAGAGCTTATTTAACAGTTTGGGACAGAGTTTATTCTCTATCGGAAGGCGCATTGCCTAAAACGAAAAAACCCGTTAACACCGAACCGATTAAAAGAATCGCGCGTTCAAACACTAATCCTCCATACCGCACACGTAGAAACTACAAAAGATATAAACCGCGGAATACGAGACCGTATTCCCGTTATAGACGAAGATACGGCAGAGACAGAATAGCGAGAAACAACCCGCCTTACTCCCGTAACAGACCAAAATACGGGCAGGATAGAATTGCACGTAATAATCCGCCTTATAACCGGCGAAAAACACCTAATACAAGGGCAAGAGATAATAACAACGTAGGTAAACCTAACCGCGTTGCCATGATAAAAAAGAAAGACAACGACATTACACCACCGTATGAAAAAGTAAAAGAGCCGAAAACAAAACCAATTAAAGGCAAACTCGTTGATAAAAAAACCCAAAAACCTATTCCCGGCGAGGCAATCGCCATTCCTAAAAAAGATAAGCAAGGTAAAAAACGCATTGTCATTAAAATAGGCAACGACGGCGGGTATAATTTTAAAATACCAAAAGACGATTACGATATTTCATTCCGCTCTCCTGGATACAGTTTCACCACAATTCCAATAAAAAAGACGGACCCCTGGAAAAAGAAAATTGTTAAACTTGAAAAACTTGAACGCGGAACTAAATTCGTTGTAAATAACGTATTGTTTAAAGTGCATAAGGCAACGTTAATGCCCTCTTCCTTAAAAGAACTGCGACGCGCTGTAAAACTTTTACGTGAAAACCCGGGTAAAAAAATCGAGATAAGCGGGCATACGGATTCAACAGGCAAGAGGAAATACAATTTTTATTTCAGCCGTAAACGAGCAGAGGTTGTTAAAAATTTCCTAATCAAACACGGTATTTCTCCAAAACGCCTTACAATCCGCGGTGCAGGGACCGATGAGCCCATAGCAACGAATAAAACCAAAGCGGGCCGTGCAAAAAACCGCCGCGTTGAGTTTAAAGTTTTGAATTAAATATAATAGCGAAACAGACACAGCTACGAAAAAAAGTTATTATCAATAACGCTATTGACAAATATTACGTGTGTTATATTTTTTTGATATTGTAAAAAATAAATAAAAAAAACGCTCAAGCATGATTTTTATTCGTTAATCAGCGGGGACGCAGAAAATTTTATTAACGATTTAAAGCAAGATAAAATTAAAAACCTGACTTTACCCAATACTTTAGAAGATTATCCTATTGAAAAGGCGATGCGTTCTTTGTACGCTTTATCAAAATAAAAGGAATTGGACACTCGCGAAAAAATAGTTATAAGCAAAAATAAAACCCAACAACGATTATAATTTGATTAAAATTTTCGGCGAACCACAGCACCCTCTAAAATCGTTATCAATTTTATAAATCCCTTTGTATATTATACTGTAAAATTTTCATTTTAAAATAAAACGTTCTATTTCATCAGCACATTCATTAGGCCTCTCGGCAGGCAGGGAATGTCCTGCGCCCTCAAACATTACAACGCGGCAGTTGCTTATGCGTTGTTTTAATAACGCCGCATTGCCCGGTTTTATTATTTTGTCTTTTGTACCCTGTAAAACAAGTGTAGGGCAAAGCATGTTATCAAGACGAGACTCACATTCAAATTCCTTTGCCGCATCAAACTGGTTTAACAAAGCGTGAACGGGCATTTTATTTTGCTTTTTAGTTTGTTTGTAAAATTTCATAAGGGATTTCCCGCGTTGTTTTAAAAAGTTTTCACTATACAAAACGCTTAAAGCACGCCGTGCGTTCTCTTCCTCAGATAATTGTAAAGAAGGAAGCAGCTTAGCAGTATAGTTAAAATCAGGCGCAATTCTTTTTTCACCGCCGAAATGCGTTGCTATTAACACGCATTTTAAAACTCGTTGTGAGTAGTTTATTGCGAACTCCTGTGAAATGAAACCGCCCATGGAAATCCCAATAATATTAATTTTTTCCAATCCGGCATGGTTTAAAACGTTTAAAATATCCTCAGCCATTTGTTTTATTGTATATTTATCAGAAGGTTTGTCCGAGTTGCCAGCCCCCCTGTTATCAGTTAAAATAAGTTTAAAATTTTTATTTAATCTTCGAATAAAAGGCGGAGACCAAAATGTAACATCCGCCCCCAGACCGGCAACGAGCAATAAAGGCGTTTTTCCCTGCTTAATTTGATAATGGATTTTACATCCGTTGTTTTCGGCAAAAGGCATTTATGAAGTTAATTTAAGTAATTCGGATAAAAGCTTAAGGTATCTTCTCCGGTTTTCGCTACTATTGTCCATCCAGTTGCTAAAAAAAGATTCGACTGTATCGTAAGTTGCGAGAATTCTTTCCTGAAAAGATTCAAGAACTTTTTTAGGGTATTTTTGCACCTGCTCAACCCATTCCATATAAACCTGAAATAATTTTTCAATATCCGGCTGAACTTCTTTAAAAATTTCCATTAACAATTCCTCCGTAAAAATCTTCTCTCCTATTTAATAATAATACTTTTTGTAATTTAAAGCATATTAAATAAGATTTTTTTAAAAACACGTTTTGCAATTACACTACTATAAACTATATTAATTAATAAATGCACAGTACGAAAAAAATATTTTTAATAACAGCGATATTATTTTTCATTACAATTTTAAGCATACAGGCAGAAAACGAGCGCAGGAGTTTCTCCCCTCCACGTATATCCGAAACTCCGGTGAAAAATAAAATCCAATCGAAAAAACAAAGAAAAAAAAGCTGGACACCGCCTGCGGAAAATCAACCGAAACAAGAAAACGAAAAAACAAAACAGAAAAACAAAACAACGCAAAAGAAAACAAGAGGGTTAGCAGAAAAACATAATTTTTATATGCAACGTCTTAACAGGGAAATCATGAATATTAAATCTTTCCATGATAAAATTTTATCCGGTCTAAAAAATTTTGCTAATTCTGTAATCGATTCGTCTAATTTAAGGGAAACGCGAAAAACTCTTGCTTCAACGCTAAAACAAAGCAAACTCTTCTCCGCTGTTTTTCTTGCCTACTCGCCAAGAGCGGCAACGAAGAAACTCGTTCATTATATGATATGGTTTATCAAACAGAGAAATAAAATAGTACGCCTTTATCCTGATTATAAACGCTATAATTATTTAAAAATGAAATGGTTTTTACGCCCCCTTAGAACGGGAAAAATTTACTATACAAAACCGTATAGGGAAAACGGCAAACTAATGATAAGCGCTGTAATTCCCGTTATAAAAAACGGGCAAAAAATTGCCGCTTTAGGTGCGGATATCCATTTTTCAAGGTTAGCAGGTAAAATAGCAGGTATGCGGTTCGGCAGAAAAGGGTTCACCTTTCTTGCATCAGAAGACGGCACAATCATAGCCCATCCTAACGAAAAATACATCGGCAAAAAAAACCTGTTTAAATTCAAAGCTGCGCAAACACTGTTTAACACGGGAACTCCTGATAGCAGAATATACGCCTTAGCGCGAGTTATGTTAAAAAAACGTAAAAAAGGCAAAACCTTGATAGTTGATACTTATTCAGGGGACAAATACTTTGCTTATTTCGGACCCGTTATACGTACACCATGGGCGCTTTGCATTATGATTAAAACGAATTAAAGTTTCTTATTAATAAAGGTTAGTTTAATTGGAACAAAAAATAAATCGAATTTCTCGCTAGTAATTTCAAAACTCAATTATTAAACCTGGAATTTAAAAGCTTCTTCGATTTTAATCCGGGCCTGTATTTGAAAATTTGAATAAATCTTTCCCTTTAGATACTGTTTAATCTCAAGTGTACGTTTATCCGTTGTATTTGTACCGACTTCAATGTCAAAAATAATTCTTGGATATTTTTCTCCACCAATAACGCGTAAATCGTGAAAAGACAAAAATTCTGGAATTTCCTGAATCTGCAAACTTAAAAATCTTTTTATGGGCTCGTATAATTTATGCGTTTTGTTTACAGGGTCGGCGTGTACTGTAACCGTTGAAAGCTTAATCCTAGATTCTAGAAATTCTTCAAGCTCCTCTGCAATATCGTGTATTTCAAGTGCGGAATATTTATCCTCGATTTCCGCGTGCAAACTAATCAAAACGCGTTCACCGTATTTATGAACAATAACATCGTGTATTCCGTCAACGTGCTTAGTATTCAAAGCGTAAAATTTAATTTTATCAAGAAATTCTTTTTTCGGCGGAGTGCCCATTAACGCGTTAATTGTATTTTTAATAATCCTGATAGAAACCCAGACTAAAAATAAAGAAACAGCAATAGCCGCAGCACCGTCTATCCACATTACACTATGCATAGAGCCGATAATTCCTGCTAAAACGAAAAAAGTTGACAAAGTATCGCTTCTGTGATGCCAAAAATCCGCTTCAATAGTTTCTGATTCAATTTCCCTGCCAACATTTTTAGCAAAATGCGCTGTCAATTCTTTTAATAATATTGTTCCCGCTATTATCCCAATAATAAGCAAATCAGATTTAACATTAACAGGATTAATTATTCGGGAGATACCGGATTTAAAAAACTCAACCGCAACGGTAAATAATATTATAGCAATTATTAACGTTGCAACCGGCTCAAACCTGCCGTGACCAAAAGGATGCTGTTTATCAGGCGGTTTTGATGAAACCTTAAACCCGATTATTACTACAATAGATGTGAGAACATCGGATAAACTATGTACACCGTCGGCAATTAATGCTAAACTCGCTGAAATTATCCCGAAAACAATTTTAACACTTGCGAGTATTAAATTAACAAAGATAGAAACAACGCCTTCGATGTATGCACTTTTCTTTCTGCTGATTTCGCCGTTTTCTTTTTTTGCAAACTTGTTTAAAATAAACTTTACAAACTTTTTCAATTTATCCTCTTAGAATAACGTTTAACACTTTATATTATACCATTTTTTTAGTAAATCAAAATAAAAAAAATAATTCATTTTGAATGTAAACTTTTTTTACTGCTTGATTTTATTTCTGTTAATGAATAATTTTGCTTTATAAAAAAATCAGGGTGATTATGGATTTTATACTCAATAACATCGAAAACCAATTCGCAGGGCTTATTCACATTGACAAAAACGGTAAAATAGTTCAAGCTAACGAAAAAATAAGTAAACACTTTGAAATTGAACTGGAAGGAAAAAATTTCAGCGAAATCGATGAACTTTTGGATTCTGAACTAAAAAACATTTTAATACAGTCAAAACAGCAAACAGAAATAACGCGCAATCCCGTTAATTTAGACGTTGATAATATTCCCGTTTTTGCTCTACCCGTTTATACTAAAGAAGGTTTTGAGGGTTTAATTTTATTTTTCAATTTAAATAAAACGGAAAAACAAACAACTCCGTTTTTTGATAACGCAAACATAGAACTTGAAATGATTAACGATATTTTAGAGCAGATTAACTCCACTTTAAACCTCGAAAATGTTCTGGATATGATTTTTAACCGCCTTGAAAGTATTTTTGATTTTGACGGTATTTGTATTCAATTATTAACGCGGAACAATACAATTAAAACAATGAAAATTTATCATGAAGGCGCCATGGAAGAAGATTTAAAAGAGATGGAGAACCTTGAGTACGATTTTGAAACGGCTAACGATTCCATAAAAAGCGTTTTAACAAAAGGTGAATATTTTATTGATAGCGATACTCTTTATCTCCCTCTAATTGCCCGAGATGAAATAATAGGGCTTTTATCCGTTTCACATTTTGAACGCGGTTTAAATTTAACGGAAAAGGAAATTGCATCAGTCAAACGCTATGCCGGCTATATATCCACAGCACTCAACAATTCATACCTATACACTGAAATAGAAAAGATTAACCAACAGTTAAAGGAAAAAGACGAAATAATAACGCATGATTTACTCCTTGCCCGTAAAATTCAGCAAAAAATCTTGATAAAAGATATTTTCGGTATAGATAAAGCGGACTTTTTCGTTGAATATATACCTTTTCTAGAAGTCGGCGGAGATTATTACGACATCAGCAAACTTGATGAAACGGGAAACATTGTGCGCGTTTTTTTAGCCGATGCAACGGGGCACGGAATACCCGCCGGTTTGATTACAATGCTATTAAAAAGCGAATATGAAAAGATTAAATATTATAATCACGAGCCGCATGAATTATTAATGAATTATAATGAAGAGTTTACTAATAATTATTATGATTTGGGCGTTTTTTGCACCTGCCTTTTAATGGATATAAATTTAAGCAAGGGCACAATAAAATATTCAAGCGCAGGTCACCCTCCGCAAATTTTAATTAGTTCGGGTAAAGTAAATTTATTAACAACCAAGGGGTCTATGATAGGACTTTCGCCACATTCAAAATATGAAATACAAAGCATAGATATAAAAACCGGCGACAAAATTTTGCTTTTCACAGACGGCATCTTTGAAGAGTTTGACCAAAATGATGAAATGTACGGCGAAGAACGTTTGTATAATAAAATTCATGAACTCGCTAAAAGAAATTTAAAAGAAATAACTGATAAATGCGTTGCCGATGTAAAAAAATTCATGACTCACAGTGTTTTCGAGGATGACATAACTTTTATTGGCGTTACGGTTAAATAAAGTTTTATCCGTTGTTTTTATATGGAATGGTAAAGTAAAAAGTTGAACCTTTGCCGTATTTGCTTTCTACCCAAATCTGGCCGCCTAATAATTCAACGAGTTTTTTACAAATTGAAAGCCCTAAACCCGTTCCCTGCGCACGTTCTAAAATTGAGCCAAGCTGTGTAAAATCCTCAAAAATTTTATCAAGGTTATATTTTTTGATACCGCTTCCTGTGTCTGCAACGGAAATAATACAAACCCCTCGTTGCTTTTTAGCCGAAACTGTGATACCGCCGTCTTCCGTAAATTTTATTGCATTTGAAACAAGATTTAATATTATCTGACGAATTTTATTCTCATCTGAATATATAATTTTCATATTTTCATGAACATCAATTTTAAAATCAAGCCCTTTTTCCTGAATTTGTTTTATGAATAAAGATTTTAGTTCACTAATTAAAAGTTTTAAGTCAAACCCGCTATAATGTACCTCAACTTTACCCGTTTCAAGAACCGTCATTTGCAGGATGTCTTCAACAATTTTAGCCAAAAGCACGGCTGACCTATAAATATAATCAACGTCTTCACGCTGTTCTTGATTCAAACCTTTTTCAAGCTGTAATAACTCGCTAAAACCTAAAATAGCGTTTAACGGCGTTCGCAATTCATGGGAAACAACAGCGAGAAAACGCGTTTTTACGCTATTAGCAATTTTAGCATCATCTAAAGCTTTTGATAAGCGCAAATTTTGATTTTCAAGCTTGCCGTAAATTTTACGCAAAAATCTAGCAACGAAAAGAAAAATTAAGACAGCAACAAATAACATAGGGATAGCGGTTTTAACAAACCTTTTGCCGAATGTATGTTTTATTTCTTCATCTATTACTTTTTGGGGAAGTATTGTTAAGAGGGAAACCCTGTATTTCTTCAACCAGGTTGTAAGATAGTAAAATTTTTTTTTATTATATTTTTTAAAAAAAATGCTTTTTATACTTTCTTTTAACTTAGCCGGCATTATAATATTTTCAATAAAATCTTCGCTCTGTTTTTTTAAAAAATTTGAAAATTTATTTTCATGTCCGTAAACATTATACCCGTTAATTTTTTTATTTAAAATGTAATGCTGGATTTTAGCTTTTTTCATATTCTTTAATACTTGCTCAAACATTGATTGGTTATCTATTTGTATAAAAGTATATACCGTATTACCGTTAATTTTTCTTTTTCTTGCAATGTAAATATTAGGTCGGCGGCATAAAAAACACGTTGACTTTAAATCATCTTGCTTTTTTATTCTTTGGAACATACGCCCTGATATTTTTACTTTACTTTTATGGCTTGCGTTTATTATTTTGCCGTTCCGGCTCATTGTAAACAATACATTTGATTGTGCGCTATAAATTTTTAAAAGTTCACGCATTCTGTTTTCAGCGAATCTTGAATGTTGGGTGTGGTAAAGCTTTTTATAATCTTTTGTATAATCATGCAAAACTTTAAGTATGTCTAAAGAGTTCTTTAAATAATTTTCAATTTTTAAATTGAAATTTAAATGCGAGCTTTTAATTAAAGAAAAATATTTTTCTTTAACTGTATTTTGATTGCGGTTATAACTTAAAACAATACCAGAACCTGCGGGAATAATTAATGTAAAAATAACGAGTAAAACCCACTGATAATTCTTAATTTTTCCATTGACGTTATTAATACTCCCACCACCTATTACCGTCATCTTTGATATTTTAGGAATTTAAGTAAAAAGGCCTGCAAAGAAAAGCAGGCCCTTAATTTTATTTTAAAATAAATTTATGCTTTGCCCATTTTAGCTTTTAATGCGGCTAATCTATCCGCGGCATCGCCCTCTGATTCGAGTTCTTTAAACTGCTGCTCAATGTTATCACCCGACATTTCTTCGTTGAGTTCCATTTCAGCATCTGCCCGCGCTTCCATATTTGAAACCTTTTCTTCCATTCTTGAAAAAGTATCGAAAGCGGAATTGTCAGTTAAACTTGCCATTGTTTTATTAATCTTATCTTGAGCTTTAGCCCGTTTAGCGCGCGCAATGAGAAGATTCTTTTTACGCCTTGCTTCTTCAATTTTATCGTTAAGTTTATGTAAAGCCGTTTTTAGTTTATCAACAGCGGCTTTTTGTTGCTGATACTGTTGTTCAAATCCCTGAGAGTTTGACTCTGCCATTTTTTGCCTTTTAAGCGCTTCCATAGCTAAATTATCATCGCCTTTTTCAACAGCAAACACTGCCTTTTTTTCCCAGTTTTGTGCCGCTCTTTTTTCTTCTTCCATTTGGCGTTGCAAACGTTTTTCATCAGCAAGAGCTTTTGCAACTTCCTGCTTAACTTCAACGAGTTTTTCATTCATATCCAATATCATCTGGTTAAGCATTTTTTCAGGGTCTTCTGCTTTGCTGATAAGGTCATTTATATTCGCTTTAAAAACATCTACAAGTCTTTTAAACATTCCCATTTTTTACTCCTTACTAAATATTTTTTATAAATACGCTTTAAGTTGTTCGTAATCCTGAGTTAATGCCAGAATTATCGAGTCAAGCGAACCGACAAATTCGTTATAATCGAGGTTTTCTGCCTCAAGCGTATCAATAATAACAACGTTATTTTCCTCAATAGCATACGCGCCGTGAACGAGATTTTCCGCATTGTAAATTAGCAGCTTTTCAAAAAACTCTTCACGGTTTTTCGAAGGAATATTCATTAATTTGACACGAAAAATTACGATAGGGTCGTCATAATGCACAATTATATTGTCTATATTGTCCAATTCGTCTTTCAATGTCCACATGTTCTCGCCAATTTCAGTAAATGGCAAACCGTAGTCTATAAAATAATTAACTAGCCGGTCAATAATATTATCTGCCATTTATTGCCTCCTTAAATATTGTTTATTTGTTATAGTTCGATGTTTTAACACCCTCTAAACTTTACCATTATTTACATTATAAAGTCAATAGTTTTTTTTAATACAGCGTTAAAGTAATATAATTTTCATAAAAAAATCTTCTAAATTAACGCATAAATAGAACTCGTTTTATATTTATCATGAATAAATAAAAATGAACCCTAATAAAATATAGGATTTAAAATTCTCAACACAGAAAAGAGGTTTTATAGAGATATTGCTTTTTAACTTATATATTTCCTCATTGTAATAATGAAAACTTGGATTAATTTATGTTTTTATAAACAAATAAAAAATAAAGAGGACATTGGCCAATATCACCTCTCAATAAAGTAAAAATAATTAGTTTTGTTGAAATAAAAAAACGAATTTCAATTCAAAATTTACTTCATTGAAAAATGTTTAAACAATTTTGTAGCTATAAAAATGTTACGTTGACTTGATAGCGTTGCTTATTTAATTTTAATCAATGTTAATATATAGTGTAAAAAAACTTGAGTTCGAGGATATTAAAAATACTCTGGCATTATATTGCTCAACTGATTACGGTAAATACGAAACAACGTTGATGCGTTTTTCAAGGGATAAACCCGAAATTGAAAACTCTCTTAATAAAGTTGAGGAAGCGTATAAAATTCTTATGCAAGAAAAAATAAATTTCGCAAGAAATTTTATCGTCTGGGAAGAATTGAAAAACGCACGCATAAAGAAAAAAGTATTAACCGGAATTGAGTTATACAAAATCGCAATAACGTTAAAAGCAACGCAAAAAATTAAAAATTATTTTGAAAACAAAAACACACCGTCAATTAATCAGGATTGCTCGGAAATTTTACTTTTCAGCGATATTGTTACGGATATTTTAAATAGTATTGGAAAAGAAGGCAATGTTTTTGATAAAGCAAGCAAGGATCTGGCTGAAATCAGGGCAGAAATCAGAAAACTTAAATCGGAAATTGAAAGTAAGCTGGATGATTTTGTTAAACGAAAAGAAAACGCAAATATTATCCAAGAATTTTTAATTACACAAAGAGAACACCGTTTCGTTATTCCCGTTAAAAAAGACAAAAAAGGAAAAATTAAGGGCATTGTGCTTGACACCTCTAATTCGGGAGAAACGCTTTTTATTGAGCCGCAATTTATTGTTAACAAAAACAACGAACTTATAGAAAACGTAAAAAAAGAAAAAATCGAAATCAATAAAATTTTACAAAGGTTATCATCATATATAAATAAACACTGGCAGGATATCAAAAATACGCTTAGGGCGTTCGGTAAAGTTGATTTATCCGTTGCCAAAGCGCTTTACGCATTAGATTACAATCTGACAAGGCCTATAATCAACCATAAAGGTTATTGGAACTTAAGAAAAGCAGTTCATCCGTTGCTAAAAAGCAGTCCCATTCCTATAAATATGCATATCGGAGAAAAATTTATTCAGCTAATTATTACAGGGCCTAATACCGGAGGAAAAACAGTAAGCTTAAAGACAATAGGTTTGTTAACCTTAATGGCAAGCGCAGGCTTGTATATACCCGCAGCAGACCAAAGTGAAATATCCGTTGTAGATACAATTTTCTTAGACATAGGGGATGAGCAAAATATACATCAAAACTTATCAACTTTTTCAGGACACATTAAACGTATAAAAAAAATCCTAAAAAACGCAACGGAAAAAAGCCTCGTTTTAATTGACGAATTAGGCGCTGGTACAGACCCCTCAGACGGAGCGGCTTTAGGCGTATCTATTTTGGAACAATTATTAAAAACGCGTTGCAGGGTAATTGTTACAACGCATTTTGAACAAATAAAAAACTTTTCTTTTTTCAATGATAATGTTGAAACCGCTTCCGTTGCTTTTGACATAAATACTTTAACTCCAAAATACGAGCTTTTGATGGGCGTTGCGGGAAAATCCGATGCTTTATTAATCGCGGGCAAACTTGGGCTCGATGAAAAAATTATTGCTACTGCCAAAAAACACCAGTCAGTTAATAATTTTTCAAACCAGGAGCTAATTGAAAAACTGAATACTGAAAAGCAAAAGTATGCTAAACTCGTTGTTCAGGCACAAGAAATAAACCTAAAAGCCAAAGCCAAAGAACAACAGCTTAGGGAAAAAGAAGACGCATTAAAAAATCTTGAAACGGAATTAAAGAAAGGCGAAGTATATAAATCTTTAAAAGCTGTAAAAGAAGCGCGGGAAGAATTAAATAAAATCCGTGAAAATATTAAAAACGCAAAAAATACGGAAGCGGAAATACAAGAAGACGTTGCAAAAGTAGAAGAACTCGGAAGAAAATTGTTTGAACATACCGAAAAACAAGAAAAGGTTGAGCAAACGCACGTTGATTTATCAAACCTAAAAAAAGGTGATAAAGTAATGCTTACGAATTTAAAAAAACAGGGCACAGTAACGGAATATAACAAAAAAAAAGGCGTTGTTACTGTAAACATAGGCAACGTAAAAATAAAAACCCCTGTTTCGGATATTGAAAAAATTATACTTAATTCACAAGAAGATTTAAAAGCAACGCATAGCGTTAAATTCAATAAACAAAGACATAAACCCGAGCTTGAATGTCATCTTAGAGGAATGCGGGGGGACGAAGGTTTAAAAAAAGCAGAAACCTATATTGAAACTTTAATTATTCACAATATTGAAAAAGGCCGCATTGTTCATGGTAAAGGAGAGGGAATTTTAAGGCAACTTGTTCATGAAATGCTTAAAAAACACCCTGGAGTAAAAAAATATGAACTTGCGCACCCTTCAGCCGGCGGCTGGGGAGTTACCGAATTTTGGCTTGATGTTTAATAAAATGTTTCAGTCAATACTTTAAAATCAGTTAATTTTAAAAAAAAACGTACATTTTTTGCATCTTTACATAATAAAATTAATTTTACAGTTAAAAATAAGGTGAATAAATGTTGCGTTTTTGATACCTTAAATAATAGGATAAGTGTTAACATAATTATTAATAGGGTTTATAAGTGTTTTCCGGTAAAAGTGATGAAGAATTAATAACATTAATAGCAAAGCAAGACAAAACTGCATTTGAAGAATTATATCGACGATATAATATAATTATTTATAATTATCTTGATAAACTTATTTTTGATAAAGAATATCTCGATGATTTATTTCAAAATGTGTTTATAAAAATTTATAGAAAAGCTAAAAGTTTTAAAAAAGGGTATAAATTCAAAAGTTGGGCTTATAGAATTGCCACTAACGAATACATTGATTATTACAGAAAATACCAAAAATCAAAAGAAAAAATCGAATTTAACGAAGATTTTATGTTAAATTCAGACAACGTAAAAATAGAAGACGCTATTTATGATAAACAAAAACTTGATTGTTTTTACGAAGCAATTGAAAATCTTGACGAAGAATATAAAAAAGCTTTTGTCTTGCGCAGAATTCAAGGGCTAAATGTAGACGAAACGGCAAAAATTCTCGATGTGAGCGAAAGAACTGTTAAAAATTATTGTTCAAAAGCCGAAAGGTTTATCAAATCGTTTTTAAAATCAAAAAACTTTAAGTAAGGATTTTTTATGCAATTACTGCGTAAAAGTTTATCAATAATCATTCTATTCACTACTTTGTCTTTTTCCGAAAAACAAAAAATAAGACAAATAATCGTATACAAAGCGCCTCTGTATTTAAAACCGGGGTTAAAAATAAAAAATTACATTAAAACGTCTACCGGAAGAATTGTTGCAAGACGCAAAAAATTAATTCAATATATTTCAGGCGGTAATTTAATTAAAGTGATTTCCGCCAAACGAAAAAATAAAGAAATTTATTTAAAATTTAACTACAAAAATAATAATTACTTTGTACTAAAAAAATACACAGGTGAAAGACCACAGGATTTGAGACCGGGCGTTACTTTTTCCGTAGGAAAAGAAAAAACCCGAAAACCACTGCCATTTTATTATGAACCACAGGATTTAAAAGAAATATCAGGATTTAGTGTAAATGGGAGAAAAGTTTTTTTAAGAAAGCCCGCAGCAACGGCTTTTATTTCAATGGCAATGGACGCACAATCAAAAGACATCAATTTAAGAGCGCACTCGGGATTTATTTCCATTGGTATGTATGCTAGAAAATACTATAAATTAAAAAAAATCTGGGGGGCATACCTGCCACGACATATGTCATATCCTGGTAAATCCGTTATGCACACCGGAGTTTATCTCGATGTAACGAGCAAACAAAACAGGTACTTTGCGGATGACCATTTTGTATATACAAAAGCGTATAAATGGCTTATCAAAAATTCACAATATTACGGGTTTCACTTTCTCAATTTCACAAATCCTCTGGATTACAGAAGTTTCCGCCTTCGCTATACAGGGAAAACGTCTTTAATATTCAAAGTACAGGACCCTATAATTTATGAAAACGTATTTAATAATGAATCTGTTGTATTAAAAAAGTTTGAAAAGTCCGGATTAAAAGTAAATTACCTCGTTATTCACGATAACGAAAATACAGCAACCCGTGCTTTGAAATACGCTTTAAAAAAATACGGGGGATATGCAATTGAACTCGTTAACAGATTAAAGCTAAATAGACGAAATATCATTATAACGGTTGGTTCGGATAAGCTGGAAGTTGACCCTAACCGCATTTTTACCGACGCAAACGCACTTCAGGATATGAGAATGTGGAACGAAGAAACGCAACAAAAAAAACGCAAAAAAGCTCTTGAAGCTATAAGAATTATCAGAAATGAAATTTTAAAAGCAATAAAATTAAATGAAGCGCGCTACTTAATAGCAATTCATTCCAATAAACGCTATGGAAATTTAAATATTCACAGTTTCAGAAAGCGTTCCATTCGAAAACGTTATTACATATATTTTAACCGAAAAATGCACAAAAAATCTTTTTTTTACGTTATCTCTAAATCAGATTTTAATTATTTTAAAAAGAAAAAATTTAACGTTGTTTGCCCAAAAAAATGGGACGGTAAGGATGGCTCTCTAGCTTTCGTTGCCATGAACAATAAAAAGCCATACATTACTATAGAATCAGCGGAATTAAATGATTTAATGGAAAGAAAAATGGTTGACGTAGCAATTGAGCTTGTAAAAACGCGTTACTCCAAATGGCAAAAACCAGCAGGTGAATAAAACGGAGCTTATTAATGGACAAAAAAATCACTTTAAACCCATTGCACTTGATAGGCGCTCTGGTTATTTTCTCGGCAATAATTTTTTTAGGAATTAAAGTAATAATAAAGTACGGCACAAAACCTGATAAAAAACTAAACAAATCAAAGTTTCCGTGTAAACGCATTACTTTGCTAAAAAAAACGCCGCTTTATGCGAAACCGGATATGAAATATAAACTTGCGGATACTTTGCCTAGAGGCATTACACTCGTTATTGATAAAGAAAAAAAATCAAAAAATAAATGGACATTTGTGCGAACTAAAGTTGATGGGCGTATGGTTTGGGTAATAGAACAATTTTTACAACACGTTCCCATAAAAACACCCGTTAAAGGCTCCCTTGAAATCGGAAAAGAACACGTTAATGTAAATTCATGCCTTCCTTTTGATTACAAGCCCCATGACCTTGTCAAAGTGCCGTCAAAATACAACACCCCTTATGACAACAGAACGCATTATTTACGAAAGCCCGCGCTTAAAGTTTTCAGCAAAATAATTAATGACGCGAAAAAACATGGCATAAAACTTTACATAATCTCTGCTTACAGAAGCGCGAAATATCAAATGGGGCTTTACAAACGCGCAATACGCAAAAAAGGACCTGAATGGATGGGTACTGCCAAGCCAACGTATTCAGAACACCAATTAGGCACAACAGTTGATTTTACTTGCAAAGAAGCTGGATATTCGTTAGGAGAACACTTCGAAAAAACACGCGCATTTACTTTCTTAATGAATAACCGGGAAAAATACGGTATAAAATTAACATATACACCCAATAATGAACAGGGTTACATATATGAGCCGTGGCATTTCCGTTATCTAGGAAAACGATAAAAATAACAAATTTTAATTTTTTTATTTTTTTTGCTTGTTTTGCTTGATTTTTTAAATACATTGCATTATAATTATCTGTAACAACGGATGATTAAAACATAAAATCAATCACCCTATTTTCCGACTATAACACCCCGATCGTTGCCGGACTCCCCGTCCGGCACATTTTTTTAATATGGCACTTTTATTTCATTATAAAAAATTTTCTGCTTACTGCGTTTTTACGTTGTAATACCAAATCGTTTTGAGGTTGGTGATTTTCTCTTAAATTATTAAAAAAAGAATTGCCTAATTTTGTATGACGCAGATTTCCGTTCCTTACGAAAAATATTTTTATTAAGAATCAAAGGAGGGGGGTATTATACTAAAATTTGCTAGAATATGGAATTCGTTGCCAAACACGCTAAATAGATGAGAGAAGAGAATCCCCCTAGCCCTTCTTTGATAAAAAGGGAGGATTAGTAAAAGTTTGGGTACGGAGGATTTTCTTCAAGTCCCCCTTTATTTGAAGGGGGATTTGCCTTTCTTAAAGTCCTGCTTTATCAAAGAGATTAAAATAGAATAAATTTCCATATTTTAACGCTAATTAGTATAAAATCTTATTAAGTTTTGATAACAAAAAACTTCGAAATTCACGTTACTATAAAAAAATATTATCCCCGACTACAAAGGGAAACCAGCTATATCTTCAACAACGAACATTGCCATGCTTGCAAAAAAATTTGCGGGTTTTAATACCGAAAGTTTTGTATAATCCGTAAAATAATATTCCTTAACAACGCGGATATTTTCCCGAAAAATAAAATCTTTAAAATCTTTTATGGTTAAAGAACGGATATTCGGGGTATTATACCATTCATAAGGAAGGAGTTTCGTCTTAGGCATTCTCCCTTTAAACAAAAGGTTGAAACGGAATTTCCAGTGCCCTGAATTCGGGAACGAAACAATGACTTTTTTGCCTACGCGCAACATTTCAAGAATTACCATAAGTGGCTCGCGGATTACCTGCAAAGTTTGGGATAATATAACCCAGTCAAAAGATTTATCTTTGTAATCCGTTAAACCTTCGTCAATATTCCCCTGAATAACGCTCAAACCTTTTTCCATTGAAAGATGAACGCCTTCGGGAGAAATTTCAACACCGCGGCCAATAATATTTTTTTCATTGTTTAATAATTTTAATAAGTTGCCGTTACCGCAACCCAAATCAAGAACACGGCTATTTTCATGAATAAGGCCTAAAATTATTTTATAATCAAGGCGTTTGTTTATATCATTTGTAAGTCCTGTCATTTTACCTCTAACTATCTTATAATATCGTACCGCCGAAGGAATTTTTTAAAAAGTTTTCAAGCATTCGCGTTAATTCTTCTATTTCAAGTAAAAAAGCATCGTGTCCGTAAGCCGATTCAATTTCGCAATAAGTAACATCGCATAAATTGCTCTGTAAAGAACGCACTATCTCTTTTGACTGATAAACGGGAAAAAGCCAATCCGATGTAAAAGCAACGATTAAATACCGTGTGAAAGTATCTTTTAACGCTTGCTTTAAACTTTTATGGTTTTGAGCAAGGTCAAAGTGATCCATTGCCTTTGTGAGATAAAGGTAAGTATTCGCATCAAAACGTTTTATAAAAGAATCTCCCTGATGATGAAGATAACTTTCAACTTCAAATTCCGGTTTTAGAAATTGCCCGGGTTTGTCGTCACGGTAATTTCTGCCGAATTTAGTCTGCATACTTTCATCGGATAAATACGTTATATGCCCTATCATTCTTGCAAGCGCAAGGCCTTTAGCAGGAATTTCACCGCCGTAATAGTTGCCGTCATTGAAATTAGGGTCGTGCAAAATTGAAAGCCTGCCGATTTCGTTAAAAGCAATGGATTGCGGAGATAAACGCGTTGTAGTTGCAATCGCGGCACACGAATTAACCATGCCCGGATATAAAACCGGCCATGCAAGGGCCTGCATTCCGCCCATTGACCCGCCTATAACTGACAATAGTATATCTATTCCAAGATATTCAATTAAAAGTTTCTGGGCGCGTACCATATCAAAAATAGTTATGGAAGGAAAATTCAGTCCGTAGGGTTCACCTGTATCAGGATTAATTGAGGCCGGACCGGTTGTTCCTTTACAACCGCCTATAACGTTTGAACAAATAACAAAATATTTATCCGTATCAATTCCTTTTCCCGGTCCAACCATGATTTCCCACCAGCCGGAGTCGCCGGTTTCTTTATCATATCCTGCCACATGAGCGTCTCCGGTTAATGCGTGTAAAATTAAAACAGCGTTTGTTTTATCTTCGTTCAATTTCCCGTAAGTTTCATAAGCAATGGTTAACGGAGATAATTCAACCCCGCAATCAAGTTTAATTCCCTTATCCAAAGTAACGCTTTTCTTTTCCACATAACCAACGGAATTTTTCAATTTATTTTTACTTACCGACAATTTCAAATCCCCTTTTAAGCATCCTGGTACAGCCACGTTGACAGATACCGTTCTCCGGTATCGGGTAGCACGGTTACAACGAGTTTACCTTTATTTTCCTGTTTTTTTGCAAGCGAATAAGCCGCACATACGTTAGCGCCTGAAGAAATTCCTGCAAAAATTCCTTCTTCATGCGCAAGGCGGTGCGCAAATTCGCCCGCATCGCCATTACCTACTTTAACAATCATATCTAAAAGCGAAGTATCTAATACATCGGGAATAAACCCTGCACCGATTCCCTGAATTTTATGTGGACCCGGGCTTTCTCCTGATATAACCGCAGAGGTTTCCGGCTCAACTGCTGCAATTTTTATATTTTTATTTTTTTCTTTTAAATATTTACCCGTACCTGTTATGGTTCCGCCTGTGCCTACACCGGCAACGAAAATATCAATTTTTCCGTCTGTAGCATCATAGATTTCAGGACCTGTAGTTTTATAGTGTATTTCAGGGTTCGCCGGATTTGAAAATTGATCCGCCATAAATGCGTTATCCGTTGTTTTTAAAAGTTCGTTAGCTTTTTCTATAGCGCCTTTCATTCCTTTTAAACCCTCGGTTAAAACGACTTCTGCGCCTAATGCCCGCAAAATCATCATACGCTCGTTGCTCATTGTATCAGGCATTACCAAAACGCACTTATACCCTTTAGACGCAGCAACGAAAGCGAGACCAACTCCGGTGTTTCCGCTTGTAGGTTCAATAATAACGCCGCCCGGATGAATTTTTTTATCCCTCTCCGCTACTTCAATCATTGCGTTGGCAATTCTGTCTTTAATGCTGGATAGCGGGTTAAAATACTCTATTTTTACAGCGATATTCGCTTCAAGCTCTTTATTTATATTTTTAAGAAAAACTAACGGGGTTTTTCCTATTGTTTTAGTTATGTCCTGATTTATTTTCATAATAAAATCCTTTTTCAATGTATATTAAAATAATTAAAAGGGGAAAATATATCCAATTTAAAAGCGATATTAATTTTTCCCCTGAATTTTTATATTATTGAAAGCACGTTGTCTAAATCCTGAATTATATCTTCTGCTTTTTCAATTCCCACGGATAACCTTAAAAAATCCGGCGTAACACCCGCAGCAGCTTGCTCCTCCGGTGATAACTGTTGGTGCGTTGTTGATGCAGGATGCGTAATTAAACTCCTTGTATCACCTAAATTGATAACGTGAGCAAACAGATTTACGTTTTCCACCATCTTAATTCCAGATTCAAGACCGCCTTTAACGCAAAAGCCTACCATACCGCCTGCGCCGCGTGTTAAATACTTTGCCGCAAGCTTGTAATACGGGCTTGATTTTAACCCCGGATAATTTACAACAGTTACTTTTGGATGCTCTTCTAAAAATTTAGCAACCTTTAAACCGTTCTCGCTGTGCCTTTGCATTCTTAGGGAAAGCGTTTCAAGCCCCTGTAAAATTAAAAACGAATTCAAAGGGGATATGGCTGCACCTATATCCCGCAAACCCTGTACACGCGCTTTTATTATATATGCAATGTTACCCATTTCCGGAACATTTCCGAAAGTTTCCCAATATTTTAATCCGTGATAAGAGGGGTCCGGTTCTGTCAGCGAAGGAAAATTTCCATTACCCCAGTTAAATTTTCCCGAATCAACGATAATTCCGCCTAATGAATTCCCGTGGCCTCCAATAAATTTAGTCAACGAATGAACTGCAATATCTGCCCCGTAATCAAAAGGTTTCTCAAGGTAAGGCGTTGTCATAGTGTTATCTACTATCAACGGGATGCCTGCATTATGAGCAATTTTTGCTATTTCTTCAATATCCGCAACGTCAAGTTTCGGGTTTCCCAGAGTTTCAGCGTAAACAGCTTTTGTTTTAGATGTTATTTTGGATTTAAAATTTTCCAAATCATCTATATCACCGAAATTAACGTTAATACCGAGTTTGGGAAGAGTGTGCTTAAATAAATTATGCGTTCCTCCGTAAAGAGAAGAAGAAGCCAGTATTTCTTCACCTGCGTTTACAATATTCGTTATGGCTATTAATTCGGCAGACATACCGCTGGCCGTTGCTAAAGCACCGGTGCCGCCTTCGAGCATAGCAACGCGTTTTTCAAGAACATCCGTTGTAGGGTTCATTAACCGTGTGTAAATATTTCCGAACTCTTTTAGCTCAAATAAATTTGCAGCATGGAGAGCGGAATTAAATTCATAAGCCGTAGTCTGATAAATAGGCACAGAGCGTGACTTAGTATCCGAATCGATAATATGCCCTCCGTGCAGGCAAATTGTGTCAAAACCTTTAAAATTTTCAGCTGTCATATAGCCCCCTTTAAATGTGGTAATATTGAAAATCTTTTTTCAATTCTTCAGTCTCATCTATCAAATCCTGCAACGTAGTCTGGTCAACCACATTGCTTATTGCATCGTTTACTTTTTTCCATAATTTTTTCATAGCACATACCCCTTCGTACAAACACACTGTAACCTCTTCGCCGGGTAAATCCCTGGATAAATCCGGCTTAATGCACGTAATAGGGCGCAAAGGTCCTTCGCTCAAACGTATAATCTTTCCGATTGTGATTTCATCCGCAGGCATGGTAAGGGAATACCCCCCTTCTTTGCCACGCTTCGCCTTAACGAGCTGCGCTTTTTTAAGCCCGATAAAAATCTGCTCAAGAAACTTTAAGGGAATGTCGTTTCTCTTACTTATATCCCGTAAAGACACAGGACCTTTTTTTTGATTAATTCCAATGTCAATCAACGCCTTTAAAGCGTAATCACCTTTATACGTTATTTTCATACGAACCCTTTTTTATTCCTATTAACTTAATAGGAATAATATAATTATATTCGGCAGCGACGTCAAATTTTCATATTTTTTTTTGTTTAATTCCCCAAAAAAAAGTATAATTTAAGTATGGCTATAGAGATTGAAAAAAAAGCGTGGATTGAATCCGCAAAAGAAACGGAAAAGAAAGTTAATTCCCTGATGCAATTTTCAAAAGATGATGAAAAGCACGATGTTTATTATTTTCAGGGCGACAAAAACAATATAGACTACAGGAAAGACCCGATTTTCCGTATTAGAAAAAACAAAAACGGAATATTCATAACGTTTAAAAAACGTGAATTATCCGGCAAAACTGAAATCAATACGGAAACCGAGTTTGAAATAATAAACCCGGATAAAATGCATGAACTTTTTATTTACATGGGTTATGAAATACTCGTTGAAAAGCATAAAATCAGCAGGGTTTACAAATACAAAAACGCGAACGTTGAGATAAACACGGTTAAAGACTTAGGTGATTTTTTGGAAGTTGAAGTGGTTGCAAATTCTGAAAACGAAAAACAGGATGCCATTGATTTAATCGACAAGATTTTTTCCATGCTTGAAATTGATGAAAGCAAAATTGAAGATAGATTGTATATCGACCTTTTGCTTGAAAATTAAAACAAATGATAATTTCAAAAAAACGCGTTAGCTTTAGGAAATTTAAAAAGGGCATTTATGAACCTGATCAAATAGTCCCGGCATACACTTTTTTTGCTAAACATTACGATGAAGTCATGATTTACCTAAACTACCCGTTGTGGCGCGATTACATTCTTGAAATTTGCCGATATTTTAAAATTCAAAACCGCAGGCTACTTGAACTTGCTTCAGGCACAGGACATCTTGCTAATTATCTTCAAACTTATTTTGACGTAACGCCTTCTGACTATTCGGAAGAAATGCTTAAAAATTTAAAAATAAATTATGAATATCTAGATCCTATTAAAATTGACATGACGGATTTTACTTTTGAAGAAAAATTCGGCATTATTGTTTCTTTTAATGATAACGTAAATTATATTACCCAAGATAAAAAACTGGAAAACCACTTTAAATGCGTTTATAATACATTGAAGTCCCCGGGTATATTCATTTTTGATAGCACGCCTTTGTTAAACGTTAAAAAAAACTTTTTGGGAAAGCCGTTTATTCAAAAAAACAAACACAACTATTTCCGTTGGCAAAATTATTTATATGAAAAAGAAAAATTAGTAAAATCCTATATTGATATTTTAGATATAGATGAAGATACAATCTACAGAGAAATTCACAGGCAAAAAATTCACAGCCCTGATTTGATAATATCTTTATTAAAAAAAACAGGTTTTAAAAAAATATTTCACTTTGAAGGTTTTACAATGAAACCACCTGCTTTGGATAGCGAACACTATCATTTCGCGGCTGTGGTTTAAAAACTAAGCAGAAAATATGAATAATATTTAATCAACGTCTTAACCATGTAAGTTAAAAAGGATACCGATTATACTTAAAACAAATTTTTTAAAAAAAATAAAGGCGATATTTGCCAAATTTGCCTCTTTCGCTAATAAAAAATTAATATATTTTTGATAAATACATATTTCGAAATTCTCGTTTTTATGCCTTTCCTTAAACACTTTTGAGTTGTATAATAACTTTAGCAAACGCTTTGAGGAGAAAAAAATGATTAAACACGTTGTCATGTTTAAATTAAAAGATTACGTTGACGGAATGAATAAAACGTCCATTGCTTTGAAACTTAAAGAAATTTTAGAAGGGCTTAAACACGATATTCATGAAATACAAAAAATCGAAGTGGGGTTAAACGAAAGTTCCCATGAAAAAGCTTACGACTGCATTTTATATTCAGAGTTTAAAAGCTTTGACGCTTTAGAAAAATATAAAACGCACCCTAAACACGTTGAAGCGGGCGAATTCCTCGTTAAAGTTAAACAAGACGTTGCTGTTGTAGATTACGAAGCATAAGCCCGGCAGAATTGAAACAAATAGGGCAAAAATTATAAAATATGATTTCAGGTAGATTAAAGCAAGAATTCACGGTTAAGAGAGTGAGTTTAATTCTATTTGAATCACGAATAAAGAAAAATCCCCCGGCACACACTATCACACATTGTTTTATTTTAACACCCCCTTTAAACACAAGTGGGGAAAGCGCAAAAGCAAAAAAGGATGCAGAACGCGTTATTATTCTACAACGCGTTTACTATAAATTCCTGTTATCTTTGGCTTTGGGAAAGGGTTTGTATTCGACTGCCCTAAAATTTAGCATAAAATTTTGTGTTATTCAGCATATTTGTTTATTTTTTATAGTAAACTAGTGATATATCGGAGTTAAAAAAAATTGCGCAGCAATTTTTTTTAACGGGCGGCGGCATTGCCGCTGTTAGCGGAAGATTGCTCGGAAGAAAAATCTATTGGAAAAAGTATTTGAACTAAGTTTGGATTCAGGTTAAACTAAAGATATAAGGAGATTTCACGATGAAAAATAATTTAGACGACATTAAGGATTCAATGGAAAATGATTGTTTCAAAACCGATGAACCCGAAGAAAGATGGGATGCTGTAAGGGAAAAATATACCCAATCAGCAGAAGCCTATTCCGCTGATAATTTAAAAATTCTAAGCGACGTTTCTGCCTCCGAGAAACGGGCATATCTAATCGGATACAAAGAAGCTGTATTTCCTGGAGCAAATGTAGTGGATATGGGCTGTGGTCCAGGATTGGATTCTTTAATAATGGCCCGGATGGTAGGGCCAAAAGGCAAAGTGATCGGTATTGACATTGCCGATAAAATGTTGATACAGGCCAAGTCTTTGGCTATAACCTTGGGCATAGCGAATGTTGAATTTCGATGTAGTCTCATGGAAGATCTTCCTATAGATGATTGTTCTGTGGATATTGTTGTATGTGCGGGCGCAATCAATCTCTCGCCTCAAAAAGATAAGGTATTTGCCAATATCTACAGAATACTTCGGAATAGTGGTAAGTTGATAATCAGAGACAGGCTTGCCTCAAAAGATTTGTCTGCAGATATAAAAGGAAATAGAGATAAATGGGCAGCTTGTATTGGTGGAGCTATCACATTGGAGAAATATTTGGAAAAGATGAATAAGGCGGGATTTATTGATGTCAAGGTTTCAAAGACAGATAAACTCTCCGGCAAGTCGCCAGTGTATTGTGGGCACATTACCGCATCCAAGTAAAATTGTTTAACTTATGTCTATTGTGGGAGTCACAGAAAATAAATAAGAAAGTGTTCCGAGTAATACAGCGTATAACAGCGGATAAAAGGGAAATCAAAGATTTCCCCAAATTGCCTACGCTTCGCTCCGGCAACTTCGGCTACACGCGAAACGTTATGTGAAATTTGTAATCTTAATTAAGGAAAAAGAACAATGAATGTTTCAGTATCAGCACAAATATTTACAGCTTTAACTGGAATAGTGATTTTATTTCAAGCATGTCTTGCAGCAGGTCTGCCGTGGGGAAAAGCATCAATGGGAGGAAAATTTCCTGGAAAATATCCCCCTAAAATGAGATTGGTGGCAATCATAAATATAATCGTATTGGGATTTATATCCTTAATTGTTTTATCAAGGGCTAATCTGCTTTTCCCAGAAATGTTGCCATTTTCAAAAATCGCTATTTGGATCGTCGTTGTTTTCTTTTTAGCCGGAACAATAATGAATACAATTACACCAAGTAAAATCGAACGTATTTGGGCGCCAGTTGCACTGTTACAGTTAATTACAAGTATTATTGTTGCCCTCGGCTAAAAAAAAATGTGTTAATAAAATCGCAGTATAAAGTATTATGTTATAAACAACGTGAAAAATATGATTAAACTGCTTTGGCCCGTTTTAATGAAAGGGGGGATGGATGATATTGATAACTAAAAACAGGAAAAGGTGGTTGTATGACTGAAACAAACCGAACAGAATACAAAGAAAAACTCACCAAAGACCTTGACCTTGAAAAAGAAGTTGTGGCTTTTCTGAATTACCGGGAAGGCGGGTTAATCTATGTTGGGATTGATAAAACAGGCAAGGTCACGGGCGTGAAAGATCCTGATGGGGATACGCTCAAGATCAAAGACCGTATTAAACACAATATCGCTCCTTCTGCTCTGGGCCTGTTTGATGTGGTAACAGAAGAGAGAGAAGAAAAAGAAATCATTAAGATCATTGTGGCGAGCGGCAGTGAAAAGCCCTATTTCAAAAAGAAATACGGCATGACCGAAAAGGGCTGTTTTATCCGTTTGGGGACGGCAGCAGAACCAATGCCCCAGACAAGGATAGATAAACTTTTTGCCACCCGTACCCGTAACTCTATTGGTAAAATAAAAGCCCACCGGCAGGATTTGAGTTTTGAACAGCTGCGTATTTACTATGAGGAAAAGAAAAAACCGCTCAATAAGCAGTTTAAAAAGAATCTGGAACTAACCACCGAAGATGGGTCGCTCAACTATGCTGCCTACATACTGGCGGACGAAAACAACCTGTCCATAAAAATCGCCAAGTACAGTGGCGAAAACCGGGTGAACTTAATCGAAAACAACGAATACGGCTACTGTTCCCTCATTAAAGCCACCAAAAGCGTATTGGACAAGATTGACCTTGAAAATCGTACGGCTACTACAATCACTTCCAAAGAAAGGATAGAACAACGTCTTTGGAGTGCCATCGCCCTACGGGAAGCCATTATTAACGCTTTTGTTCACAACGACTACACCCGGGAGATTCCACCTAAGTTTGAGATTTTCTCCGACCGGATTGAGATCACATCAGCAGGATCCTTGCCCGAAGGATTGAGCAGGGAAGAATTTTTCGAAGGCTTCTCCATTCCTCGAAACAAAGAGTTGATGCGGATTTACAAGGATTTAGAGATGGTAGAACAGTTGGGGTCGGGCGTTCCGCGTATTTTGGAACATTATGACAAAGATTGTTTTCATTTTACAGAAAACTTTTTGCGGATGGTTTTTCCTGCCATTGAAAAGGTTACCCCGCAAGTTACCCCGCAAGTTACCCCGCAAGTTACCCCGCAAGTTGAAAAACTTTTAGGGGTGATGGAAGGAGAATTAAACAGGCAGGAACTACAAGAGAAACTAAAGCTATCTGATAGAGAGTATTTCAGATTAAACTATTTACAACCGGCATTGGAAGCGAATGTAATAGAAATGACCATACCTGAAAAACCAAGAAGCAGCAAACAACGTTATCGACTAACAGAAAAAGGGAAAGCGGTTTTTAAAAGATGAAATTCACCGTTCGTATTGTTTATGAAGCCAGAGCAGCAAAAGTATTACTACATAATAACGAATTACAAAAAATTGAAGATTACTATGATCAATGTGCCGAAGAAGGAACAAATGATTACCAGATAGAGGAAAGTAAAAAAGATGTTACCAATATGAATGTGATTTTGGGAAATCCTGACCGTTTAAAAGCACTGGCTGAAAATTTTGTTAAACATTACGAAACACGCATCGCAGAAAGTTCTTCCGGAAAGGGCAAAGCTATGTTTGTTTGCAGTAGCCGCCCTATTGCATATGAGTTTTATAAAAATATGACTCAGTTACGGCCGGAATGGGCAGAAGTAAAGGTCTCTGAACCATGAGTAAAACTCACTAAAAAAAAACATCCGGGAACTGATTAAGAAAAAAATTGAAAAAGAAGTTATTTATGTCTAAACGCAGTGTTTCTCTTTATATCGTTGATATACTCGTTGCATGTAAAATGGTACCACATGCAAGGCAAAAAATCATATACATTTGGGAAAAGAACCCGTGGCTACCCGT
>CAYUYT010000013.1:31967-34500 GCA_964449345.1 uncultured Spirochaetia bacterium | reverse complement strand
GCATTTTTTGCTGCAAAACAAAAAGAGTTGTAACATTCACCTCTGAGTATGCTTTCTATTCTAATCCTCTCCAAAACCCTCACCCCCTCATATTTTACACGTTTTTTATACGTAGGGGGAAGTTTTTTCTTGAACATTTTTACGTTAAATGATACAAGGACTTAACAAAGCTGGAGCTTAAAATGTGAGGTTTACCTTTATGAGTTATGAAATATGCAATTCTAAATTGAATCGGAGACGGGCAACGCAAATATTAAAACGAATAATTTTTTCATCTTTAAATTTTCCTTTATTTTTAAATACAACGGCTTTTTAGTAAAAATATATAAAAGCCATTTGCCCTATATTCATTATACCCAACGTTACTTTCGTCCGTCAATCTTAACATCTGAGTTCATTTGGTCATCCGTTCGATTCTTAATCTGTGCCTTATCCGTGTCAATTTGCGGGTAATTTCTTTTCTTCTTCGCCTTAATTATCACAATTTATGAAATAATCCGCCCTCTTTATTTAAAAAGCATTAAGGGAACGCGTTGCATACGGGCTACTTACTTAAAAAGAAAAGCTTGGGATTTTCTAAAAATTAATCTTTGATACCGCCAATTTCCGTAAGTTTATTAAAAATGAAATCAGCAACAGCTTTTATAAAATCTTTTTTAAGGTCAACAAAACGCACAGCAATAAAATTATCTTTTTTATAAACAACGATTCCTGACGTTCTAACGAGCTTGCCGCCTAAATTAATCCGTACGCCTTCAATTCGCGTATCAAGGTTAAGCATTTCAAGGTTTTCTTCGTTTTTCATGCGGAAAACTGCGCCGCCAACGGAAAGGTCGTTAACTGTACCTTTTAAAAGAACGTTATCCTTCATGTAAAAAGAAATGTTAATATTATCGCGGTTGTTTGTTTTAACGCGAACGTGTTTTCGCCTTTCCGAAGGTTTGATGCCGGCTTTTCCAAATATACCGGAAATTTTTTTAACCATTTCAAGCTCGCTTAAATGATTTTGAATTTTATAATCCATTTTTTTTAATAATTCGGGAACGACTTTTTCTTCGTTTTCATAAAAACCCATAACACTCACGTTTTTATTTAGGCTTCCTGATTTTAATGTTTCCAGATAATCTGCGTTCTTAATTTCTTCAAGGTTTAATAATAGGAAATTGATTTCTTTTTGCATTAATATTTCATTAATATTATTTTGGTTGGTCTGTTCAAATATCTCAAACCCTTTTGGAAGAAAATGATGTACAATACTATTCTTAATTTTTTCCGGTATTGAATACATTAGCACACTTACGCTTTCAAGATAGTTGTGGTCTTTATTGGTTAAACACATCGAAAAAGCACCGTAATCCGTAACAAATTCTATTGCAATAACAATGTGTTCGTTTTGCGCGAGCATTGAGTTTTTTCCGATATATACTTTTGGAGGGGAAATATCACAGCTTATTTTTTGTTTTTCTAACGTTGTTATTGCTCTGCCTGATATAGTGTTACCGAGTTCCTTGATAGCTGATTCAAGTAATTCTTTATTGTTGAGCATTTCCTGTTCGTTTGAAATATTGATGCCAACCATTTCACTGGCAAACGTTTGCGTTATTTCGTTAGTAAAATCAAATATAACGCTTCCTTCGACATCTAAGGTTATGTCAAGTACAATTCCAACACCACCCTTGCTTTTTCTGCCCTCTTGAACGTAAACTTCTTCTTTTCTGACTTCAATTCCCATGAACTCTTTGATTATCTCAATTGCTGCTTGTATAAAAGGGTTAATAAAATTTAGATCCATATTAAAATCCTAAAGTAAAGTAAAAAAACATAATACAAATTAATTACAAATAAGTCTACAAAAAAAATATGAAATAATTATAAAATTTTATTTTAATATTTTCAAGCAGAAATTTCCGCTTTTGCGATTTGAGAAAGTTTTTTAAATATATACTTAGAAATAGTTTTAATAAAATTTTCATTAATATCAACAAAACGTATAGCGCCGATAAACTCTTTTTTTTGCGCAATCACTGCTGATGCCCTTGCAATTTTGCCCCCGATATTTATTTGCAAACCGCCGTATTTTTCGCCTATTTTCATTTGATGCATAAGTTTTCCGTTATTCGTTTGAAATAAAGCGCCTCCAAGTGAGAGGTTGGTTATTTTACCTTCTAAAACTTCAAGGTGGTTAATTTTAAATGAAATTTTTACGTTTTCTTCCTGCTGCACCGGAACTCTAATGTGTTTTCGTCTTTCGGAATGACGAATCCCCGTTGCTTCAAAATACTTTCGCATGGCTTGCACACATTCTCTTGCGTTGAAATGAGAAGGGATTATAAAGCTTAAAAATTTATCAAATATGCCGCTGAATACTTCTTTATTTTTTTCTGATGAATAGGCAATAATGTGAATGTTTTCATTTTTGGATGCGGTTTTTATGTTTGATAATATTTCGGAAAAATTATCAATCAATTTATCTGCATTAATAAAGAGGAAATCCACAACGCGTTTCGAAAGTATTCCGTACAAGTTATTAATA
>CAYUYT010000013.1:20913-31957 GCA_964449345.1 uncultured Spirochaetia bacterium | reverse complement strand
ATCGTCCATGTAAAATATTTCAAAACCGTGAGGTAAAAAAGCAAAAACGAGTTCTTCCTGAATATATTCGTTAATCATTGTAAAAGCCATCGTAATGTTTTCTTGATACATATCTTTTTTACTCGTTAGGCAGAGCGAAAAATCGCCTTTTTCGGATTCAAAATTAATTACAATGCAAAGGTTTTGTCCTGGCGCTAAAATGCGGTTTTTGCCAACGAAAACTGAAGGAGGAGCAATATCACAATTATAATCATTTTTTTCTAAGATTGTAATTGCCTTGCCGCTTATCATATTGCCTAATTCCATAATAGCGGATTCAAGCATTTCTTTGTTGTTTTTCAATTCGTTTGCATCGTCCAAATTAAGTCCAATCATATCCCGGGCAAAACTTAATGTAATTTCACGGGTAAAATCAAAAATTATTCGGCCTTCAACATCGTGTGAAACATCAAGAACGATACCTATTCCGCCGCGGCTTTTTTTACCTTTTTTAACGAAAACATCTGTCTTTTTGACTTCAGTCCCCGTTACCTCTTTTATTATTTCAATCGCCGATTGGATAAAAGGATTAATGTAATTTAAGTCCATATTTTTTCCTTCATCTTAATCTTCAATTTTTGTCATTTTATTTGGATCGTAAAGAGTTACTGTATTTCTGCCATTTTCTTTACCGTAATACAATGCTAAATCGGACATTTCTACAAAGTCTTCAGGGGTTCTGATTTTAGATGAAAAAACAGCACAACCTACTGAAGCCGTTACCCGTATTTTCTCAGTATCCGTTTCAATTATATGCTCTTCTATGGCTTTCCTTAAATTTTCACCAAGTTCCATAATTTTTTTCTCATCAGAGCCGGGAGATATTATTATAAGCTCTTCCCCGCCATACCGGCAGGGTAAATCCGTTTTTGAAGATAATTCCTTCATTATCCGGGCAATTTCAACTATGACCTTGTCCCCTGCCTGATGACCGTAGGTATCATTGACTTTTTTAAAATGGTCAATATCAATGAGAAGAATTGACAAAGGCATTTTTTTATTTCGTGCGTTATATATTTCTTCGTTTAACCTAAAACTAAAAAATCTTTTTGTATATAAAGCAGTCATGCCGTCCGTTGTTGCCATTTCATAAAGCCGGGCATTTTCAATCGCGATACCTGCCTGCACGGCAAATGCTTCGAATATCATTAAGTCGCTTTCGGAGAAAGTTTTTGAACCGATTTTGTTTAAGACTTCTACAACGCCTACTATCCCGCGTCTTCCTTTTAGAGCAACAGCCATTAAATTTTGGGTTACAAAATTAGATTTTTCGTCAACGCCTTTGTAAACCCTTGAATCAGTTCGCGCATCTTTTATAAGAACGGATTCACCGGTTTGGGCAACCGAGCCGGCAACACCCTGTCCTTTTTTTATCCTAACTTTTTTAACGGCTGCACTTTTTTCTCCGTGTACAACGTGGAAATATAACTCGTCAGTATCAGGGTCAACGAGTAATAAAGACGAAGCTTCAGCCCCGATAACATTACGGCTTTTATCCATTATAATATCGAGTACAGGGTTTAGTTCGAGAGTAGAAGACAACACCGTACTTATATTTATTAATGCAGTATACATAACGGTTTTGTCAAAAAGCTCATCAATAACTATTCCCTGTTTTTTACAAAAATCAATAAGCTCCTGTTTTTTAAGGCGGCTTAAGTTTTCTTCTTTGTGTTTCTCATTAAAGTATTTTTCTAAATTGCTAAGGTTTTCCATAATTTAATAATAATAGTAAAGTTATTATTAAGGTATAAAATAAAAACAAATATTTTTCAACAATAATTTTTGTATAGTAAAACTAAATTTGTTTCGATATTAAAAAAATCGGAGAATTTTGATGATAGGCGACAAATATAAGTATTACGAAGCACTAGAGCTTCAATCCAATGCATCACAGGAACAAATTAAGCGAAATTTCAAAAATCTTGCAAAAAAATGGCACCCTGACAGAAATACAGGCAGAGAAGAAGAATGCAAAGAAAAATTTATAAATATTTATACAGCGTATCAAGTTCTATCAGATATACGTGCAAGACAGGAATATGATGATTTTTTAAGCGCTTTAAAGCGTTCTAATGAAATTGACAAACTCCTTGAACAGGAAGAATTATTTGCCGAATGGCTTAAAAAAAGCAAAAAAGATGCAAAGAAAAAATATCAGGAGTTTAAACAAAAGGGTGATGATTTTATCGACGTACTAATAAACTTCTCCACAGGTATTATTAAACTCACAGGAATAGGAATTAGAAAAATAGTTAGCGCGGGCAAAAGCGCTATTAACAAAACGTTCACAGAAACGCAAAAACAAGCAATAAAAGATTTTTCAAAAACAACGGCAAAAGGCGTTAGTTTTTTTCTTCGCGGACTTTTTAACGTAATTTTATGGTCGGGCGCAGGACTAGCTATCGGGTGGGTGTTAGGTAAACACGTTGTTGAGGAAACGTCAGGAGAAACAACTATGAACGTATTCTGGCTTGGGGTAACGCTCGTTGCTTTAATTTATAATTTCATATTCAGAAAACCAAAAAACTATTCTTAGTTTTACAAACAAAAAGAGAATTATTGCTTTACGGCTTGTTAAAAAATGGCTATACTAATAATACTTTAAATTTTATGCAACCGACACTTTAAAGTGTCGTTTGAAAAGCAATTACAATATACAATACTTTGATTTTAAAATCACTTTAGTATATCATTTTTTTAATACAAATTTAGGTAAGTTTATGCAGAATTTAGATTCTAAGTTATTTGAAACCGTAATTAAATCGAACGGTAAAACCGTTGTTAAATTTTACGTTGACTGGTGCCCCGATTGTAAGCGTGCTGAAAAATTTGACCCCGAACTAGAAAAAGAGTTTGAACGTGTTTATAATTTTTACTGCATAAATTGTGTTGAAGAGGAAGAAATAAAAAACGAGTTTTCAGTTCGCGGATATCCTTCATATCTAATTTTTAAATCCGGTGAAAAGCTAGCTCATCTGCATAGCAAATGGGCTAAATCCAAAGAACAAGTTTCGGATTTTCTAAAAAAAAATATTAACGGCAATTATAGCTTAACATAGAAAGTTTATATTTTTTTATAGTGAATGTAATCGGCAGGGTCGGTCCAGCGCTCGCCGTAAGCAATGCCCACTTTCATTTTAAAATTATTGCCTTCCCTTTCCCATATACCTTTATAAACTCCTATGCCGGCCGCACCCGAAGTGTGTTCTTTAAAATTAATATCTATTTCTTTAGGGTTTGTATCTTCATTTACAGTGTAAGTCCCGGATCCCTTAACACCGTAAATATTCATCTCCATTTCAAAAATACCGTCTGCTCTGAAATCGTAAGTTAAACCTTTGAATTGGCCATCATCAACTTTCCATTTGCCAACAATTTCAGAGTGCATTCAAATCCTCCGTTATGATTTTTTATAGTATATTAATTGATTAACAGCCATGTCAATAATTTTTTCCTTAATATTTTAAAATATTAATATTGATATATTAATTATTATTATCATTTTTATTTGCCATACTATAGTATTTTTTTTTTGCTTTTTACGTCTATTTGATATAATTTTTCATTGATTAAAAAATAAAGTTTAGGATATAGATTATGAAAAGTAAAATTATAGGTGTTGGGCTTTACGCACCTGGCGAGGCAATTTCAAACGAAGAATTGACCAAGATTACAGGTGTTGAATTCGATTATGAAAAATTCGAGCAAGGGCTTGGAATTAAAAATAGACATATTGCAAAACTAAGAGGCATTGACGAAACCTCGGCGGATTTTGCAACAAAAGCAGCTGAAGAAGCAATTAAAAACGCTGGTATTGATGCTATGGACGTTGATTTATTCATTGTGGGTTCAGATACCCCCGAATATATATCCCCTGCAACAGCAATCCTCGTTCAGGGAAGATTGCAAAAAAAACAGTATGCAGGCGCATTTGACGTATCTGCTTCCTGCGCATCATTTACAATAGGATTTGATATTGCAAATCATTACGTTAAAGCGGGTACTTATAAAACTGTTTGCGTTATTGGCATGTATTCAATGCCCTCATTTGTAAGGTACGATAAAAATGACAAAGATGCCGGTTTTCTTGTGCCGATTTTTGCTGACGGTGCAGCAGCTGTAATTGTACAGCAAAGTAACGACAACGAAGACTCGGATTATCTCGCAAGCCATATTATTGCAGACGGGACACAGTGGGATTTTATAGGTGTTTATACAGGGGGAACGAAAAAACCCTTTATGCCGGAAAACACGAATTTACTTGAAAAAGGTGAATACGGGCTTGAGAATTTACAACCATTGCCCGGGGATAGAAACGTTAAACTCTGGCCGCCTCTTGTAAAAGATACGCTTGCTAAAAAAGGGCTGAAACCCGATGACGCTAATATGCTTATATTCACGCAAATAAATAAATCTGTAATCGTTAAAGTAATGGATATACTTAACCAGCCAATGGAAAAAACCGTTACTATTATGGATAAATACGGTTATACGGGCTCTGCATGCGTTCCTATGGCGTTTTATCACGCTGTTAAAGACGGCAAAATTAAACGCGGGGATGTAGTAGTATTAACCGCAAGCGGCGCAGGTTTTGCAGTAGGGTGTAACGTATTCAAATATTAAAAAATTAAAAATTGACAATACATTAAAACGCTTGCTCTTATTTTAAATAGTGCAGGCGCTTTTTTTAACAATTCGAATTCTCTTTTATTGAGTAAACGAAACAATACATACAATTAAAAAAAATTAATTATTATTAATAAATAGAATTTGACAAAGTAGATAAAAAGTTATAATTTTCATTATATATCGGACGGACTAGTCCGTTCTAGTAAAACCGGGTGGCTATATTATGAAAAAAAAAGAAAACGGAATTGTGTATGAAACCGAAGCAACGAAAATAAAGAAAAAACGAAAACGGAAAAAAATCCGGAATATTATTATTGCAGGTGTTGTATTTATTCTCCTTGCCCTGCTTGTCATTAGTAGAGGTAAAAATAAAAACAAAAAGAAAGATGCTTTAGGCGCAACTCCGGTACAGGTAATTAAAGCGAGATTAGGAAATGTCAGCAAAATTTTAAAGATAAACGGCGAGATTCAGGCAAAATTCGGCGCTTCAATATTTAGCGATGTTGCAGGAAGAGTAAGAGCCATTTTAAAAAGAGAAGGAAAATACGTTACAAAAGGCGCTGCTCTTGCCACTATTGACCGCAGAAGCATGGGAGTTGACTATCTGGATTACTTAGTGCGTTCGCCCATATCCGGTGTGGTGGGAAAAGTTGACGTTGAAGTCGGCTACACAATAGGTCCTACAACGCAATTAATGAAAATTGTTAACCCGCGTTTTATGGAATGTATTGTTGACCTTGTGGAAAAAGACATCGGCGTAGTAAAAGAAGGAATGATAGCCTATGTTACAGTGGATGCTTACCCTGATAAAGTATTTGAAGGGCAAATTTCTAAGATTTCATCGATAGTTCACCCCTTATCAAGAACGGTTCAAGCACGAATATTGATAGATAATAACAATTATCCTAAAAATCCCTTAAAAGACGGTATGTATGCAAATGCCAAAATTGTAGTTAATACGAGAAAAAACGTTACCCTTGTTCCTTATTCCGCTGTGCTGGATAATGAAGGTGTAAAGTATTTATTCGTTGTTAAGGAAAAAACCGGAAAGGGAAATAAAAAGAAATTATACGCAGAAAAACGCGTTGTTAATACCGGTATAATAAAAAGGTTGAAGACAAAAGACGGGGAATTTATTGATTTTGTTGAAATAGTAAAAGGCGTTAATCCTGAGGAATTCGTGGTATTCATGGGACATAGATTCTTACAAACTAATACCGAGGTTGAAATGCGCAGTGAAGTGGGCGATAAAATGATTAATAACCTTGAGAATGCGGATGCGTTTAAAGATATTCCTCAAGTAATTAAAGAAAAAAATGAAAAGATTAAGCCGCAAAAAACGAACACTAATGTAATTTTAAAAAAACGTCCGGTGCGTAAAAAACCCTCTGAAACAAAACCCGCGCGCACACAGGCAAAGCAAAAGCCTCCGGTTCAAAATAATCCGGATAAACAACAAAGCAAAAATAAGACGGGAAATTAACGGAGAATTATTTATGAAATTTATAGAGTCCACAGTCAAACGTCCGATAGCAACGGTAATGTTGTATATGGCCATATTATTGTTAAGCGTATTTGCTTTGTCAAAACTAAAATTAGATTTCTTGCCTGATTTTACTTTCCCTGCTTTAACCGTTATGACACAGTATCCTAATGTCGGACCTGCTGAAATCGAAGAAACAATAACGCGCAGGGTTGAAGAAGCGTGTGCTACAGTACAAAACGTTAAAAAAGTTAAATCAACTTCCGCTGAAGGTATCTCCATAGTATCAATTGAATTTGAATGGGGCACGGATATTGCCGCCGCGGCAATGGATGTGCGTGAAAAGCTTGAACAAATTAGAAGATATATGCCTGAAGAGTCTGAAAAACCCATTGTATTTAAATTCGATATGTCCATGATACCCGTTATGGCTATGACACTTGAAACGGACAATGTTGGGCTTGGAAGACGCTTTTCCGAAGATTTTCTAAAAACAGAATTCGAGCAGGTTCCGGGTGTTGCGCAAGTAAGGATACAAGGCGGCGCGGAAAGAGAAATTCAAATAAAGGTAATAAAAAACCGGCTCAATGCTTTTAATTTAACTTTTAGCGATATAATTAACACGGTGGCTATGGAAAACGTAAATACGCCGGGTGGTGATATTGATATTGACAGAGAGAATTTTACAATTAGAACCGTAGGTGAATATAAATCTTTGCGGGATATACAACGAATCGTTATTGCTATTAGGGAGTATAAACAAATTCCTGTGGGACTACGTGAAATCGTTGCAACGGGGATAAGCAGACGCATACCTATTTATCTTGAAAATATCGCAGAAGTGGTTGATAGTTATAAAGAAAAAGAAATGATTCAGACAGTTAACAACGTTGAAGGCATTACTTTGCTTTTTCAAAAACAATCCGGCGCAAATACGGTTGAAGTCGTTAATAGAATAAAAGAAAAATTTGCCAGAATTAAATCACGAATCCCAAGTAACATGAAATTGTATCAGCTTTTTAACACGGGAGACAGAATAAAGCGTTCAATTTCTAGTGTCTCGGATACGGCTTTAATCGGAGGTATTATTGCTTTAATAGTTTTATTCATTTTTTTAAGAAATATCAAAGCAACCTTAGTTGTGGGAATTGCGATGCCCCTGTCTATAATTGCTACGTTTTTGTTAATGTATATGAACGGCATAACGTTAAACATGATGTCATTCGGAGGATTAGCTTTAGGCGTTGGAATGCTCGTTGATAATGCCGTTGTTGTACTTGAAAATATTTTCCGTCATCGTGAAAAAGGTGAAACTGCTGAGTTTTCTTCGATAAACGGAGCGCAGCAAGTAGTTATGCCCATTACTGCCTCAACCATGACAACGGTAATGGTATTCTTGCCAGTTTTATTCGTTGAAGGTATTGCAGGTGTATTATTTAAAGAAATGGCATTAACAGTAACGTTTTCATTGCTTGCGTCTTTGGTAGTAGCGGTTTCATTAATACCTATGATGTCTTCTAAACTCCTTGCCGGTAAATCTTTTTACAAAGAAAAGAAAAGCGTTATCAAGTGGCTTGACAGCAAAGTGGAAAGCGTTATTTTAAAACTCGAAGAAAATTATTCCATTGCTGTTAACTGGGTAATAGACCATAAAAAAACAATTCTATTCGGTGCACTTGGAATTTTATTTGCTACTTTTATGTCATGTAAAGTCATACCTCGAGGATTTATGCCTCAAAACGAACGCGACAACTTTTACTTTGATATGGAATTAAGACAGGGAACACGTCTTAAAAAAACTGAGGAATTAACCAAAAAAGTTTCAACAATGATTAATGAACGCATAAAAGGCGTTCGTTATGTAAGCGCTCGCGCTGGAACGGGGGATGACTGGTTTTCTCTTTTTCAGGGCAAAGCAGGAAGCCACCTAGCTACTATACGCGTTGTATTGCCTGACAGAGGGACTCCGGGCAGACGCAGTATGTTTGTGATACAAGAAGAGGTACGCAATCTTGTAAAAAATATACCCGGTGTAGAAATAAATTTTTACCGGCCTAGTATGATGGGGTCGAATGCTCCTCCTGTGGAAATCCAGATAATGGGGCACAATTTAAAAACGGCTATGGAACTTGCGAATAAAATTAAAACTATAGTTGAAAGCGTAAAAGGCGCGAAGGATGCCCAAATTTCACGTAAACAGGGAAAAAAGGAACTCGTTATACATATAGATAGAATAAAGGCTTCTTCTTTGGGATTGTCTGTTAAAGCCATTTCCAATAGCATTAAAACGGGGTTTGCAGGGACTATTGCATCTCGTTACCGCGAAAGAGGCGATGAAATAGATATTAACGTACGTTTTCGCGAAAAAGACCGCCTTGATGTTGAAGATTTAAAAAGGTTAATGGTAAAAAGTCCGCTAGGTTTCAAAGTGCCTTTGCATCAGATTGCAAAAATTAAACAATCAAGAAGTCCGGTAACAATAGAGCGTTTAAGCCAGCAACGAGTAATTTACGTTACTGCAAACGTTGATGTAGGTCTTGAAAACGTTGTTAACGAAATACAAACGCGCATTAGGAACGAATTATATCCGTTGCCACCGGGGTTTAATATTCTTTACGGTAGCGAATATAAAGACCAGCAAGAATCGTTTGCCGATTTAGGTCTTGCTTTTATAATAGCGATTTTGCTCGTTTATATGGTAATGGCAGCGCAATTTGAATCGTTAAAACACCCTTTTATAATATTATTTACAATCCCGTTATCCTTAGTCGGCGTAACGCTAATGTTTATATTAACCGGTGATGAGTTTAATATAATGGGTTATTTGGGCGCCATAATTCTCGTGGGAATAGTAGTAAACAACGCAATAGTGTTAGTCGACTACATAAATTTATTACGGCGTGATTATGGCTATTCTCTTAGAAACGGAATAATCCAAGGAGGCAAAACGCGTTTACGTCCTATTTTAATGACTACGCTGACAACCATATTAGGGCTTTTCCCTATGGCTTTTTTAGGCGGTGAAGGTTCTGAAACGCGCGAACCAATGGCGCGGGCAATAATTGGCGGTTTATTTACATCATCTTTATTAACGCTTTTTGTAATGCCCGTGCTTTATCATTTTCTTGAAAAACGCGCTATTAATAAACGCAGAGTTAAAAATAAAGAAGAAAAAATCCTAGAACAAGAAGGGGGCGGTAAATGAGCGAACCTAAACAATCAAATGAAAAAAATGGAAATGAGAACCATAACCATAACTGTGGATTTGAGAATTCTCAGCAAAGTAACGTTTATTGCCAGAATTGCGATATAGCCATGAACGTTTTAAAACACGGTTATAAAATAGTATCAATAAAACAGTTGATAAAATTTGAATGCACTTCGGATGACAACGATGAGAAAATAATTGAATGTCAGGGAGTTGAACTTTGCGAATGCCCTGAATGCGATTTTTCAGGGCTCGTTGATTTGGGTGAAAATTGGCTTTCAAAAAGCGAACTTAAAACCGCAATTAAAGAAAAACGTATTTTTAGTGATAACCCTGAAATAAACGTTATTTTCCGTTTGCTTGCATAAATTTCAAGCAATTCAAAATACAAAGACAATTTATATTCCTTAATACCCCTCTATAATTTTTGTAATTAAATTTTCCTAAGCATGCTATCCAATACGTAGTGATGTTTTAGAAAATTGCATAAAAACAATAAAATATTTTAAATATTCAAAAAATTTTGCTTGCCAAAAGACAATTCATAAACTTATGGATAATTGCTGCATAAAACTAGCCTATTAAAACGAGATTAAATAAAAAATGTTCTTAATATCTCTTTAAACTCGGGGGAATTTCGCGTTGCAATTGAATAAAAAAGTACCAATTTTTAATGAAACAATACAAACAACATAGTCTTATTAAAGTTTGTTGCGGTCAATTAATGATAAAAGAAAACATAAATATTTTTTCATAAAGCCTAAAATATAACCTAAGTTTACAAATATTTGCTTGACTTTTTTATAATTACTGATACAGTAATATCAACGAAAATGAAAAGGAAACGCAAATGACAGGAGAAGTTGCAGATATTTATACACTCAACAACCGAGGACAAAAAGAACTCACGGAATTTATAACATCGAGGCAAGTTCTCGATACCTTGAACCTAAATTATGAAAAATTCGGTGATGTTATTAGTAACGCGGTGTCAAAATTATTTTCAGACGATGCAATAAAAAACAAGTTTTCAAAATTCGTAAAATTGTTTAATCCCATGAGTTTAATTCGCATCCAAAGAGAAATTAAACTTTATCTTGATAACAAACGCGATGAATTTAATAAAGAAGAGATTAAAAACATGCTTTTCAGTTTCTCTGTGGTTGTTCTTTTTTTGATTATCCGGGACCAAAACGAATTTTATAAAAATTTCATTAACCTTCTTGCAAAAAAAGTAGATAACATTAACAGAAAATTTGCTTCGTTCCTTCGCGATTCCAATAAAATTTATGCGCCTATTTTATCAACAATAGATGAGATGGGTATCGAACTTACGCCGGAAATAAAGTGTTTCTATGAAATTGAAGAACGCATTAGCAAAATGTCATAAATTTAACGAATAAAATTGATGAAGTAATAGACTCTTGGGGGCAAGTAACGTACCGGCACCTACAAAACTACTTGAAAAAAATCCCCCTACAAATAATGAGGGACTTGAAGAGAAAAGAATGCCAATACCCAAAGTTTTACTAATTCCCTTCTTCATTTAAAGAAGGGCTAAGGATGATTATCTGCGTTATCTCTCGGGCACAATTCAATTAAAGCCCTTTGATGTTTTCAAGAATTCTCTGGAAATCTTCCAGATCGTTGTAGGAAACAATTATTTTGCCTTTGTTGTTTTT
>CAYUYT010000013.1:0-20903 GCA_964449345.1 uncultured Spirochaetia bacterium | reverse complement strand
TTTTGTCGTCAATAACGACTTTAGAGCCGAAAATTTCAGAAAGCTTTTGTTCCTGAGCAACCACATCAGGAGACTTTTTACCGGGCTTTTTATCTGAAGATTTTTTCGACAAAAATTTTCTAATCTCTTTTAAGGACATGCCTGTCCATTTTTTCGCAAGCGCCTCTGTTTCCCTAACGCTTAATTTATCAGAAGACACTTTCTCATAAAGAAGCTCCATTTTTTCGGGATCATCGTCTAAATAAAGGATAGCTTTGCCGTGTCCCTCAGAAATAACGCCCATTACAATGTTTTCCTGAACACTTTCGGGAAGTTTCATTAAACGCATTTTATTCGTTATCGCGGTACGGCTTTTCCCCACACGTTCTGATAATTCTTCATGCGTTATGTTTAGTTTTCCAATTAACTGTGAATAAGAAACAGCTTCTTCCAACGGGTTTAAATCTTCCCTTTGAATGTTTTCGATTAAAGCGGCTTCCAAAGCCTCAACATCGGTGAAATCACGCACCAAAGCGGGTATCTCATCAAGACCGGCTTTTTGCGTTGCCCGCCAACGACGCTCTCCAATAACTAAAACGTACTTATCGCCTTTTTTTCTAACAATAACGGGTTGCAAAACGCCTTTTTCGCTTATGGACTGAGCAAGCTCGGTAATTGTTTTTTCGTCAAATATTTTCCGTGGCTGGTCTTCATACGGTATAATATCTTTAACTTTCAAAAGCGCTTCAGCGCCACCGGATGAAACGTTTATATTATCTGTTTTGGTTTGTAATTGTTTTTCGTTAACTACATCATCACCGAGTAAAGCCGCAAGCCCCTTACCCAGAGCATTTTTTTTAGCCATTTTTTATCAGCTCCACCGCGAGTTTTTCATAGCTTTTAGCGCCAACGGATTTTGGGTCATATATATGTATAGGCTGACCGTGAGAAGGCGCTTCGGCAAGTTTAACATTACGCGGTATTATGGTTTTATAAACTTTATCTTTAAAATATGTTATTGCCTGTTCCATTACTTCAGAGGAAAGGTTTGTCGTTGTATTATACATTGTAAGCAATACGCCTTCGATTTTTAAATCGTTATTCACATATTGCTGGACAAACTTTACCGTTTTAAGCAACTCTGCAAGGCCTTCTAAAGCGTAATATTCGCATTGCAAAGGAATAATAACGCTGTCTGCTGCGGCCATAGCATTTAAGGTGAAAACGCTTAAACTAGGGGGACAGTCAATAAAGATATAATCATATTCGTTTCTTATATCTTTTAAAGCGTTTTTAAGGCGCAAATTTTTATCAGATGCCTCGGACATTTGTTCTTCTGCACCCGCTAAGTGAATATTAACCGGGATTATATCGAGATTTCCGTATTCTGTTGGAATAATAACGTTTTTAATAGGCTCGTTTTCTATCAATACTTCATAAATACTTTTTCCGTCGCCCTTCTCGTATCCGAGCCCGCTTCCTGCATTACCCTGTGCATCAATGTCTATTAGCAAAACTCTACTTCCTTTGGTAGCGAGTACAGAAGTCAGATTTACTGCTGTTGTAGTTTTTCCAACACCGCCTTTTTGATTGGTAATAGCAATAATTTTTCCCATTGTGTATCTCCTAAAAATAACAATTATGCATTAACGAATTATTTCGGGGTAGAATAATATTCTATAGTATAACCAGGGTTTAATCAAGAAATCTTTTTATTTTTATTAAAATTTTATAATTAGAATTTAACTATTGAAATTAAATTTTAAAAGCCAAATTTAAATAAAATTCACAGATAACGAATTTATTTTTTATTAAAATTAAGTGAAGGTTTTAAATTTAAAAAGAGATAAAAAATCTATTTTTTTAAAAAAATTTTTTCGAAAAGAGCCATATTTATTAGCAAAGAGGCCAACGCAGCCTCTATTTTTTACAGGGCTAAGTAATTGATTTTCCCGCTCATATTGTACTATGTAAAAGCAAGGAGTTTATTAATCATTCAATTAAACCAAAATTTTAGCAATTTCATTAATATCTGTAATATGGGAAGGGTTATCGTGTTTCAGAATTTTCATTAGTTCGTTTTCAATAGGTATTCGGTTATTAAAAACGTATTCAACAAAATCATCACGGATTTTTTTCTTAGTTTTTTCATAAAACTCTTCAACTTCTTCAAGAGTGATGTAAAACTTGCCCGAAACAATGTAGGTTTTTGCATAAAGGTATAAATCGAGAATTTTAAACAGTGTTTCTCTTTCGGTTTTGTTTAAAGAAATTTCCGTTACGATATTTTGCAAGCTTTGGCTATAAAAATTAAAACCGATGCCGGTTTCGTCCGGACATATTTTATCTTCACGCGAATTAACAAGAAAATAAAGCGTTGTTTTTGGCTTATTAACCGCTTTTTCCATTAAGCTGTCAAGGTACTCTATTGCTTGAAAAAAAACAATATATTCGTGTGCTTTATTTAATTTATTAAACTTTTCTTTGATAAAAGAAAAAGGCATTTTTTTAACGTGGATTTCTTTTTGTTCTTCAAATTTCGTTGTGCCGGGCATATTTTTTTCTTTTTCAGTCATTTTAACGATTTTAATCTGATTTAAAATCGCATAAGCTAGTTTTGAGTTTTTATCAACGAAAATCCCGTTAGATGACGGCATTGACCCCATATCCGCCTCAAACAAAAGCTCCCGCGCATCAATTTGGATTAAGTCGTTTGGTGACACACGGACTAAAGATTGTTTTTTGTTAACAACTTTCTGGACATGTATAAATTGTTTACTGAAAATTTCATAAATAAAATGCGTTACCTCGTTAAAATATTTTTTAGCGCGCTTTAAATATTTTTCTTCATCTTCGCGTTTGGAAGTAGAACCGAAGCTTTTTAAAACTTCCTCATGGGCTTCAGGCACACCGTTCGCCATTGAATCAAAATCAAAAGGTTTACCGTTTCGAAAATAAATTGAGGAGTTTAAATCGTAAGAATCAAAAAATATATTTTTAAAAACATAAGCGAGGTCATTGTCCATCCGGGTAACGAGTTCGTTATCTTCAAGTATTTTGTTATAAAAAATGCTTTCGAAAACGCGCATTAAAGCAGTGTAATAAATATTTCTGTCTTTTTTAACTACTTCTTTGCGCCCTTTTGTAAGCCCTATATTTTTAGGCAAATCAATCCAAAAATCAATCCCGGATTCAAGTAAAGTATTCATCAAATCATAATGCATTGTTTTCTTCTCAAAAGGATTTTCTATATCTCCGATATAAAGCCCATCCTGTGTCATTTTAACGGTTTTTAATTTTTCCCCGATTTTTTTACGGTAAGCAATCCTAAATCTTTCTTTACGCGATTTGTAATTAATAGCAAGCGCAACAGCAGATGAATAGTTTTTATCAAGAACGTTTATTTTTTCACCGTTGACTTTAATATCAACACTTTCAGAAGGTACAAGCCCCAAATGTTTTTCTATATTTTCAATGATTAAATCTTTTTCGGTTTTATCTTTTTTCACGTGTGAAATTATTAAAGTTCCCTGCTGGTTGCCTTGTATAACTTCAATATCTGTATACCAGTTATTTTCACTTTTATAAACCCTTGCTTTAGAAAGTTTATTTTCTCGTGAAGTTATAACCTCGACTATATGCGATAAATCCATAATAGAATACCAGCCAATGCCGTGTTCACCGATTTTATCGGCATCGAGAAATTTTGATGAATTATACGGTATTAATAAATCCCTGATTAAACTCTGCGGGCTCATGCCTTTGCCAAAATCCCTTACTTTAATTTGATACTCATCAGGCGTTTCTTCTATTGTAAACTCAACGGTTTTAAGTTTCACATCGTTGTCATAGGAGTCTTTCGCGTTCTGTCCCAATTCGCGCAGAGCAATATGCCTATCCCCGAACTGATTTACTATAGATTTATTTACAATGCTTTTGTACAAATCAGGATTGCTTGATTTTTCTTTTGCTTGGGTAATAACATTGACAATTTCGTTTTTTTCCTGCAACTCCTGCATTGCACGGTTTAAATATCCTTCCATTTGCAGAAGAACCAAATCGGCAAGCATAATTTTCGCTTTCATTTAAACTCCTTGCCTATATCTTTTTCTTTATTACCGCTTGCACGCATATAATTAACGCGGTTGTTAAATTCAGAGATAAAATCATTCTCTATGTGAAAAAATTTACTCCCGATATTTACATAAACAAGTTCGCCCATTCTTAAAAATGGAGAAACACCGCCCTTAGTTTGAATATTTACAAAACGGTAATACGTTTTTTCTTTTAAAAAATCTACATTATGAAAAGGTGTATCAGTCTCTTCGATAAAAGGCATACAGTTTGACAAAAACCCCTGTGAACGCGTTTCACTAAATTCGTCAACAAGGGACATGGAGCTTCCTAAAACTTCGCGCCAGCGTTCTTCAGAAAGCGTTGTTCTGGGTTGATACAGGTAGTCAAAAATTTCAGGACCAAAAAAATCTGAAATATTTTTAAAATCTTTTTCCTTAAAAGCAGATGTTTTGCTGTCCGCAACGTAAGTTCTATGAGGAAATATAAGCTTAATAAACTCACCGGGGGCAGGCATCTTCTTACCAATAGCTTCTTCAAGGCAAGGAATAAGCTCACGCATATTATTTACGTTTTCTATATTCGTTAAATCAAGCTGTTTTAAATACGCTAAAACGAGTTGCCAGATATAATTCATGGCTTCAATATAATTTTCATCTTGTTTAAACTCGTCACGGCCCTCCACAACGTCAATTACGGTTGGAAAATCAATTTTTACGTTACCAAAATTCATTTTAATTTGCGAAATAAAAACTCCCTGGGAATAAAACTTTACATAATTTTCTCCATCCGTATCGCTAAAATCAAAAGTCATACGAATTGCCTGTTCGATTTCCTTTCCTTCCTTTTTAAAAGGGAATTTCCTGATAATTGTTTCACCTTTTTGGGGAAAATTTATTATGCGCTTATTGATACGAATCTTGGCGTTATCCGGATTAAAATATTCAAGGTAACGGGTTAAATATTCAATCAAACCCGGAGATTTTTTCAAATCTCGCGTTATAATGACATCAGTTCCCTGCCTAAGCGGCTCAACACGTTCTATTGTAACAACTATATCCTTAACGTTTTCGCTTTCACTATGAAACATAATCTGAAAAGCGTCTTTTTCCCTGCTGATATTAACTTTGACGTAAATTAAACGCGGTTGTTCTAAAACGAAACTTAAATTTGACAAAAAACCCACGCCAAAACGCCCTATATCTTCCATATTTGATTTTTTACTGTAAAAAGGAATAATGAAATTAGATAGAACTTCATCCAAACTCATTGAAGCGCCATTATCCGATACAATGAATTCGTTAAATTTGGTTAAAACCGTAACAGTATAATCACCGATAAAATCATCCGGCTTTGCGTCAATTGCATTTAAAACAAGTTCAATAAAAGGACGGTTAGGGTCGCCAAATTGCTTCTCAATTTCTTCAGTTAATATTTTTTCAATGTAACCGAAACCTTCCGTGCTTTCCGGTTTAATATTATCAATTGTTTTGCCTTTATAAATTCTTGAAACAAGGTTTTCAAAATTATTTTTATTTAGAGCAATGGCAATGAGTTCAACTAATTTTTTTTCATATTTACGGTATTTACTTCCAAACATAGAAACACACTATCATAAATAGCTTTAAATTTCAATGAATATTTAACTAAAATAAAATATTTGGAAAAAAATTATGCAATTTCAGAAGAAGCGCTACTTGAGAGACCATCTCGGTTTTGTTCGTCATGCATAACTACAACGAAATATGAAACTATATCAGGGTCAAATTGTGAGCCGGCATTGTTTACTATCTCTTCAATAGCAACTTCATAAGGAAGGCCTTTTCTATATGGCCTTTCTGATACCATTGCGTCAAAAGCATCGACAACGCCTAGTATTCGTGCATAAAGCGGTATATCTTTATCAGAAAGTCCGTAAGGGTAACCACGCCCGTCCCATCTTTCGTGGTGATGTTTTACGCCGGGAATAATTTTTTCAAAGTGTGATAATGTGCTTAAAATACGAGCACCCACAATAGGGTGTTTTTTAATAAGCTCGAACTCGGTATCAAGTAAACGGGAACTTTTATTTAAAATACTATCAGGTATGGCAATTTTTCCAATGTCATGCAACAAACTGCAAATGCGAATATTCTCAATGTCTTCCTCGCTCAAACCCATTTTACCGGCAATTTTTACTGTGTAATAAGCAACACGTTCACTATGTCCTGCTGTCCACTCACTTTTAGCGTCAATTGAGGAGGCGGTTAGCATAATAACACCGTGAAACATATCTTTAAGTTCAACATTGAGTCGCTCTTTTTCTTTTAAGTGAAGCAATGCGCTACGTTCGGCACGTTTTAATGCGGTTACATCGCTAATTACATAAACTCCGCCGTCAATCTGTTTTTTATTTTCAGCATAAATCGGATATAAACTAATTAAATACGTTCCGTCAATGTGTTCAAATTGAATTTCTTTTGATATAGGTTTTTCCGTTGTATTCGGAATAATTATTTCGTTTTCTATTTTTAGTATTTTCTTTGCGTTTTCACCTATTATATCCGAATACGTTGTATTTAAAGAGCGGATAAAAGCTTTGTTTGCTCTAATAATCCTGCCCTCTTTGTCAATTACAAGGATAAAATCCTTCAAAGCATCAAAAGTATTTTGCCACTGTTTTTTACCTTTTTGAACAATGTCAAAAAATTTAAGATTTTCCTCTATTGCTCCCACTTGATTAGCTATGGCCGCTAAAAGAATCATATTTTCCTCAGCCATTAAGCTTTCGTCTTTTGTAGCGACAACGAGAAATCCCGTAACGCTTGACCGGATTATAACGGGAATAAATGCAACGTTTTTATTAATCTCCGCAGAAAAAAACTCATTATATTTTAATGAAGGAAAAATTATATAGTTATTTCCATTAAATTCCCGTGCATGAAAGTCTTTAGGGTCAGCGCCTATATCAAAGTATTTAAAACAATTGTATAAATCATCATCATTACAATTATATATCCATTCCTTCTGTCCAGGTATTTTAAAAAAGAGGCAAATCGAATCGAAACCCAATTTTCCTTCAATTACGGATAAAACACTCTCAACAAGGTGCTCTGCTTCATACATTTTATCAAGGGATGCGGAAACGTTGTAAAGTGCGGATAATCTGCCGTTAACACCTTCAAGTCGAATTAATTTTTCATGTAGATTTTTAGCAATCTGATTTATTATCGCAAGCGTAACTAGTGTAAGTACAACTACAAAAACCAAAGCTTTTAACAAATCAGGCCAGCCGTAATTAACGGCTTTGGAATCGGTCAAAAAAACGGTTAATGAAAAAACAGACGTTTTTTCTAAAATTGCAAAAAAAGCAAACAATACGGGAGCAGAAAAAGATATAAAACTCCTAACTTTATAGTTAGGAATTATATAGAATGCAATTAAATAATTTAAGGAATAAAGCCCGATAAAATTTGACGTAACTCCGCCGGTAAGAAAAATAATCACAGTTATAATTAAAAAATCAAACAAAACCTGGAATTTAGTTAAAATTAATAAGCGTTGAAATTCTCCCTCTTCAACGCGTTTTAAAAAAAAATATATAACGGAATTAAAAACGAGGAGTACTGAAAGAAAAATAATACCGTTTGTAATAGATGAAACATTTATGTTCTGAGAAATCAACATTATAAATAATGCAAGTGCAATTCCAAATCTGAATGTTACAATACGGTTCGCCCGTTTGGAGTATTCATTAAACATAGATTTTCCGGTACTCTTATATCAAAGTATATTTATTTCAAAAACACGTTTTGCTTACTTTGCTTATTTTTTAAAGTATAGTTTGAATTAAAAAAAATTTCAAGCAATATTTTTTTATTAATCTACATTTTTTTTAAAAAAAACACAATAATTTTTATAAAAAAAAGTAAACATTAAATATGATTAAGCAACAGCTAACTATTCAATCCGAGTTCATTCATGGCTTTACGCGCGGCTATTAGCGTTGAATCATACACCGGTGCTATAGGAGGCACATAAACGAGGTCCATATTCCAAAATTCGTCAACTTTCATTTTGTTATAAATTGCAACGGTGAAAATATCCACACGAATTCCTGTGCCCTGTTCGCCTATCATTTGCGCACCTAGAATTGTGCCGTGATTTTCATCATAAATCAAACTTATCTGAATTTTACCTCCGCCCAAATGCTTGTAAGCTTTAGTAAAAGATTCAATCGTAGTTATTTTTGGTGAAAAACCGTGTTCTTTTGCTTCTTCTGACGTTAAGCCTACTGAAGCAATTTCAAGTTCAAAAAGCTTCATTGCCTGACTTTTAACAACTCCTGTTAATTCATGATTATTTCCCGTTGCCATATTGATTCCCGCAATTTTACCCTGTTTGTTAGCTCCTTGTGCAAGGGGAAAGTAGGTATATTTTCCGGTAAACGCGTTAAACGTACCCGCACAGTCGCCGGCTGACCAAACATACTTAACATTTGTTCGCATTGATTTATCAATAACGATTTCACCGAATTTCCCCGTTTCAATTCCCGTATCTTTAAGAAAATCAGTAGCAGGCCTGGCGCCTATGGCAAGGAGAATTATATCCGCTTTATACTCCCCTTTATCAGTAACGACTTTTTTTACTTTTCCGTTTTCAGAAATAAAATCAGTAACGCTTTCATTGCGATTAATATTAATTCCATTTTCCGTTAAGTATTCATAAGCCTTTTCGCTTATTTCAGGAATAAATCCGGCTAAAATGTATGGGTTACGTTCAAATACCTCAACATCCAAGCCCTTGCTTTTAAAAGCGCATGCAACTTCAAGTCCGATATAGCCGCTTCCCAAAACTATGGCTTTCTTTCCTTCCATTCCGTCTGATGCTTGTTTAATTGCCTGTGCGTGTTCAACATTACGGCAAACAAAAAGATTTTCATATTTACCTTCAGCTCCAAACGGGTCAAAAGGATACCCGCCTGTTGAAATCAGAAGCTTGTCATATTTAATTTGTTTTTCCGTTCCTTCGTGCTTATATGTAACGATTTTCGTTTTAGTATCTACTTTAGTAGCTTCTGCATGAATTAATACATTAACATTTCTTTTTTCTTTAAATTCCCCGGGTGAATGATGCACAAGAGGTTCCCAATCAGGAATAACGCCTTCTATATAATAAGGTATAGCACATGAGCCGTAGGAAATGTACTTACCTTTTTCAAGAACGGTTATAGAAAGACCTTTATTTTCTCTTCGCGCGGCCGCCGCAGCCGACATTCCCGCTGCGCAACCACCAATTACTAACATATCAACTTGTTCCATATTTTCCTCTTTTATTTTATTTAACCGAAATACCTGTTATGTTCAATATGCGTGCATTTATCTTCAACATATCCAAGCCCGGCATCTTCAGCAATGTTTTTTGCTTCTTCGTTTTTAATGCCTAACTGAAGCCATAAATACTTAGCCCCGATTTCAACAGCAGCTTTTGCAACCGCAGGTGTGTACTCAGGACGCCTAAATACATCGACCATGTCCACTTCAATATCATCAGGAATGTCTTTTAAACTATCATAACACTTTTCGCCTAAAATTTCATCATACTTAGGGTTAACGGGTATAATTTTATAACCTTGATTCTGTAAATACTTTGATACTGAATGTGATTTTCTGCTCGTATCCGTTGACAATCCCACAACGGCTATAACTTTGCTCTTTTCTAAAATTTCTTTCGGGTCTGACATTTAATTCTCCTAAATTTAATAATTATAACGTTAATAACAATAACGCAATTAATAATATTTTAAACAAATATATACAAAGTTTCAAGCATTTATCATTTAATTTTCAGAATATTCTAAAAATTAAATTATTCTTTTGTTTTTTTGCTACGTTTATTTTTGCTCGTAGATTTTTCATTATTTCTTTTTGTATTTTTTTGTTTTCCTGTTGACTTTTTCGTTATTGTTTTTTTCCCGTAATTTTTTTTTTCTGTTTCTCTGTCATTTTCTTCAAGATCCCAGTAATAAACCCATTTATTTTTCCCTGTGTTTTTTGCAATATATAAAGCTTCGTCTGCTTCTTTAACGATAGTATAAACGGAATCTTGCGGTTCAAGCGGGGAAGGATAGCAGGATATGCCTATTGAAATCGTTCGCTTAATGTGGATATTTTTCCACATAAAGTCATGGTCTTCCACCATTGAACGTATTTTTTCAGCCACAATTTTTGCTCCATTTGCATCCGTCTCAAACATGGCAATTATAAATTCTTCGCCACCGTACCGGGCAAGCAAATCCGATTTACGAACATTTTTACTTAAAATATTAGTAAATTCAACGAGAACGTAATCTCCGTAATCATGCCCGTAAGTATCGTTAACGGATTTAAAATTATCAATGTCCATCATTAAAATGAATAAAGGCTGGTTATAGCGCTTGCACTTTTCATAATCTTCTACAATGCGTTCGTCAAAATAACGGCGGTTTCTTATTTGCGTTAAGGCATCTGTAATTGCCAAGTCCTTAAGAAGTTTTTTTTGTTTTTTTAGTTTTCTGTTTGCCCTCTCAAGGTCATTTAAAGCGTTTTGCAAATCATCGTGCAAAAAACTATTTTTTATTGCGCTTGCAATCTGGTCAACAAAACGCCTTATAGAAGAAATATCATCGTCGGTAAAACCTAAATTGCAAGTATATGCAGAAAGTATCATAACCCCGACGACTTCATCGGAAATTTTCATAGGAAGAATTAATGCAGATTTAATTCCCCCTGTTTTTACAACGGCTTCTTTATTTACTCCATCGGGAAGCTTTTCAGGATCAACGTCTTCAAAATACATATCCCTTTTTTGCAAAACCGCAAAAGCAACTCCGCCGCCCTTTTCAACATCAAGGGGCACACGGCGTTTTGCGATTCTTTCGACCTCCTTATCTTCAAGATTAGGAATAATAAGTTTAAGTGTAAATAAATAATCTTTGCTGTCGTCCATAAGCATAACCGCAAAACCTTCGAAAAAGTAAAGCTTGCTTAACTCCGCATGCAAAAGGTCAAGCACTTCATCAATGTTTAACGTTGCATTCATTTTTTGCGTTATTAAACTAAGTTTTTCAAGCTCAATATTTTTTTTCTGAATTTCACGGGTTCGGTTTTCAATAATTCTTTCAAGTTCGATTGTCTGACGCATTACTTTATTATGAAGTAAGGCGTTATTTATTGCTATTGTGATGGGGGTTATAAAGTTCTTTATGTATTCAATGTCTTCTTCATCGAGTATTAATTTTTTATCCCCATGAGTATAAAAACCGATAACGCCAACGGGTAGCGTTTCCATAACCATTGGAATTAAGAGCTGACTTCGAATATTTAAATTAACCATTAATAACTGGGTGCGTGTGCTTTCAATATCGTGTTCTTCCCTGTCGGGAATGTAAATAACTTTATTTTCCAATACTGACTCTACCAGTATGCCTCCGTCTTTATTCAGAGGATATTTTGCAGTTCTATAAAAATTTATGCTTTCTTTGTTAATATCAGGCAAATCGAATTTCAAAACGCGCAGCTGGTCGGTGTCCTCGTCAATTATGGATATATTGTAACCCGTGAAGCTAAATAAATTAGAAAGCCCGGCAATAGCTTTTTCTAAAATATCATCAAGGTCAAAAGTACTCGTAATTTTATTAATAAGTTCAATTATCTCTTTATCCTGACTAAACCGTTTTTGAGGATAAAAAAGAAAAGTATATTTGTCATCAAGTTTAAAAACGGAAACAGCAATCTTTTTCGTTTTATTTTTATAAACGTTTAAATCGAAAGTATTATTATAAACGTTCTGCTCTTTTAAAAAGTTTGTAATTATCTCAAGTTTTTTTCCGGGATTACTCTTAAAAAGCTTTTTTACGTTTTTAATTTCTCCGCTAATAAACTCGGAGAATAATTTATCAAAAGCTTCATTAGTAGAAATAATTTTGCCCTTAGCATCGCAAACAGCAATGGGTGTATAAAAATAATTAAAACACTCTAATACGTTGTTTTTTTCCATAGTCTAGTCCAATTTACATTTTAAGCTAGTTTTTAGAAATATCAATAATTATTTTAAAAAAAATCAGATTATTAAAAAGAAAGGTTTTCAAGCTGGCGAATGTGCCGTTTTTCGTGGTCTCCCAATAATTCAAGCCATTGAATTAAATTTAACTTGCTACCGTTAGGATGCGGAATAATTATTTCGTTAAAATCTTTATCTATTTTTTTAAAAACAACTGACTTTAAAGCTTGTCTGGCCGCTTTAAACACTTCTTCAAAACGGCTTTTGGGAATGCCCTGAGAACGAAAAATTTCAGGACTTTCGTATTTTTCAGAATCATTGTTCATGGAGTTACGCCAGTTTTCAGACAAATGTCTAGGTTGCCAGGCAGGGTTAACGCGTTTAGCAGTAGATAAAATATAATTTTGAAAATATTCTGTAACCTGTTTTTCAAATTTATTCAAATGGCCTAAAATTTTAGGCGCGTTCCATTTTTTATCAAAACGCGGTTCAAATACACCGGAAGGAAGCATTTCAACCGTTTGAAAAAGTTCGCCACGAATTTTATCCAATTCATCAAAAATCTGCTCAACCACCTGTGTTTGCATACTAATAACCTCATAAAATTATAATACACCCTGCATTTTATAAATACACCCTAATTAAAAAAAAATCAAATCATTTTAATTAAATCTTAATATTTAAATACAGCGATTTCACTTTTCCGTTACACTTTTAATAGAATCATAAAGCGCATTTAAAATTATATCAATCTCATCTTTTGTAACAGATAAAACAGGGTTTAATATAACTACATCGCCTAAATTGCGCGTTAATACACCGTATTTACGGCAATTTATAATAATATTATGCGCAGCTAAATCTTCATAAGCAAATGGCTCTTTCGTTTTCTTATCTTTAACAATCTCAATGCCCGTCATAACGCCTTTGCGTCTTATTTCGCCAACGCAGTCAAGTTCGTTAAGTTTATCCAGTTTTTCTCCCATATAGCCGGAAATTTCCTTAACATACCCTACGGTATCGTTTTTAATCATTAAATCAATATTAGCAATTGAAACCGCACAACCTAATTGGTTTCCCGTATAAGTATGGCCGTGATAAAACGTTTTTAAATCCTGCGGCTCGCCTAAAAACGCGTTATATATCTCATCAGTAGTTAGAGTAGCGGCAACGGGTAAATATCCGCCCGTTATCCCCTTAGCAACTGCCATAATATCAGGACAAATACCCTCGTCTGTACTTGCGAACATCCCCCCCGTTCTTGCAAACCCCGTTGCTACTTCATCGCAAATTAAAAGCGTTCCGTATTTATCCGCAAGGTTGCGCAAACTCTTAACAAAACCAGCCGGCTGCGTTACCATTCCCGCTGCACCGAACATTTTAGGCTCAACCACAATAGCCGCGATTTTATCTTCATTCTCATTCAACGCTTTTTCTATTTCCCCTAAGACAATCGCGCCGGCTTTTTCAAGAGAAATATCATCCCCCATTCTATAAGCATAAGTATTAGGAACGCGAACAGTCTCAAACAAAAGCCCTTTGAATATTTCATGAAATATCGAAATGCCGCCTAAACTAACGCTTCCGATTGTATCGCCGTGATACGCGTTTTCGAATGTTATAAACTTATTCCTCACCTTACCCGTTGCCTGTTTCCAGTACTGATAAGCCATTTTTAAAGCGATTTCCACTGCCGTTGCCCCGGAATCGGAATAAAAAACCTTGTTAAGCCCTATCGGTGAAATTTCAACGAGTTTTTCAGCAAGCAAAATTGCAGGCACGTTTGCCGCGCCTAACATTGTAGAGTGAGCAATACTGTCCAACTGCTCTGTTATTGCTTGGTTTAATTCCGGTATATTATGTCCGTGAACGTTACACCACAAAGACGAATACGCGTCGATGTATCCGTTTCCCTGCATATCGTAAACCTTATTGCCCTCGCCTTTCACGATAATCATCTGCTCTTCTTCGTTCCATGTTTTCATTTGAGTGAAAGGATGCCATAAATATTTTCTATCTTTATCCATTAAATCTTTATAATTATACATTGCAAATCTCCGTTAACCTATTTTTTTTCCTAATATATGTTTAGGGCAAAAATAAAACGATAAAGCGCTTTTGCGTCAAATTTTTATTTTTAAAGATTTACATGAATATTGGCACTGCAAATTAAACTTTTTTTTGAAATCATGCCTCGCCCTATGGAATGCACCACATTAGAACAGACAGCTTGCTGTCCAAGCAATGAGGTACATCTCAGGCATGTAATAAAGTAAAACTTCTAAAATTAAAAATAATTTGCGTTGACAATATATTTTTTATAAGATAGTATAAATAACCTTAATTAAGGTATGGAGACTAAAAATGGAACTTGTACGGCCATGGAATAACGAGCAATGTGCAACGTTTATTATTTCTCTTGAAGGTGAAATAGCCAATTTGCTTTTTATGCTTTTAAAAGACAGGTATATTAATAAAATTAACCAGGCGATTGATAGTTTCGGCAGTATTTCGGAAGAAACAAAAGGCAAAGTTATTATAAAGTTTCATTCTTTGCTTAAAGCGAGAATTATAAAACCGGAAAAAGGCAAAAACTGGGTAAAGGGTTATCTTGAAAAAACTTTTGATGAAGTTGATTTTATTGATGATTTGTTTGCGGATTATCCGTTAGCAGATGTTAGCGCAAATGCTGTACAAACCGAGATGGATATTTTAACTGATACCGTTGTTAAACATTTAAAATCGCGAAGTTTTATGAAAAACATAGATACTTTGCGGGCTGAATTAGTTGAATTAATTGTAAATTATCCCGTTGATGCGGCAATGGTTTTAATATTTTTATTGAGCGAAAAAAAATGACTTTAAAGTTGTCTAATAATTGAATATTGTTGATTAAATCAGTGGATAAGTAGTATATTTATTGTAACGTTTATTAAATAATCTTAGGTAAAAGAAATTTATGATTTGTATTTTTGACGAGCCAAATGCAGTAAATGTTAGGGAAATATTTGAGGCAATTAAAAAAGGTGAAGATATACTAATACGCACCTACCGATATCAGGACGAATACGATTATTTATTAGAACGCGTTTTGGAAAAAATACTTGCTAAAATTAATCTCGAAGGGTTAAAAAACGCCTTAACTTTTTGTGTCAGAGAATTAACGGGAAATGCCAGAAAAGCCATTGTAAAACGTATTTTCTTTAACGAACAAAATTTTTCCTTAGAAAATAAAAACGAATATGAAAAGGGTATGAAAATTTTTCACCGACACATTTATAACGACATAGACATTTACACAAAGAAGATGAAAGCCGAGGGTTTTTTTATTTCTTTCAATATAAAGCACGGTGAAAATGAATTAGATATGACAGTATCGAGTAATACATCGCTTACTAATGAAGAAAAAAATCGTATTGAAAGCAAATTAGGCAAAGTTAAAGGCATGAAAGATTTAGGTTCCCAACTCGATACAATTATAGATACAACGGAAGGTGCCGGGCTTGGGCTTATTATGATAACAATGATGTTACAAAAAGAGGGTATTCCCGGAACATCATTTACAATAAATAAAGAAGACGGCAGAACAGTTTCCCGTATAAATTTCAAAAAAGGTGAAATGCAAGAAACGCCTTTTTCAATTATTGCGCGCACCCTTATCAAAGAGGTTCAGGAATTGCCTCAATTTCCCGAGAACGTTAAAAAAGTTATTAATATGTCCAACGACAAAAACGCTTCAATTAGCTCAATTGCAACAGTTATTAAATCTGACGTTTCTATGGCTGCGGATTTATTAAAACTCGCTAATTCTGCATATTTTATGCTCCCTAAACGCGTTAAATCTATTGAAGAAGCATTAAAAATCGTGGGAATTAAAGGGCTTAAAAGTTTAATATATTCATACGGAACTATGAAATCTTTATATTCCAAATACGGAAAATTCGAAAAACTTGAGGAAGTTTTAGACCACTCAAATAAAGTTTCATTTTACGCTGTAGAACTTGCTAAAAATAGAGGGTTAAAAGACATTATTGAGGACGTTGCTATTGGGGGCTTGCTTCATGACTTGGGAAAAATAGTAATTATGACCCTCCACCCCGAACGAATTGAAAAAATAAAAAAAATTGTTTTAAATAAAAGTAATATTCAGACACACATGGTTGAAGAACTAATTCTGGGAATAAACCATGCGCGGCTTGGCGGGATGATGGCAGAATATTGGAATTTTCCCGAACACTTCGTAAAAGCGATTGAATACCATCATATACCCGGATTTGCCGACGAACACCTCGCTCCTTCGGTTTATAGCATTTACCTTGCAAATTCTTTAACGGAAATTGAACGAGGAATATTGAATTTTAGAAATCTAAACAGGGAAGTGCTGGAATTTTTTAATATTTTCAACCCGGAAGACTTAGAAGAACTTCATCACAAAGTCAGGGCAAAATTGCAAGTACGCCTTGAAGAACACGAACAAAACGAATAGTGAGAAATTTTTATGCTTGAAAAAGAAGAACTTAAAGATGTGCTAGTTCTTGTATCTGAACGTGCGCATAGTGAAAAAATAACGGAATTGATAAAACAAGCCACTCTGGATTTAAACGCCAGAAAACTAATGCAAATAATGATAGACCTTCACCGCGAAGTTTTAGAGGAAATGGGTTTTGACGGGGTTGACGGTTTGCTTGATTGCATGGAAGCAATTGACAAATATATGTCAGACAATGAAATAATGAAATTAGTTACAGATATACGTAAAAAATTCGGACAAGAATAATTTTTAAAATAATTATAGAAAATTCAATATATATTTATTATTTTTAGAGACTTAAATATATTAAGAATAAGGATAGGCAATGAAGGGTTCCATAACTGCAATCGGATATTTTTTACCTGAAAATATTTTACCAAACACCGACTTAGAAACAATGTTGGATACAACGGACGAATGGATATATACGCGTTCAGGTATAAAAGAAAGACGTATTTCAACAGAAGAACAACCCACAAGCGTTTTGGCAATAAATGCTTTTAAAAATATGCAAAAAAACTTTGACGTGAACCCTGAAGAAATTGACTTAATTATTTTAGGAACATTGTCCCCGGATTACATTTTTCCTTCGACATCGTGCAAGGTGCAAAAAGCTATCGGTGCTAAAAATGCCGCAGCATTTGACGTTATGGCAGCGTGTTCATCATTCATATACTCCATTGAAGTTGCAAACAACTTTATAAAATCAGGTATGTATAAAAAAATTCTCGTTTTCGGCGCTGACAATACAACGGCATTCATAAACTTTGAAGATCGCTCAACTGCAATCCTTTTCGGAGACGGTGCAGGATGCGCTTTGGTCGAGCCGTCCGAAGAATACGGCGTTATTGATTCAATTCTAAAATCTGACGGTACAGGACTTGAACATTTATACATTCCCGCAGGTGGTTCATGTATTCGTGCAACGCATGAAACAATTGATAATAAACAACATTACTTCTTTCAAAACGGAAAAGAAGTCTTCAAAGCCGCTGTAAAAGGAATGGCCGATGTTAGCTTAGAAATTCTAAATAAAAACGGTTTTACCGGTGATGATATTCGCTGGTTAATACCGCATCAGGCAAATATACGCATTATAGACGCAACGGCGAAAAAATGCAAAATTCCCGACCAACGCGTTTATAAAAAAATCAAATACATTGGCAATACATGCGCGGGCACAATTCCCGTTTGCCTTGGTTCCGGTTATGAAGAAGGTAAATTCGACAAAGGAGACCTGCTCCTTTTAGCCGCTTTCGGAGGTGGTTTTGCGTGGGGCTCTAACTTAATTAAATGGGAAATACCCAAGCCATAAGCTTATATCATAATTCAATAAAAAGTTTCAATACCGGCGTAACAATTTATTAAAAATAAAAAATAAATTGAATTTCGCATTAATAAAATAAGTGTACACAAATTTGTGGTTTACCCAATGCCTTATGTATCAGCGTATCTGAAAAACAATTACAATCCGCAAACAGTGCAAGAATGAACTCAAACGTAAGCATTATGTATGCTCCAGGCGTTTATTAGTGTAGATAGCTGTAAATATAAAAACGTAACTTTTATCTTGAAAACAACGCCCAACCGTTTAATTTAATAACTTTATTTGTATTTTCCAGCGATGAAGAATTTTAATTTATCTTCAATAATTTTAAGTTTATTTTCAAGAAACTTGTAATTTATTTTAACTTCATATACTGCGTAATAATTCACGTAAGGAAACAAAACCATTAACTCCTTGTTCAACTCTTCATAAAGCACGGGAGTTATAATTTTATCTTTGTGGCAATTATCAAGGCGTTGACTTAATTCTTTGTATTTTAAAAATAATTGTTCCTGCATTAATTAAAAAGTAACTCTTTGATATGCGAAAAAAAAGATTTTCTTTGTTCTTTAATAAAATCTTCAACGATATGATTAAATGTCTTATGTTTTTCCAGCATAGGCATGTGGCCTGCTCCGTCAATTATAACGAGTTGTGAATTTTCTGTTTTACGTTTAAATTCATAAGCATAATTTATGGGCACCATGCAGTCATATTTACCCCAAATTAACAAAACGGGAATTTTCAAATCATAAAGTTTTGCCCCTATGCGTTCTTTTAACATAGTTTGCATACTGCTTTTAATTGCGTGGCAGTATTCCGTGTATTCCTCGCTGTTTTCCGAAATGCTTTCAACGTTTTCAATCATATTTTTACATTCTTTTAACTCGGTATCGTGAAAATTATTTCTAACGCCTTGCTGTACGATCATTTTCGGGGACATTTTAATCATGGAAGTATTCAAGGAGTATTTAACCATTTGCTCTACACCCGGTGCGAGTTTGGTTAATCCTGCTGAGTCAACCAAAACGAGGCGATCTACTCTGCTCTGGTCTTTTAACGCGTAAACCGTTGCAATGTGCCCCCCCATTGAGTTACCGATTAAAATGCATTTACTAACTTTGATTTTCTCTAAAAACTCTTCAATCACATTTGCGTAATAATCGATAGTATAATCTCTGCGCATTCTGCCCGATTTACCGTAACCCGGAAGGTCAAGTCCGATTACCCTGTAATTTTCTTTAAAGTATTTATAATTGTATGCAAAATTATTCAAATCACCGCCCATTCCGTGAATGAACACCATAGGAAAGCCAACGCCTTTGTCAACGTAGCAAATTTTCATGCCGCTTTCGAGTGTTATATACTTTTCTTTAAACGCATATTTAACATCGCGGAAAGAGCTGATTCTTTTATTAGCCAAAATAAACCTCCGTTTTTCCGAAATACTTAAATTCGGGGTTTATATAGTTTACGGTTATCTTTTTACTTTGTTTTCAGTTATACCGTATAATATTAAAAACAAATAAATTATTAAAATTTTCCCGTCTTATTCTAAAGATAATAAAATTTTCAGTAATTTGTTAGCAGGATTTAAACAAAAACGCGTTTTAATTAGACGATTTTAGCTACTAAAACGGTGATAATGAGCATTAATAATAAGCCCATTATTATTAGATGTTGAAATGAATGTTTTTTATAATACGGATCTATTTTTTTCTCAACCAAAAAGTCAATTTCCTGAGCAAAACGGTACGTTACTTCTTCTTTGATATAGTCTTTTAACGGCTCAACAATAAAATCGGGCAGTAAAGCAACGGACTCGGTCAATTCCTTAACTAGTTCTTCCTGCGACTTATCTGCAAGTTCCCTGCTTTCCTTTTTTACCTGTTCAATTGTTTCCATAAAAAAACCTTTTCCGTCCTTTTTACTAATATTTTCGTAATAATAACGAATAACTAAAGCAAAATATGTACATTTAAAATATAATAAAAAATTATTTAATCGCATAGGTTGACAATGCAGCTGCGTAATACTCACCGTTTTTATCAATCACACTAACATCTGAAACAGCAACGCTTTTGCCCGCTTTAATTATTTCCGCGCACGCAAAAACTTCCTGATCAACAACGGGTTTTAAGTAATTTACCTTAATTTCGATTGTAGTTATATCAGAATCAACGGGTATCACAGTTAATAAAGCAACTGCAACCGCAGTATCGCAAAGCGTTGCAGTTACTCCGCCGTGCAAAATACTCGCTGTTTGTAAAAAATCTTTTTCCGGTTTTACGGAAACAACGGCTTTTCCCTTTTCAAGTTCTTTTATTTCCATATTGAGCAGATTAAAAAAAGGTGAGCCCGCAAAACGCTTTTTAATCGCGTCTTTAGTATCCTGACTAAGCTGATTTTCCATTATTATTTCCCCTCTAAATAGAATTAACTTAACGTAAAAAATAATTAGCAAAAGCGTAAAAGTCATTCCATAAATTAATTTGTATGCTTTTTTCAATTGAAAAAACATTCTAATAACAATTAATACCAGAGTTCCTTAAATTTTATTCAACACGTAAGACGCAAATAAAAAAAATAAAACGCCAAGTAACAAACACAAAACATATAAATCAAGGGTTCTTCTAAACTTCAAAATAGATAGATTATTGATTAATTTGGTTATATGTATATCAGTTACAGAGGAGGGAAGAATAGGATTTTTTTTAAGTTTTTATTTAAAGTGGGTTTTATCTTGTCCGCGACGATGGGATTTCACACGTTTTGTAAACAACGCATATCCGCAAGTTCCAAGTTTAAGCTTTGCTGAAATTTATGTAACACATGGGGGGGGCATTTTTTATATTTGCTATATTTGAGTTAATTTTATACTAAAGTGATTTTAAAATCAAAGTATTGTATATTGTAATAGCTTTTCAACCGACACTTTAAAGTGTCGGTTGCATAAAATTTAAAGTATTATTA
>CAYUYT010000012.1:33228-35591 GCA_964449345.1 uncultured Spirochaetia bacterium | reverse complement strand
TAACATTCCTTTCGGCGCGATTGCAATGTACGGATATGCTGATAAACTATCAGCCGGCTTACAACAATTTTTAGCCGGTGCACGCAAGTTTAATTTAAGCGAAATATCCCGTGAAGATTTGTATTCAGCAAACAGAGAAACGGAAAAAGAAACGGGTATTCCTTTCATAACTGACATTGCTGATGAAAAAGCTAAAAAGATTTTAAAGTCATAGATTAATTAACCCCGCAGCGCATTTCTAGCCGTTGCGGGGATTATATTTTTTTGAATTATTCCCTTGGAATAAAGTTTATTATTCAGTTAAATTTCTTTCCATCCCTGTGCTATGGGCATTCGTCTGCCCGTACCAAAGGCTTTTAAGCTGATTTTCAATACAGGCGCGGCTTGCCTTCTTTTATATTCGTTAACGTCAACAAGGCGTAAAATTTTCTTCACAACGGCGTTGTCAAACCCGGCAGAAACAATTTCATCAACGCTTGCCCATTCTTCAATGTATAATTTTAAAATCCCGTCAAGTTCGTCATATTCCGGTAACGCATCCGAATCCTTTTGATCAGGGCGTAATTCTGCAGAAGGCGGTTTTGTTATGGTGTTCTCCGGTATAATTTCTCTGTCTTTATTAATATACCGGGAAAGTTTATAAACTTCGGTTTTGTATACATCACCGATAACGCACAACCCGCCGCTCATATCTCCGTATAAGGTACAATAACCGCAAGAAAGTTCGGATTTATTTCCCGTTGCTATGGGCATATATCCGAATTTGTTTGAAAACGCCATTATAATGTTACCTCTTATGCGTGCCTGAATGTTTTCTTCCGTTACATCGAAACCTTTACCTTTGAACTTAGGTTTCAATTGTTCAATGTAAGCATTGTAAATTTCTTTAATAGGAACGATTTCGTAATCAATGCCTAAATTACCGGCAAGGTTTTCCGCATCCGTTAAACTGTGCGAAGTAGAATATTCAGAGGGCATTAAAACGCCTTTGACGTTTTCAGGGCCTAAAGCTTTCACAGCGATTGCGGCAGTAAGAGCCGAATCAATACCCCCCGAAAGCCCTAATATTACTTTTTCAAAACCGCATTTTCTTAAATAATCTTTTAGCCCTAAAACTAAAGCTTTTAATATTTCTTCTTCATGGTTTTCATAATCAACGTATTTTTTTAATTCAGCTTGTGTATCATAGATTTTCAAAAATTCTTCAAAACCTTTGCACCCTGTTATAACGCCGTTTTTATCCGTAACAAACGAATGTCCGTCAAAAATCAAATCATCCTGTCCACCGATTTGGTTAACATATATTAAACGCGTTTCAACGCGTTGCGCAATTTTTGTAAGCATATTTTCGCGTAATTTTTTCTTTTTTATTCCGTAAGGCGATGCTGCAATATTAATAAGGAAATCCGGTTTAATTTTAACGAGTTCGTCAACGGGATTGTAATCGTAAAGTTTTCTCTTTAGCGGAAGGGTTTCGTTCCATAAATCTTCGCAAATAGTAATTGCAAATTTCTTTTCTTTTAGTGTAAAGGTTGCAATTTCTATATCAGGGTCAAAGTAACGGGATTCATCAAACACATCATAATTTGGCAAAAGGCATTTCCTATGCACTGCTTTTATTTCGTTGTTTTCAATATATGCAGCAGCGTTAAAAAGGTACTTGCCTGATTCGTTTTCATTTTTATCTATAAATCCGACAATGCATGGTATTTTTGCGTTTTCCTTGATTTTAAGTAACGCTTTTACGTTACTTTCATAGAAATGATGTTTTTCGAGCAAGTCTTTAGGAGGATAACCTGTTATTGTGAGTTCCGGGAAAACGACAATATCGGCATTTTGTTTTGAGGCTTTTTCAATATAGTCTAATATTTTTTGTACGTTGCCTTTGATATCACCGATTAAAGTATTGATTTGCGCTAAAGCTATTTTCATTTTTAGTTCCTACATTAAAAATTAAATTTTTGTATTTTAAATTGAAACAATCAGTAGAATTTTATAGATATATATTTATTATTATACCATTATGCTTTAATTCTTAGTAAAAATATTTTCCGTAAGGAACGCAGCGCTGTGTTCCCTACCCGTATTTATCTTTAAATACTATAATTTAAAGCGAAATGGTATTAATATTTTTTTATTATTTGAATATTTATAATTTTGATTTATGCTTTGATTTTTCATTTAATTTTTTTTACTCTCTATGCCTAGATAGTTTTTTTTATTTTTTTAAAATTCAAAGTATAACGAAACAGTATAAGATAAATATAATCAACAAAACTGATTTTTAAACAAAAGTTTTATTTTCAGAATAAATGTGGCATACTAAATAAAATCGTTGACTATTTAAAATTAAAGGCTAAAAT
>CAYUYT010000012.1:12976-33218 GCA_964449345.1 uncultured Spirochaetia bacterium | reverse complement strand
GAATTTGTACCCTGCTGAGAAAAAAAAATTTAAAGTTGGCGTTTATCATAACCCCCCAATTCTAATGGCAAAAGACGTAAAAGCAAGCGGTTTTGCTGTAGAAATATTACAGTACATTGCCGATAAAGAAAATTGGTCATTTGAATACATTCGTGGGAGTTTTTCGCAATGTATGAAACGATTGAAAAATGGCGATATTGATATACAAGTTGGAATTGCTTATTCAGAGCAACGGGATAATTTTCTTGATTTCAATAGAAACGCATTGTTAACGTATTACGGTCAGGTTTTCATAAAGCGTTCAAGTTCAGCCGAATCATTACTCGAATTGAAAAACAAAACCGTAGGTATAGTTAAAGGGGATATATTCGGGAAAAACTTTAAAAAGCTTGCAAAAAGGTTTCGCCTGAATGTTAAATATAAAGAATATAAAAATTTTAAAGATGTTTTTAGTGCAATTTCTAAGGGTACGATTTTTGCTGGAACTGTAAGTATATTAAATGCCCCGGGAAACGAAGAAAAATATAGACTTAGGCGAACATCCGTTATTTTTAGCCCGATAAACCTTGTTTACGCATCAAAAGAAGGACAAAACGTGTATGCTTTAAAAATTATTGACAAACATATAAAAAAATTAAAAGAAGACAAATCTTCCTTTTATTATCAAACCTACAGAAAATACTTTTTACAGGGATATTCACAGAAATCCGAATTTTGGATATACTTTGCTCCGATTTTAGGTGTTCTCGCTTTAATGATTGCCCTAATAGTTAGTTATTATTACCGCAAACGAATTGAAATTCGCGAATTACGCATTAACCGTGAACAGGCAAATTTAGGGCGGCAAAAGGAGCAAATAGAAAAACTCGTTGAAAGACGCACGAAGGAGTTAACCAAAAATTTAAATCAGGAAGAAGCGCTTCAAATGTTTACTCAATCCCTTTTAGCTTCCGAGGAAAAATCCGAAACTATTCATATGGCGCTTAGTTTTCTTTTTGATATATCACTTGTTGCTCAAATTTGTATATTTGAAAATTTTATAAATGAAAACAAAGGGCTTTGTGCTAAACGCGTTTTTAGCGTATGCTATGATCATAGTTATTTTTGCTCCCTAAAAAATGACGAATGCCTTTCTTATAGTGAAGAACTTAAAGAAATTAAGAAAAATCTTTCAAACGGTATTATAATTAATAAAAACGTAAAAGAATTCGATGAAAACTTAAAAAATTATTTTAAAAAAGGCGATGTACAATCCGTTTTAATTTTACCCATTTGGACAGCCGGCAAGTGGTACGGTTTCATTTCTTTTGAAAACAAAAAAAATCAGAATATATGGCAAGGCAAAGAAATTCGTATGCTTTTAACTGCCGCAGAAATTATAGGCGCATATTTTGAACGCTTGGAAACCGAGCAAGCTTTAAGGCAATCCGAAGAAAAATTTCGCACCCTTGTGGAAGGAGCATACGATCCCATTGTTATATTCTCTTCGTACAGAGATAAATTTATTTTCGTTAATATGGCTATGAAAAAGTACCTTGGTTATAGCGGTGAAGAGTTTTATAACATGAATGTAGGGGCAGTTTTTTACGGAAATGAACAATATAAAGAATTAAAAGATAATCATCTAAAAAAAATAGAAGCAGGTGAAAATGTTTCCAGTCAAAACGAGGTTAGACTAAAAACCAAACAAGGCAAAATAAAAATCGCAATGGTATCAGGAAATCCTATAAATTATGAAAACGATTTATCCGTTGTTTTGATTATAAAAGACATAACAGAAAAAAAACAAGCTGAGAAGCAAATGATTGAACGGCTTCATTACGAAGAAGCCCTTGCGATGTGTTCCCGTTCACTGCTAGCTAATATAGATCAGGAAGACGCACTGGGGTTATCCTTGAATTACCTGTTAAGCGCATCTTCAACCGATGTTGCCTTTATTTATACAAATTATGAAGATGAAAACGGCGAGCTTAGAATGCTGTTTACTCACGAATTATCAGCGGAAAACATAAAATCTTTAAAAAGTAATGATTTTCTCCGTGATATGCCCTATTCAATGTTCCATGGTTGGCAGGAAGCAATGTCAATAGGTAAACGCGTTATAGGCAACGACAATACACTTAACAAAAAAGTATATAAAAAATTTTTAAATCAGGGTATAAAATCTTTTCTGCTTCTACCTATTTTTACAGGGGGGGAATGGTACGGCTTTATAGGTTTTTTTGATTTGGAAGGTAAAAAAGAATGGCTTGAAGAAGACATTCAACTACTAAATACAGCGTCTAATATGATAGGTTCGTTCTTACATAGGTTAAACTCAGAAATGTACCTGAAGAATGCTTTAAGCGAACTCAATAAAAAAGATATAATAATTACCGAAGACTTGATGATGGCCGAAAAAATTCAATCCAATCTTATGCTAAAGAATTTCGAATCAATCCAAGGGTTGGATATTGAAGTTTTTTTTAAGCCAATGATTCAGGTCGGCGGAGATATTTATGATATCTTTGAACTTAGAAAAAATTATTGCCGCATTTTAATTGCCGATGCAACGGGGCACGGAGTTCAAGCCGCATTAATGACTATGCTTATAAAAAGCACTTATGATAAAATTAAAACCCGAGGCGTTGCTCCAAGTGAAATAATGAAAATGTTTAACCAAAAATACATTGAAGAGTATTCAAATTTAAACGTTTATTTTACCGCAATAATAATTGATTTAGACTTAAATAAAAATAAAATTTTGTATTCAATAGCCGGACATCCGAAACCGTTTTTTATTTCCGGTAATACATTCAACATACTTGAAGGTAAAGGAACTTTAATAGGAGTAGTTCCCGATATGAATTATGAACTTAATAGTTTAAAAATTAATAAAGGAGATAAAATATTTATTTTCTCCGATGGAATTTTTGAAGAATTTAATGATAATTTTATTGAACTCGGCGAAGAACGCGTTATTGAAAAATTTAAAGAAAACGCTGGCGAAAACGTTAAAAATACCATTAATAATTTAATCGAATATATTTACGAATGGACAGGTAAACAAAGTGTTAATGATGATATTACTTTAATCGGGATAGAATATAAATGAAATTAAAAATTAATTTTTTTCTACGTTTGTGCGATAATATAATAAAATAATCTAAAAATTATAGTAGGAAAAATTTCAGATTCTTTTTCAACTAGCAACATAAAACGCCGGTTGTTTATAAATCCTTAATTTCATTATTATATCAGGGGATATAAAAATTAGGTTTAAATTATGATTAAATTCTTTTTTATTTTATTTGCAATTATTTTATTTAGCTGCAAAGCCAATGAAAACAAAAAGGCTTCCTTAGTAAATAGAACAAAAACGGGCGCGCAGAATGAAAAAACCAAACACAACGTAATTAAAAAAAATAATAAAGCTATAATAATTAAAACAAACGTAAAACCTTCCGAAAGCTCACAGATAAAAAAAACGGTTGCACAGCAAAAAGAGAAAAGTACCGTAATAAAACTTAAAACAAATGAAAATAACAGCAAGGATAAAAAAAATTTAAAAAACAAAACGGAAAAACAAAATGTAATTGTGAAAAAAGAAAAAATTAAACAGGGTATAAAACCAAATTTAAAAAATACTAATGAAATTAAACCCGCTGAAAAACAAAAACAACGTATAAAAAAAACCACAGCGGTAAATAAAAATAATCAAATAAAGAAAAAATTAACCTCAAATCAAAAATCCCCAAAAAAAATTGCGAAAAAGTCAATTGAAAACAAAAAAAATAAATCCGTTGGTATTGCTAATTTGAAAAAAAATAAAAATAGCAAAGCGCGCGGATATAAGTATAAAACAAAAACATATAAAACTAAGTACATTACTTATAAAATCAGTAAACGTGTTAATTATCAAACCCGGTATAAGTGGATAAAACAATGCCTTGCTAGAATTTCTAAAAAACTCGGCATACCGCAAAAAAACTTAATACCGTTTAAAATGGGCAGAAGTGTTGTTTTCGTTGAGCAGTTAATAAAACCGGGTTCAGATATAACGTATTTTTTCGTCCACCCTAACGAACTCACTGCTTATATAGGTTTAAAAAAGCATATAAAAAAGCACGGGGGCAGAGCATTCCTGTTTATCGGCGATGGTAAACAATTGACTAAAAGAATCCGATATTTAATTTATAAAGTAAAACGCTTTCCTTTTGCACTTGATGCGAACCGTATTTATACAGATAAACGAACAATTAGAAAAGAATTTTTAAAAGTTGGTTATAGAAAACGTTTTTGGGCGAACAATTCATGGTATTGGCGAATGTATAGCCGGAATATTAAAAACGCTGTGTGGAAAATTTCCGGTTTTTATAAGCTCCTTGCTTCAGTATCTCCTGATCCTATTGTGGGAGTACATGATAATCACGGCCTTTTTTGGGTAAAAGACATTTTTCGAGGAAAAAACCGTTATAAAATAGCTTCCCGCTGGTATAAAAAACGACAAAGCTGGGCTGCTGATTTTGTTTACGTAATTAGATATAAAGATTTTAAACATTTTAAAAAAATCGGGCTAAACGTTATTTTACAAAATAACCGCACAGTGCCCAATGACGGCAGTATGTCGGTATATTTTTCAAGAAAAAAACGATGGTATATGTGTATTGAAGTCGGGCGGGTGGGAATAACAAAACGCCTTGAAAAAGCACTTTCAATGTTAAAAAAAATGCATGACTACATAATTAAAACGAAAAAAATAAAAAATCAACAGGTTTACACGGAATAATAAGTAGTTAACATAAAGCCGGAACTACATAACAGTGTTTCCGGCTTTAGTGTCCTTTGCCTCATGAGGCATTAATCGCCTTTTAAAGGAGTCTCTTTAAGAGTAATTTAGACTAATGAATTAGGAGCCCGAAATTACTATATATTATAGTAAATCATTTGCCCGCTATTTGCAAGCAATATTTTAAATAATTATAAATAAAACTTAAAACCAAGCATTTAATTAAACACGCATCTTAATTTTTCAATACAAAATTTATAAAAAAATAATATTTCCAATTTATTCTGCCCCGTAAATATCCAGATACTGGTCAGTTATTTTGTGCATATTAAAAGCGTTAACAACCCTTTCTCTACATTTTTTACTTGTTGTATTTCGCGTTTCATGGTTTGTAAGAAGCTCAAGTCCTTTTTTTACCATTGCGTTTACGTTGCCGGGAGAAAATAATAAAGATTTCAATTCCTTTCCTGCTAGTTCGGGAATTCCTCCTGCATTCGAAGCGATGAAGCTTACGCCGCAGGACATTGCCTCAAGAAGTGCAACACCAAAACTTTCTTCTTTTGAAGGGAAAACGAAAAGGTCTGCGTAGGGTAAAATAGATTCAACGTATGTCTGGTTTCCTAAAAATAAAATGTCATCACAGACACTTAACTCCCGAGCAATTTTCCTAACATCGCTCAAAGCAGGACCCTCTCCGATTAGTGCTAATTGGCAATGAATTTTTTTTCTTATTTTAGCAAAAACTTTAACAACGGTTTCCACATTTTTATAATGCCTGAAATTTGAAAGGTGCATTAGAGTTTTACCGTTTTTTTCACTAAAAAAACCCATGCCTTTTTTTCTATCCGGCGAAAATATATCGTGGTTTATAAAATTAGGGATAACATGAATTTCTCTTTGTACTGAAAATTCTTGAATTGTAAGTTTTTTTAAATATTCGGAAACGCACGTTACTACATCTGAATTATTGATGCAAAATTTTACCGTTTCAAGAAAAGTTTTATCCTGACCAACCACAGAAATATCAGTGCCGTGTAACGTTGTGACTAAAGTAAAATCCCCGTTTATCATTTTTTTGGCAAAGTAAGCTGAAATAGAATAAGGCAACGCATAATGCGCGTGTACAACGTCAATATTTTCGTTTTTACAAACTTCAGCAATTTTAGCAGAAATTGATAAAGTTACGGGCGGGTGTTTGAAAACGGGGTAAGCCGGTATATCAACTTCATGGAAAAAAACGTTTTCAGTAAACGATGTAATTCTTACGGGCTTCTCATAGGATATAAAATGTATGTTATGTCCTCTTTTTGCCATCTGCAAGCCCAATTCAGCCGCAATAACTCCCGAGCCGCCGTAAGTTGGATGACAAACTACTGCAATATTCAAAATATATCCGTTCCTGCTAATTACTTATTCGCAATCTTCTTCGCATTTTTTTTAGTCTATTTAAATGTTCGTTATATGAACGAGAAAAAATGTGACGTTGTTTTCTGGGATGCCAGAAAAAAAACTTATAATCTGTTTTATCAGGGTAAAATGCGGCTTTAATGGAGGCTAATCCCGGATTACATACTGGGCCCGGGGGCAATCCCGGATTGATATAAGTATTAAAACGGCTTTGGCGTTCTAAATCTCTGTATGTTATTACCGTTGCGCGTTTATTCCATATTTTTATTTCACGTTCTATTCGTATTTTTTCGTTTTCGTTTTCCGTTTTATTTAGCTTTTGTTTAAGTTTTTTAATTTTTTTTCTAAAATTAATTATTTCAGGCATTTTAATATATTTTACCGTGATGCACGCTTGTAATTTTTTGCCTATTTTAAGACGTTTTAAATAAACCCCTGCAATTTTTGCCCGTTCTTGTTTTACAAAAGTTTCGCCTTCTATTAAACTTGCAAGAATTATGGTTTCATGCAAACTAAGCCCGGATTTTACTTTGTCCAGGGAGGAAATAACGGTTTTAAAATTTTTAACCATTTTACTAATAATTTGTTTTGGCGTTGCCCCATAAGGAAATGAATACGTTGCCGGAAAAAGATAACCTTCAGCGGTTAAAGCGTTTATTCCGATTTTTTTCAAAAATTTTTCATCCGCGGTCGCATTTAAAAATTCTTGTTTGGTGCATAAACCTTTCTTTTCTAGCCGATGAGCAATTTCCAGATTAGTCAGCCCTTCGGGTATTAAAACTTTTACTTTTATATAATCCTTGTTTGCAAAAACGTTTATAATATCAAAAGACGACATACCGTTTTTAATATGATAATACCCCGGAATTAATTTTTTATTTAATTTTTTTATGCGGGCAGCAGCGTAAAAGAAAAATTTGCTTTTAATAAGTCCCTGCTTTTTAAGTTCGGAAGACAATTGCTTTAAATGCGTTCCCTTTTCAATGCGGAACATAACTTTGTCTTTACTCATTTTCACAGGAGAATTCATGATTAAAAAATAAACAAAACCTAAAGTTAAAAAGAAAAAAATCAATATTCCGGAAAATATTAATAACTTAATCCATTTATTTTTGATAAAAGACATTATCTGATTTAAGAATGATTTTATTTTTTTCATAATAGCTGCTAATTTATCCGTTATTCACATTTTAAAAAAATTTAAGTAAAAATTTTATAATTAGCAAAGATTTTTCAATTAATATTTTAATTATTTTCAATTATTAAACCGGTATGTATTATTATTTTAAATAAGAAAAATCAATAATAAAGAAAAAATAACGAAAAAAAATATTTTTACGTTTGCTTTAAAGGATAATGAAAATTAATGCTTTATTTTGCTTGACAAAAAGGCAAACACTATTTTATTTTTATTTCTTAAAAGAAATTACGGCAAAGGATGTTAGTAAAAATTGGAACACATTATCAGGACAAAATGGTGCGGCGAAATCACAAAACAACAATTGGACAACGAAATTGTATTAAACGGCTGGGTTAACAAAAGGCGAGACCACGGCGGAGTTATTTTTATTGATTTAAGAGACAGAACGGGTATTGTTCAGATAGTATTCAATCCGCAGTATGATAAAGGTTGCCATGAGGCAGCTGACCTTTTGCGAACAGAAGACGTTATAGGAATAAAAGGTAAAGTTATTGCCCGCACTAAAGAAAACGTAAACCCAAAAATGCATACGGGCGAAATCGAAGTTATGGTAACGGAGCTTGAAATTTTCAACAAAGCCAAAACACCGCCTTTTCTAATTGAAGATAACATCGAAACCGGTGAAGAACAGCGTATGACTTTCCGTTATTTAGATTTGCGCAGACCTGAAATGCTTGATAATATTATGATGCGCCATAAAGTAATGAAAACAGTCAGGGATTTTTTAGACAACAAAGATTTTATTGATATAGAAACTCCTGTTTTAAACAAATCCACACCCGAAGGCGCAAGGGATTTTCTCGTTCCGTGTAGATTTAATCCGGGCACTTTTTACGCCTTGCCCCAATCACCGCAAATTTTCAAGCAAATTTTAATGGTTGCCGGAATGGAAAAATATTATCAAATAGTCCGTTGTTTTCGGGACGAAGACTTACGCGCAGATAGACAACCGGAGTTCACTCAGATTGATATGGAAATGTCGTTTATTACATCGGATATGCTTATTAATTTAATAGATGAAATGTTTTCACATATATTCCGAACGTGTTACGGAATTGAGATAAAAACCCCGATACCGCGTTTAACTTACCATGAAGTTTGGAACAAATATGGGTCTGACAGGCCGGATTTGCGTTTTGACATACCTATTATTAACGTAGAGGATATTGCAGAAAAAAGCGATTTTAAGGTTTTTAAAACAGTATTAGAAAAAAAAGGAATGGTGCGTTGTATTAACGCCAAAGGCGGAGCAAAGTTCAGCCGCAAAGACATAGATGAATACACAAAATTCGTAGGCAAATACGGAGCTAAGGGCCTTGCATGGATGAAAATGCAGGGCGGCAAATTAGAAAGCGTTGTGGTGAAATTCTTTTCAGATGAATTGCAGAAACAACTAATAGAACGAATGAACGCAAAAGATGGCGACCTATTATTATTCGTTGCCGACAGAGAAAAAGTTACGCTTGAATCTTTAGGTTGGTTGCGTCTTGAGCTTGGCAAGGATTTAAACTTAATTGATAGAGATACAATTGCTTTGCATTGGGTAGTTGATTTTCCTCTATTTGAATATAATGAAGATGGAAAGCGTTATGACAGCGTTCATCACCCATTCACAGCACCAAAAGCAGAAGATATAGACAAACTCGAAACCGCGCCTCTTGAGGTAAAAAGTGATTCTTATGATTTGATAATGAACGGCATTGAGTTAGGCGGCGGTAGTATTCGTATACATAAAAAAGATTTGCAAAAGAAAATTTTTTCGTTGCTTAACATTCCCGAACCCGATATTAATGAAAAATTCGGTTTTTTAATGGATGCCCTTGAATATGGCGCACCACCGCATGGCGGAATTGCATTCGGGCTTGACAGAATGGTTATGTTATTTCAAAAATGCAAATCCATTCGCGATGTTATTGCATTCCCTAAAACATCCAAAGGAGCTTGTTTAATGAGCCATGCGCCTTCTCAAGTACCGGATGAGCAGCTTGAAGAACTTTTTATAAAATTAGATTTACCCGAAGACGGAGGTGAATAATTTTCTAAACCGTGAAGAAAGAAATTGTATTTGAAAACCTTACAAATCCCCTTTTATTTTTCGGGGAAAACGACATGAATATCAAATTACTTGAAAAAGAATTTGATGTGAAAGTTTTTTCCCGGGGAAACGAATTAAAAATTACCGGCACCGATGAAGATGTATTATTAACGGAAAAAGCGCTATTCCACTTGTTCAATTTAAGTGAAAAAGGGAATGCTCCCAATGAAGAATTAAAATTTGTGGTTAGAAATTTAAAGGAGAACCCTGACGCTCAACCTTCTGAATCTAATAATCGTCATATTATAATATCAAAAACCGGCAAAAAATTACGGTTGAAAAATTATGCCCAGCTTAATTACATTAATGCAATAAAGGAAAACGACCTCGTTTTTTGTATAGGCCCGGCAGGAACTGGAAAAACATATTTAGCCGTAGCAATGGCAATCAACGCTCTAGTAACAGAAGCAAAAAACCGAATAGTATTAACTCGCCCTGTTGTTGAGGCGGGAGAATCTCTAGGCTATCTTCCCGGAGATATGGTTGCAAAAATCAACCCGTATTTACGACCTTTATTGGACGCACTAACGGATATGCTTCCCTTTGAAGAATATACCCGGTATAAAGAAAGAGAACAAATCGAAGTTGCGCCATTGGCTTATATGCGGGGCAGAACATTAAACAACGCATTTATAATTTTAGACGAAGCACAAAACACAACGGTAACACAATTAAAAATGTTTTTAACTAGAATGGGGCCTAATTCAAAAGTCGTTGTTACCGGAGACGTAACACAAATAGATTTGCCCGGACGTGTTATTTCGGGACTTGAATTCTGCGTAAAATATTTAAAAGATATTGACGGAATCGGATTTGTACAGTTTAATAAAAAGGATATTATTAGACATAGGTTGATAAAAAAAATAATAGAAGTTTTTGAAGAAAGAGAGAACGAATAAATGGCGGGAAGCAAACAAAACCGCGCTAAACAAGGGGAATCCCCTGCTGCCGGAAAAGTTTCAGGTATTAACATATTAAAAAATTATTTAACGCAAAGACCTATTCACAGAATTATAGTATACATCTTATTCTATGCAGTATTGTTTTTCACGATGCTTTCTCCGTTTTTATCAAAATCCGTTAAACAATACCGTACCGGTGATATTGCAGATGAAACCGTAGTAAATGATAAATTTTTTCGTATGGTTAATAAAAACGCAACGGAAAATAAAAAAAGAGACATACGTAAAAAAATTGCACCCGTAGTTGATATTGATATGGGAAAGCAAGAACATTACGTTACTGTATTCCAAAATATTTTTTCTTTGCTTAAAAGAAACTATAGCGATAAAATAACGGAAAAGATAAACCAATATTTGAAAAGTGAAAATATTTCTCTTCTTGAAAAGGAAACAGTAAAACAATTATGCCGGTACAAATTCTCAACCGATATAGAAAGTCTAACAATCAAATTTATGATTTCCCTTCTTGAATCGGGAATATTCTTTGGTAATCCTGAAAATTTAATTCGAAAGCAAAACACTAAAATAAATGTCCGAAAAATTATAAAAAATGAAAAAGGCAGCACTGATATAACATATTTAAAAAAAGATATATCTTCTATCTTGCAATACCCTTTTAAAACAGACGTTTTATTAAAAAGAGCAAGTGAAATGTTCCCTAAAAAAAATTCGGATTATCTTAACGTTGTTGTTAACATGGTTTCAAACGTTATAAAACCCAATTTAACCATAAATCAGGTAATGACCGAACAAAATATTTCACAAATTTTATCACACACCAAACCGGTTTATATTATTCTTAGAAAAGGCGAAAAAATAATTGAACGAGGACAACAAATCAACGCTAATGATTTAATTAAGCTTAAATATTACAGGAAATATATTAAGAAAAAAGACTTTTCCGTTCTTAATCTTATTGGGATAAAAATATTTTTAATATTGTTTACAATACTTATAATAATGTTTCTGAATTATACTCATAAACGCGAACTTCAAAACTTCAGAAATTTTTTCTTAGTATACTTTTTTATTATCGCAAATATTATCATAATCCACGGCATTTTTAAATCCGTGCCTCAAAAATTTGAAATTATGATTAGCTTACTGATTCCCATAGGCATAACGAGTATTTGTCTTTCAATACTAATAAGCAACTACATGGCAATGAGCGTAAATTTTGTTTTAAGTTTTATTTTTTTAGTTGTACTCCTCTTAGCCGAAAAAAATAATTTTATTTCTTTTTTTATTTTTTTAAACGCAGGCGGTCTTTCAATTTTCGCTGTAAGGAATATAAAAAGGCGGACAACAATATTCAGGGCGGCAATTTTCATCAGCATATCTAATTTAATTCTTATTTCGGCTTTCACGTTGATTTACAAAACGTCCCTTAAAGTTTGGTATCAAAGCGCATTGTTTGGTCTAGCAAACGGTATTACATGCTCCGTTGTTGCAATAGGAATTATGCCGTTTTTTGAAAATGTCCTAAAAATTCCAACAAGTTTTAAATTAATGGAACTTGCAGACTTAAACACGCCCGTTTTAAAAGATATGTTAATAGACGCTCCCGGGACTTATCATCATTCATTGATGGTTGCAAATCTAGCAGAATCAGCAGCAGAGGATATCGGGGTTAACGCGTTATTGACAAGAGTCGGGGCTATTTATCACGATATTGGTAAAATTGGCAACGGAAAATATTTTAGTGAAAATCAGTTAAACGAAGAAAACCCACACGATAAACTTACGCCTTCGCTTTCCGCATCAATAATCAAATCTCACGTTAAAAACGGCGTTGAAAAAGCAATAAAATTAAAATTGCCTCACGAAATCATAGATTTTATCAAGCAACATCACGGAACGTCTACAATCCGTTTTTTCTTTGAAAAAGCTCGCATTGTTTCCGAAGAAGATGCAGAAAATACATCTTTGGATATAGAAAATTACAGGTACGACGGACCTAAACCCTTAACAAAGGAGACAGCAATTGTTATGCTTGCGGACAGCGTAGAAGCAGCGAGCAAAACTTTACAGAAACCTTCGCCAATAAGAATAAAACAGTTGATAACGGAAATTATTAATACTAAATTTACACAAGAAGAGTTGTCCCAAAGCGGATTAACTTTAAACGAACTTAGAATAATTATCGAAGCTTTTTATAAAATTTTAGCAGGTGTTTTTCACACTAGAATAGAATATCCTCAAAATACAGCGCCTATTGTAAATATATTTCAAGAAGAGGCAAATGACATAGATGAAAATCGAGATGAAACAGGAAACAATGATACCGGAATTGAAAAGTGAAGAAATTAAAAAAGCGGTAAACATAACGCTTAAAGAAATGGAAGAAAATATTAATATTTCAATTATGCTTTGCGGGAAAGAAACTATTCACGAATTAAACAAGAATTACAGAAATATGGATAAACCCACAGATGTTTTATCTTTTGTTTACGGAAATGATGAGGTTTTTGACCCTGAAGAGAGTTTTTTCGGCGAAATTATTATTTGCCCTGAAATTGCAAAAGAACAGGCAAGTGTTTATAGCGAAAATTTTAATTCTGAAATGAAAAGGTTGATTATTCACGGAATATTGCATATTCTAGGGTATGACCATGAAATATCAAAGGAAGAAGAAAAAAGGATGACACAAAAACAAGAAATGCTTTTAAAAAAATTGGAGGACGTTGACATATGTTAAGCGTTTTCGGTTTTAACAAAAAAAAGGGAAATGAAAATGAAAAACAAGAGATTGACAGCGAATCTCTTGAAATGATAAACAAAGTCAGAGGGCTTAAACAAACAACGGCAAAAGAAATTATGGTACCCCGCATTGACGTGATTAGCGTAAAAATTCAAAGCAAATTGCGTGAAGTTGTGCAAAGATTTGAGGCTGGCGGTTACTCCCGTTTACCGGTATTTGATAAAACCGTTGACGATATTGCAGGAATTATTTACATTAAAGACCTTTTCAACTTAGTTGTGAAGGGTATTGACCTTGATAACGAAATTTTGGAAACTAAAATGCTTAAACCTGCATATTTTGTTCCTGAAACAAAAAAAATAAACGTGCTTCTAAAAGAATTTCAAAGCAAAAAAATTCACCTTGCTATTGTTGTTGATGAATACGGCGGGTTTTCCGGCATCGTTACCTTAGAAGATATTTTGGAAGAAATAGTAGGCGAAATACAGGACGAATATGACGATGAAGAAGAGGACGTAATCCGCGTTGACAAAAACACTTTTAATTGTGATGCAAGAGGCGATATAGAAGAAATCAACGCAAAGCTTAACATTAACCTGCCTGTTGAAAACGTTGATACTATCGGGGGGTTTGTTTACAACCTTTTTGGTAAAATTCCGCAAAAAGACGACCAGATAAGTTATCAGAACATTGATTTTAAAATCCTCAACATTGAAAAAAACATTGTAGGCAGAATTCTCATCACAATTAACCAAATAGACCATGAGGAAAATGGGCTTGAAGCTTAAAGTCGATGCAATAACATTAGGCTCATTCCCTTTTGGTGAATCACATAAAGTTATTACCCTTATGACTAAAAAACACGGCATAGTAAAAGGCGTTGCACATGGAGTTAGAAAGCCAACGAGTAAATTCGGTTCATCAATGGAATTGTTTAACACAGTAGAACTTGTTTTACAAAATTCGAAAAACAATGAACTTTATTCTATACGCGAATACAGCGTAATCCAATCGCGCCACGAATTAAGAAGCAACCCTCTTTTTACAGGTTTTTTGTTCTACCTTGCAGAATTAATAAACGAACTTTATAAAATTGCGCCGCATCATAAAGAAATTTTTAGAACGGTTAACGTATTTTTAGATAATTTTAAAAAAAATAATTTCTATACCATTTTCAGGGCACTGACAATTAAACTTTTGTTTGAAACCGGTTTCATAGGCGAAGCCGGGCGTTGTTCGGAATGCGAAAAAAATGCGCAGGAATTTTACATTACTCAAACCCCCGGTTTTTTTTACTGCCATGATTGCATGAAAAGCAATACAACGGATAAAATTTCAGCAGGAAGCATGAAAATAATTTCCAAACTTGAATCTGCAGGAATTGATGAAATTAACAGAATTAAAATAAACGCAGAACAAAGAAAAGAACTCGACATTGTGGTTAACACTTTAGTCCGCGGCATTTTCGGAAAAACGCTTAAATCCGAACAGTTTCTATATCTGAACAATCCCGCAAAATAAAAATTATCCTGCTTTTTTTGCGCAATCTTTTTCCTTCCCGCTAATCAATAAGTCCTTGAAATAAATAATTTTACTTCGAGTTAAAGCGTTATTGGATTTTTTTACCGCAGAGTGATTTTTTTCTGTTTCCTGCTTATTTTTTAAGTTTTTTTCATTTTGAAAAGATTTCTCTGAATTTAAATTGAAAAATGCATCCGCTTTTCCCTTTATTTTCATAATACATACCCTCCTTTTTTAAAAAAATACGAGGGTTCCAATAATTTTCCACGACACGTTATGTCGAAAGTGTGATTAAAAAAAAACAAGTCTTTTACCGGAATTGAATATATAACGGGAACGAACGGTTACGAAAGAGCGCCTGTTATTTTCATAAGTGCATATATACCTCTTGCAGGGACATCCTCTTATGGTTTGGAAATAAAATATTTCAGCCACGTTTCTACGTTTCTTTTTAACGCCGGGTTATTTTATATTTTGCAAAATGCGATAATAATGAGATTTTGAAGATCTCAAAAGCCAAGGCATTACTTCTTTTAATTCGATTTATATTAAATTTTCATCCCGCTTCAATTGCTTCTTCTACGCTGTCATAGATTTCAAAAACTTTTATAAGTTCGAGAGCGGACATAATTTTATCAACCATTTTACTCGTTCTGGATAATTTAAGTTTTCCGTTTTTTGCGTCAACTTTTCTTTTGATTGCAATTAAAACGCGCATGGCGCTTGATGAAAAATAATTTACATCTTGCAAATCTATTATCAAATAAACATTGCCTTGTTCGATTAGTTTATAAAATTCCTGTTCAATTTCTTCAGTTAGGGCTATATCTAACCTTCCTGATAAATAAGCTACGGTAAACGCACCTATTTTTTCCAACTTATAAAAATCATTCATTTAAAACTCCTGCACTCGGGGCGAGTTATATATATTTTGAATTAGAAAGCTGGTTATTTTACAGCTTCTTCGTAAGTATCATAAATATCGTAAAAGTGTATCAAATCCAAAGCTTTTAAGATTTTTTCCACTATACTATTTATTTTAATCATTTTCAATTTTCCGCCGATTTCATCGAGATTATTTTTTAATGCAATAATAACTCTTACGCCTGTTGACGAAAAATAGGTTACTTCTTCAAAATTTAGAAGAATAAATTTTTTACCCTGATTTATTAATTGATTAAACTTTTGCTCAAGTTTTTCCGCTGCTATTATGTCAGCACGGCCCTTTAGATAAAAAATTTCATATCCGTCCATGCTTTGAATTTTATATTCAAACATCAAATATACCTACAAAATTAAACAAAATCCCTAATATATATATTTTATCTAATTTTTCAGGCATTGTAAAGACTAAGCCCCGCTTTTTTAAAATAAAATTTTAATTCTCTAAAAATTGTGTTAATATATATTAAAGTAATTTCAAAATTAAAACGCTGAAAATTCTAAATCACTTTCAATTAAAGATTTAAATCTTTAATTGCCTCTGGAGTTGCAGTAGTATTAGTATATTAAAATCATGAAAAAACAAAAAATTTTACAAAAATTTTTAGGATGCGTTTTTGGTGGCGCAGTAGCAGATGCTTTCACTTTGCCATATCAAGGCATTTTTACAAAAGATTTATTACAATCCCTATCAATCGACACAACAAAATACAGAAAAACAAAAAATAACGAAAAGGGAAAGATTAACGCACCAACCCTATTTACTTTAGCCGTTATTAAAAGCATTATAAATAAAACGAAATTAAATGACATGGACGTTTTAGCAGAGTTCAAAATACTTTATGAAACCGAAAATATTACAGGTGATATTTTCCAAACTAAGCAGGCAATCGAGAACGCGATTCAAGGCAAAAAATGGGAGCAAATCCCCGTTAGAGTGGGAATCGCAGATTGTTCTACGGCTTATAGAAGCGCGCCTGTAGGGCTTTGGAATTATAATAATAAAGAAAAAGATATTGTTTCGCAGACATCGGAATTATCAAAACTAACGCATAAAGATTATAGAGCAACTTGTGCCGCAATTTTGGTTAGCGCAGCAACGCAATTTTTAGTTAATGCAAAGCCTAAATTTAATAACACCGAATTTTTAAAATACATATACGATGTTTTAAAATTAGAAGATGAAAAAGCCGCAAAATATCTTTTGGAACTAAAAAATGTTTTTAAAAAACAGGACAAAGAACTCGCTTTGATTAAAATTTATAAACTCGGCAATCATTCATACAGTATTTATGAACAAGGAGGCGGAGTGCCGACTTTTTCTTTAAGCGTTGTTTTTACTGCTATATATCATTTTTTAAACAACAAAAATGATTTTGAAAAAATGCTTCAAGACATTGTTCATACAAGCGGAGCAATAAATTCCTTAGGACCTATTGCAGGAAATTTATGGGGCGCTTTAAACGGTTACGATGCACTGCCTGTTCAACTGGTTGATAATTTACAGGAAAAAGAAGATATTTATTCTTTAACAGTAAAATTTTTTAAAACTAAGCATAAAATCCGAAATTAACAATTGCAGTCATCAGGAGCTTAAAAATAGTAAATAATTAAACAAAACGCCTTAGTATACTAATATGATTTTAATCAAAGTGATGAAAATTCTAAATTACCAACGATTTAAATAGTTGGTTGTCTACGGAATTATAATTTTAGCAGTATAATTTATTTAAAAGAATTTTGGAATATGTATTTATCGAAAATAAATTTTTTATTAGCAAAAGAGGCGGCAATGGCAATTGTCGTTTCTATGAAAATATATTGTTGTTTAGATTGGAATTTTGCGTAAATAAATCGAACTTTTACCAATTTTAAAATTTATACTCATAAACGGAAATTTCAACCTTGTATTGACAATTACTCGTTTTTACTATATTGTGTAATATATATTTATTATGGACAAAAACGTTTTAACAATAACACAACTAACGCGTTTATTAAAAAACCATATCGAAGGCGCTTTTTACGATGTATGGATAACGGGTGAAATATCAAATCTGAATAAAAACAAAAATGGGCATTCATTCTTCTCAATAAAAGACGAAAACGCTGTTATTAGCGCAGTAATCTGGAGGAATTATCAAGGCCGGATTAAGTATGAACTCGAAAACGGATTAAAAGTCGTTGTACACGGACGGCTTAACCTCTATGAAAAAGGCGGTAATTATAATATCGTTGTCGATGATTTAGAACCTGAAGGAACCGGCGATTTGATGCTAGAGTTTTTAAAACTCAAAGAAAAGCTAAAAAACGAAGGGTTTTTTAAGGAAGAGCACAAAAAACCCGTACCGGATTTTCCTACAGCGGTGGGCATTGTTACATCACCCTCCGGAGCGGCTTTACGGGATATTTTAAATGTAATGAAAAGGCGTTTTTCAAATGTAGACATTATAGTTTATCCGGCAAATGTTCAGGGCGACAAAGCCGCCGGAGAAATAGCCGAAATGATATGCGTTGCAAATTCATTAAAACAAGTTGATGTTTTAATTGTTGGACGCGGCGGGGGAAGCTACGAAGATTTATGGGCTTTTAATGAAATCCCCGTTGCTAAAGCGATTTATGATTCTGAAATCCCCGTTATTAGCGCGGTAGGGCACGAAATTGACTTTACTATTGCAGATTATGTAGCGGATTTACGCGCTCCTACTCCTTCTGCTGCGGCTGAAATCGTTGTTAGCAGTAAAGATGAAATTCAATCGAGGCTTGATTCAATTACAACGCGTATTCACAATTCGGTTTTTTCTTATCTAAACTATTATAAAGAAAAAGCAAAACGTTTTTCTGCGGAACAATTTGACAGCCGCTTAAACCGTTTGCTTGAGCGCAGTAAATTTCGTCTGGCTGAAATTGATTCTAAAATGCTTTCATGTATGAAAGAAATTAGGGATAAGCGCAAAAATAAATTTTTTTTGCTAACGGAAAAATTGAACGTTTTAAATCCTTTGTCCACTTTATCACGGGGTTACAGTATTGTTTATAAAATTAACCACGAAAATAAAATAGTAAAATCGTCTTCAGAGCTGGAAAAAAGCGATAAAGTAAAAATACGTTTTCATAAAGGCAACGTAATTTGTAGGGTCGAGGAAAAAATTGATTAAAAATATACTTATTAAAAACGAACAAGGTATGAATCTCCCTGCAATTATACATTATGCGAAAAAAGAAAGCAAAAAAGCAATAATTTTTTGTCACGGTATGCGCAGCAACAGACAGGGAACTAAGGCAAATTTTTTATGCAATAATTTATCTAAATTTGGTTTCACATGCGTTCGCTTTGATTTTAGATATACAGCAGAATCCGCTGATAAATTTGAGAACATAACAATCACCGGTGAAAAACAAGATTTATTAAATGTATATAATTATTTATTAGAACAAGGTATGAATGAAATTTTCGTAATCGGCTCAAGTTTGGGAGGAACGGTTTCTGCATTGTTTGCGTCTGAAAACGAAGTAAAAGCACTTATTCTAATATCAAGTCCATTTATCTTTGAAGAACTAATAACGCGTTGGTTTTCTAAAAATGAGTTAGTAGAGTTTGAACAAAACGGAACTATAATTTCTCAGGGGCAAAAGATAAATTATACTTTCTTAACCGATGCTCTAAGTTATGATTTCAATTCTATTCTAAAAAATATTCGTTGTCCGGTTTTATTAATTCATGGTGAGCAAGACCAAATTGTTCCGATTAGTAATTCTGAGTATGCTAATGGTTTAATAAATAAAGCAAAGGATTTTGTCAGAATAGAAAACGGCGACCACAGGTTGAACTCTCATTTGGACATTTTGTTAAATTATATTAAAAAGTTTTTAATTCCCTGATTTTTAAAATATTGCAACGTAGCGTATAATTTATTACTTTTCAAATATGGTTAACAAACGTAAAAAGCAAGGTCAAATATTTTTAATAAAAATATTTCCTTTAGCATTTCTATTATTTTTTTTAAGTACACTAACAACCGCAAATACAAAAATTGACAACGAAATAGAAATGTTAAAAAACACGTTGGTCAAAGCCGTTAAACTATCTTCAAAACGCGGTTTAAATAATTCTTATAAAGCTGTACAACTAACAGAGCAATTAATTGAAAAATCGGGCAGTAAAACTGATAAAAGCGCAAAGTACGTTGAATTTAACCTTTTCGCCCGGCAGGTTGTAGCGGGAATTTATTTACATCGGCTCGCACAAGTTAAGAAAGCAAAAAAACACTATGATTTCATTATTCAAAGCGATTTTTTTCAAAAAAATGCGCCTCCTGTAATGAAATGGATTGTTTACGAAGGAATCGGGCTTTCCAATTTTTTAATAAAAAAGTATGATAAAGCTTTAAAATATTTTTTAATATCTTTGAAAACAGCTAAGCAAATAGTTAAAGTTAAAAAAGGCAAAGGTAAAAGTTGTATTAGTTCCAGCGCATATAATATAGCTACGGTGTTTGCGATTTTTAAAAAAAAGAAAAAAGTTATAAATTATTTAAAAACATCCATTGAAAATTCTATAAGCAAACAACATAAACAAATGATAATTCGGCAAATAAAAACAGACACCGTGTTTAAAGACATTATTTCCTCTAAAGAATTTATC
>CAYUYT010000012.1:0-12966 GCA_964449345.1 uncultured Spirochaetia bacterium | reverse complement strand
TTTGTGAAGCCCTCTGCTGGCGGTTTTTCTGGGCAAATTTTTTATCAAGCTTTTTAAATAACTTTTTAGTTGACTAGGAAACGTAAAAGTAATAATATAGTGAATAAAGTCATAGTATATTTAAGATTTTATAAAATCATAATTTGGAGTATTTGTCAAATGGATTATGAATTCAGGGAAGCACAAAAAATGTTAAACAAAGTGCTTAAAGATTCCTATCAGTTAAGGCATCCTGAAAAAATTACTTATATTGATAAAATCATACTATGGTTAAGGAATGAAACGGATATTGAATATGAAATAGCCGAAGAAGAAGACGGAATATCCGTTAGTGATAAAAATTCAGGAAAATGCCTGTATTTTTTTCGAAACCCCGAAATAAAAATGGATTAAAATATGAACATAGAAAAAATATCGTTTGAAATAATAGATTCCGAACCGCATCAGGGAGAGTATATTTCTGCTGAAGTAAAAAGCAAAGCAACGTATATTCAAAATTGCAATATCCGCCTTATATGCCGGATAGCTTCGGTTGAAGAACCGGATAACTTTCAAGAAAAGACTGTTGCGCTTATGCCTGTTGATACTTCCCGAATTTACGACATACCCGTTCCTATTAGCTGGCCTGTAAGTTTTGACAGCGAAGTTGAATACTCACTTGAACTGGAATATAAAGACGATGCGCTTTTTTCGGAAGAATTATACATTCTTGCGCCATTGTTTATTTATGATTTTATTTATACGCTCGAACATTTTTATTTATTTTCAGAAAGAGTTATTTATTCGGACATTAAAACCAAAGAAAATGTTTGCTGGGTGGAGTTTGCTTTTGAAGGAGATTCCGACAAAGTTGATTTGATGATTGCGTTTAATTATAAAGATACAATTAAAATTATGGTTTGCATTGCTCCCGGCGGGGTAAGTACGCAAAACCCGTGGCAAAAAGAACACTTTGAAATTAGCTATACTGATTTTTCAAGTATCTATATAAAAAGAAAAATGGATGAAATATTTGAAAAGTACGCTTCGGAATATGACGTTTTCCCGGATGACATTGATAACGACACCGAAGAAGCATACATGATGATAGAAGAAGCCAACGAAAAAATGTTTATTGGCGATTACGACACAGCATTTAGACTTCTAAAACAAGCAAAGCAAATAAGAGAACTACCGGACATTTATTTCGAAATGGGCAAATGCATGATTGATACAGATTATCCTTTGGAATCTTGCATAAACGAATTTCAAAAAGCAAACAAAATAGCTCCCGAGAGTTTCCCCTTATTTGATAGCTTTTTATATATAATTGAAAGTTATGCATCAAGAGGCATGTATGAAGATGCTTTTGAAATTGCTAAGCAGGCAGTTGATTATAGTTATGAAAGCGCAGACGATTACTTTCAAATAGGAATTATTTTTAAAAATTTTAATTTTTACGATACTGCTATTAAATATTTAACTAAAGCGTGCGATCAAGATTCTGAAAACGCTTTTTTCTATAAGGAATTAGGCGATTGTTATCTAAGTTCAGGGGATACGAAGAACGCAGAAAAAAGTTTTGAGATTGCTTCTGAAATAGATATCAACGACCCTGAAGCTGATGCCATAACTTTACTTGCAACGGTAAAATTTCAGATGGGAAAAATAGAAGAAGCACGAAAACTCGCTTACAAGGCCTTAGAACAAGTCGGCGCTTTTATGGTGTGCGGTATGAATATCAGTAATCCTGATTTTACAGCGATTTTCAACGACAAACTCTGGCGCGCATACATAGAAAAGTTCCCCGAAATGCAAGACGTTAAAGACGGCAAACAAATGTTTTTCGTTGAAGATGAATTTCCCTTTTCCGATGACTTTTTTGTGTAAATAAAACGATAATTAAACTCGAAATCCAAACGTTTTTTATTTTTAAATCTTTTCACTTATTAATCTGTGAAGGTTTAAATAGATAAAAACGAACTATTAATTAATGAATACCGATAATATTAATATAATTGGTTATTTTAAAATCAATGAAATATATTATATTTATATTCTAATAAAGGAAAAATATGTTTAGTTCTTTTGAAATACACAATTTTAAAAATTTTAAGAATTTTAAAATTGAAGGAATTTCTAAAATCAATTTAATTGGGGTTATAATAATGTAGGAAAAACTGGTTTACTGGAAGCAATTGCTTTATACTTTAATTTAGATAAAAATAACCAAATAATTGAAAGTCTGTTAGCACGTGGTTTTGAAAATATTCCTATTACTGCGGAAAATATATGGATTCCATTGTTTTATAATTTTAATGTAAATAATTTGATAATCATTTCTTCTGATAATAATGAATATAAAACTATGAAAATTTCTATAAAAAGTGATTTTAATTAAAGACCGATTGCAATCGTTAATCCTGATACCGGAGCTATAATTCAAGATAATAGTTTATTAGAACAATTAAAACCCGATGAAAAAATTCTCGAAATCTTACACATAAATGGAAACAATGAAACCAATGCTGAAATTAGAATACTAATACAAAAACAAAGAGTATCCCCGTTCAATCAAAAAATTAATATGAAACCGGTTAATATTAGTTTTCTACGCACCCAAAATATAAATTCTATCTACTTAGCAAAAGTTTTTGGTAACTTAATTAAAAAAAACACACATTCTCAGATAATTGAATTACTAAGAATAATGGAACCCAAAATTAATGATATAGATATTATTTTAATTGGAGATAAAATGCCTGCGTTACACGTTGATATTGGTAAAAAAGAAAAAATTCCTATTAACTTTTTAGGCGACGGATTTATCCGCTTTTTATCAATATTAACTTTAATGGCAACGACACAAAATGGAATTGTACTCATCGATGAAATAGAAAACGGATTGCACCATTCTATAATTTCAAAGATATGGGAAGGGATTGGTAACGCCTCCGAAAAATATAATTGCCAAATTCTAGCAACGACACATAGCTATGAATGCATAAAAGGGGCTTTTGAAGGTTTAACAAATTTAAAAAATTTTAGATTTATTCGGCTCGACCAAAATAATGAAAATATCCAAGCTGTAATTTTTAATAAAAATAATCTGCAAACTGCCTTTAAACATAAAATGGAGATACGTTAATTGACTTTCAATCAAGAAAAAATTCAAGATAAAATTGAAATTAATAAAGAAAAACTAATATTAGTAGAAGGTAAAGATGAATATGTTTTTTTCAAGTATGTTTTACATAACTTAGAAAAAAGCGATATTCAAATTTTAAGGGGATTAATAATTTCAAGGTTTTTGTTGAAACTTTAATCAAACTCCCAATTTTTAAAACAAAAGTAAAATCTATTTTAGTTATTCGAGATGCTGAAAATAAATTCAAAAGTGCATTTAATAGTACTTATAATGCATTTTTTAAAAATGGTTTTAATAAAAACGATATACCAAAAGAAATTTATAAGTATTCAGGGGCAATTCCTAAAATTGGATTTATTATAATGCCAGGCATAATTGATGAAAAGACTAAAGAATATAAAAACGGTACTTTAGAAGATTTACTTTTTAACGCAATTTGCATTAGCAACGAACATTATGAATGCATATCCAGTTTTTTTAATTGTTTAACAAAAAAAAATAAATCTAAGTTTAAACGCCTACATAAAAACTTTTTACACGTTTACCTATCATCAACAAATGATTATATTGGACTAAAAATCGGTGAAGCCGCAAATAAAGGTGCATGGGATTTAAATAGTGAAATGTTTAACAATATCAAAGCTATGATTAATGATTTGTAATTTACAAAATCTAAGCCCAGAGATAAATCCTAATAACGTAGCCGATCCCAAAAGAAAACACAGCAACGTATAAACTTTATTGACACCATTGCACAGAATCGTTTACCGAATTTATGCCATTTTGCAAAGAATGTGTGAAAAATATGCCAAAATTATATTTTCAAACTTAATTATAACTTTATACCATTTCGCATTAAACTATAGAATATATCTTGAAAAAATGATAAAAATAAATACCGGTAGGCAACGCGGAGCTGCTTTACTTACGAAAAATATTTTTACGAAGAACCAAAGCATTATAGTCTAAAAACAAAATTTATTCCCCATATCACATTAATTCAATTTCTGCAACGTCTCCGTATTTTGCGTTAAAATATTCGTCTGCGCGCCCTGAATTAACGAAAAACTCCAGAAAACCTGAACTCCCAATTAATGCACCCGGAACGTCTAATTTAACTTCTGAATAATAAGTATTCAAGCGGGTAAGTTCTATTCCGTTTAATTTAAGTATTGAGATTTTTTCGTTTTCAATTTCGCTTCCGCGAATGTTTGTAAAAGCATTCCCGAAATTATCTACGTATTGAATCATGCCAGTAATTATATTTTTTTTCCGTTTTGGTTTTGCAATTTCAAGTTTTACCGCGTTACCTTCATAATGTTTAGCTAGCGTTTCAATATCAACGCCGTTTAACAATGCTCCGGCGGTCGTTGCAAAAATGTCGCGGCCATGAAAAGTGAAGGAAATTTTTGCAGGTGTCCAGCAATGATGAATGATTTCATAAATATCCGCGCCGTCATCAATAAAACGCGTTAACACTCCGTTATCAGGGGCAACGAAATAGGAATCCTGATATTTAGCAATTATGGCTTTCCGGCCGCTACCCACGCCAGGGTCAACGACAACGAGATAAACCGCATCCGGCATATAATCAAAAGAGCTTGCAAGCTGAAAATGCGCTTTTTTTATATCTCCCTGCGGAATTTCGTTGCACAAATCAATAAAACGGGTTTCAGGATTGATTTTAGAAACAACGCCTTTCATTACTCCGGTAAAATTGTCTTTATTTCCAAAATCAGTAAGTATAACGCATAAATCTGCCATATTTTTTCTCCCCTTTTTTAGTTTAATAATGGGATTGCTTTACAAAACTTAATTAATTATTATAATTTTAATACTATGTTATCAAGTAATTTTATAAATAAAGTAATTAATAAAATAGATTCAATGAATTTGGAAAATTTGCGTGAATTTATTTATCATTTGCGTGATGACCGGGAGTTTTTCAAGACCATCTTTTTTTCAATGTTAGAAGGCGTTATAGTTCTCGATACCGAGATGAACATTCAGTATATAAACAATTCGGCGCGCAATATTCTTGAGATAAAAGACTCAAATGTTATAGGGCAACGGTTTAAGCAATTTATAAAGAACGATGAACTTAGAGAATACATCTTAAATTCAATAAGAAAAAAAAACAGGGTAAATGACCGTGAATTAAATTTGGGCTATCCCACAATAAAGTGCTTACGCATTAACATTATTCCTTTGCTTAAAGAAGAAACAATAATTGGCGATATTTTAATGTTTCAGGACATTACCGATGAAAAAATTGAAAAAATCAAATTGCGCCGTGCCGAGTCATTAGCAGCGCTTACAACGCTTGCGGCCGGTGTTGCTCATGAAATAAAAAATCCCCTTGGAAGCATTGGCATACACATTCAATTGATAGAACGCATTTTAAAAAAATTGGATAATAAAAACGCAGAGCAGATTCATTCTTTGCTTGAAATAATAAACGAAGAAATCGAACGGTTAAATGACATTGTTAAGAACTTTCTTTTTACGGTGCGCCCCGTTGAATTAACTACGGAAAATATTAACCTTTATAACTTGTTAAGCGATATAGTCAATTTTATTAAATATGAGGCAGAAAAAGAAGGCATTGATATTATTTTTGAAGTTCCCAAAAACCTGCCCAAAATTTTTGCAGACAGCCGCTACCTCCGCCCTGCTTTTTTAAATATTATCAAAAACGCTATAGAAGCTTGCACACAAGGAGATAAAGTAGAAATATCAGGCTGCGAAAAAGATGAAACAGTCGAAATCCAAATATCTGATTCAGGGCACGGAATTTCAAAAGAAGACGTTGATAAAATATTTGAACCGTATTTTTCTACAAAAGATACAGGAACAGGGCTTGGCTTGACAATTGTTTATAAAATAATCCGTGAACACGGGGGCAATTTAAAAGTTGATTCGGTTGACAATAAAGGAACGACTTTTACTATTATTTTACCCACCAACAAAAAACCGAAAACCAAGGGCATCGAATTTTCAGGATGACACCGATTCAATTTAGAATTACATATTTCATACACCCATAAGGTGTGTTAAAACCAAGGCATTTGAAAATCAGTCCGGTATTGGTGAGGGAAATATCTGTGTTGTATTCAGGAATTATTCGGTGTTAAAAAAAAACGAGTTAAAGTTAACCACATAATGCGTATTGAAATTAAAAACGGCAAGGTTGTTAAAAGGCACAGGGCGTTGTTGATAATTTAATCTTGTTAGCACAATTAGGCGTATTTTAGTTTTCATTCTTTATTCATTGCAGTATAACCGCTTAATTGAAGCGCACGTGTTTTTTTCAAGTTAAGCAACGCAAAATTTGCGGATATTCTATACATACTTCCCTTGCTACGGTAATACATTGCACCGAGAAATTTTTTTTCTTTTATATAAAATTTCACCCATAACTTTTGGCTTTTTATTAAAGCTTTTTTTGCCCCGGGTTTAAGTATTTTTAATAATTCGCGATAAGATTTGTTTAATACTATATCCCACTTTTTTCTAGCAATGCCCACACATTTTATAACTCCATAAGTGGTCGGGTCCTTTTTCAAGCATTTATCAAGCTGCTTATCAATTTTTTTTAAATCCGATGTTTTAGCAGTAAATAAACTTAACGAATGAAGAAAAAAAAATACAGTAATTGTAAAAAATAGCGTTTTTTTTAAATCCATTACATTATCCTTTGTAAATTAATTTATAAAAAAAACTTTAAAAAATAGGGAGTATCAAATTAACTGTTGCTCCCTTTCACAAAATTTAAACTAATTTTAATTTTTTATCAATCAAACTCTGCGCTATATTTGTATAAAATCCGTACGGAATACTAAAAACAGGGTAAAAATAAAAAAACGGGAACGCCGGAATGTTAACAGCGTTCCCGTTACGTAAACGAGGTTTATCTTTTATACGGCTGCGTCGCCGTTTTCACCTGTACGTATTCTATACATTTCATCAATGGGGCTAACCCATATTTTACCGTCGCCGATTTTTCCCGTTTTTGCGTTGTCTAATATTGTCTGGACAACAGTTTCCTTATCCGCATCTTTGCAAACTACGGATATTTTTACTTTGGGTAAAAAATTAACTTCATACTCCTGTCCGCGAAATAGTTCTGTCTGGCCTTTTTGTTCTCCGAATCCCTCGACTTCAACGAGAGTCATTCGGGAAATATTTTTTTGTTGCAAGGCCTCTTTTACTTTATTCACCATGGTTGGTTGAATGATCGCTGTAATGAGTTTCATATAATTATCCTCCTACAATGCTATACTCTTGAGCTAACTTTGAAATCACCGTAAGCATTTGCTCCGTGTTCAACGTAGTCAAGCCCTGCAATTTCTTCTGCTTCGGATACTCTTAGCCCTGCAAATTTCTTAATTAGCATAAACATCAAGTAACCTACTCCGAATGCCCACACAAACACAGCTATTACGCCTAGTGCCTGTATGCCTAATTGTTTTAACCCGCCTCCGTAGAAAAGGCCGCTTTTGGTATTAAATAAACCAACAGCAAGGGTTCCCCATGCACCGCAAACGCCGTGAACGGAAATTGCGCCAACAGGGTCGTCAACTTTCATTTTGTCGAACATTAATACGGAAAATACTACAATGACACCGGCAATAAGCCCTATAATTACAGCGCCGCCCGGAGATACTCCGTCACATGGCGCGGTAATCGCAACTAAGCCTGCTAAAGCGCCGTTTAACGACATACCACCGTCCGGTTTTTTGAATATAATCCATGCCGTTATCATTGCGGCTACAGCTCCGGCTGCTGCTGCTGCATTTGTCGTTACTGCGATTAACGCGAAAGAACCGCCGTCAACCGAAGTTGTTGAACCCGGGTTAAATCCAAACCAGCCCAGCCATAGTATAAACACACCGAGTGCGGCAAGAGGCAAGTTATGCCCGGGAATAACGTTTACTTTGCCTTTTTCGTATTTACCGATACGCGCTCCTAATACGATTGCGCCGGCAAGTCCAAGCCAACCGCCAACAGAGTGAACCACTGTACTTCCTGCAAAATCCAGAAATCCTAACGCTTCAAGCCATCCCTTTGACCCTTCAGCGCCAACGAGCCCGTTCCACATCCAGCTACCCGAGATTGGGTAAATTAACGCCGTAACGAAAAAGCTGTAAATAAGATAGCTTTTAAACTTCGTTCTTTCTGCCATTGCACCGGAAACGATTGTTGCGGCAGTTGCGGCAAATACTAACTGAAATATAAAAAATGCCATATTTCCGTTGCCACCGCTTAGATATTTAAACAAGAAAAACTCCGGGTTACCTATCCAGCCGGATTTGTTAACACCGAACATTAAACTAAAACCGATTAACCAAAAGGCAAGTGTGCCAATTGAGAAATCCATTAAGTTTTTCATGATAATATTCAAAGCGTTCTTTGAACGGGTAAAGCCCGATTCAACCATTGCAAATCCCGCCTGCATAAAAAACACTAAAAACGCGGCTATACAAGTCCAAAGCCAGTTTACTTCAGTGCGCAAAGTTTTCAAACCCTTTGCTACTTCTGCAGAACTTTGCGTGTCCGCAGACGAACCGCTGTCTGCGTAAGCCATAACTACTGTCATTAGAATAATGAGAATAGCGCTGACTATTATAAAAATTTTTCGTCTAGTTCTGGTACTCATTTCAGAACCTCCAAGTAATTTTATTTAAAATCAACGTATATTTACTATGCATAAGCCGTGCCAAAATTAAAATTAAATTGTGTTTTTTTTAATTACTATCTATGAAATAAATTACAGATACGGCAATTTTATTCAACCATAATTGGATTGATTTTTACTGCTCAAATATTTACAATTGTGTTCAATTTCAAACAACGAATGATTTTATACATAAGCATTAAATCAATATATTTTTATAACATTCTAAATATGCTTTTTATCAAAACGTAAAATAAATTTTTTAGTATAACGCAAAATTTCTGTGTTGGGCTTTACGGTTTATTATAATTATATTTCAATTTAGTTATGGAAAATCAGAATAAAAGAAATAAATTATTCCAAAAAACAAAACGCGTTGTTGTTAAAATCGGGACAAACGTTATCTCAGAAAAAGGCACTCCATTGCCCGATAAAATTGAAAACATTACAAACGACATTTGCACATTAATGAAAAAAAACATGGAAATTATTATCGTAACTTCAGGCGCAATAGGCTATGGTGCGGCAACGTTAATGCAAAAGGGTATGACACCGCAAACAATCCCTCTAAAACAGGCATGCGCGTCCGTTGGACAGCCCATTTTAATGAGCCATTATAGAAAATATTTTAATAATAACGGCTTTCAAATAGGTCAGATACTTTTAACTAACGATATATTAAACAGGGCAAATGCTTATCAAAACGCGAGAAATACAGTATTTACTTTAATCGAAAAAAAATGCGTACCCATTGTCAACGAAAACGATACAATCAGCACTGATGAAATAAAATTCGGGGATAACGATACTCTTGCCTCTGTGGTGAGTTTATTAATAAGCGCGGATTTATGCGTTCTTTTATCTGATATTGACGGTTTTTACGTTGATTTTAAAAACAAAGGCAACGAAAAAAAGCTTAACATAGTTACTCAAATAACTGATGAAATTCTAAACGAAGCCAAAAGCGAAAAATCCTCTTTTTCAACCGGGGGAATGATAACGAAAATTAATGCGGCTAAATTGCTTATGGATGCCGGAATTGCAATGGCAATAATAAACGGCAAGAAAAAAAACGCGTTAACTAATTTGATTGAAAACAAAACATGGGGAACGGTTTTTTACAACGAAAAAAAACCCCTTTCAAATACACGTGCATGGCTTTCTAAATTTGCACAACCTGCCGGGGAAATTACAGTAGACACGGGGGCTCAAAGCGCTTTAGTAAAAAAAGGAAAAAGTTTATTGCCTTCAGGAATTACTCAGGTTACAGGTAGTTTTGAAAGCGGGGACGTTGTTGATTTAAAACACGGTGATATTATATTCGCCCGCGGGATTTCATGGTATCCTCATAGTGACATTGAAAAAATTAAAGGCAAAAACACAAAAGAAATTGCCGGAATTTTGGGATATAAGGATTACGATGAGATTATCCACAGGAATAACTTATTTATTTTTGATTAGCCAAATACCTATTAAAAAAGCGTTTTATTTTTAACGCGGTTTGCCTACGAAACACGGCTTTAAATCTTCATGCGCATAATACGTTAACCGTCTTTGCCCTGTTCCGTCTGCGTTCATAATGTATATGTCCTGATTACCGCCGGCGTTCCTGTAAAAAGCAATTTTATTACCGTCAAATGACCATGCCGGCCCCATATTTCGGTCAGTTCCAAATGTTAATTGGCGGATATTGCTTCCGTCTGAATTCATAACGTAAATATCAAATGTTGAACCGTCCCAATATTCAAACGCAATTTTTGAACCGTCAGGGGAATACGTTGCATATTGGTGAGAATTTGAATTTAATTCATGATATAACTTTCTAACATTTGAACCGTCATTATTCATAACGTATATTCTTTTATTTGTGCCTTTGTGAAATATAATTTTTCCGTTATCAGGCGAATAACTTGGGGAAGCGCACCATTCACCCGTATTCGTTAATTTTTTTAACCCGCTTCCGTCAGGATTCATAGTGTAAATTTCATAATGCGGTGATGCAATTTCTTTAGCGAAAATAATCTTTGTTCCGTCTCTTGAAAAAGTTGGTTGCCTAGAATTTTTTGTATCGTCTGTTAGAATTTTATATCCGCTGCCGTCAATATTTATAGTAGCCAATCTATTATTGGTGCCGGTGTCGTTATGAAAAGTAAAAACAATTTTGCTTCCGTCATGAGAAACGCAGGGGGAAGATATAGATTTATGGCCAAGGTTAGTAATCTGCCGTAGTTCTGTTCCGTCAAGGTTCATGACGAAAAGTTCTTTTTGGGTGTTCATTGGATCAAGGTCTCTGGTAAAAACTATTTTTCCGCTGTTCCCTAAATCTTGAGTTATACACGTTGTATTACAAACGACGAAGAAAAATAAAATCAAACATATTAAATGAATTATTTTTTTATTCATGTTACACATTATAGTTTATCAGGAGTAATAAGTCAAATTAAAAAACATCTAACCGTAAGAAAGGCAGAGGATTTATGTGTGCGTTTTCAATTCTTACTTCATAGTGCAGGTGAGGCCCTGCTGAACGCCCTGTGTTTCCCACGTAGCCGATTATTTCCCCGCGCCTTACAGTATCGCCCTGTTCAACGGCGAATTTCTGCAAATGGCAGTATGCGGATGAATAACCGTATTTGTGTTCGACCTGTATCATGTTTCCCGTTCCTGCGCCATAAGCTGCGAATTTAACCACTCCGTCAGCGGTTGCTCTTACAGGAGTACCGTGAAAAGCACTGATGTCAACGCCGGGGTGAAACATGGGTTTCATTGTAAACGGGTCGATTCTAGGTCCGTACCCGGAGGTAACTATTCCCGTTCCCACTAAAGGCCATATTGAGGGAATATACCGGGACAAACGTTTAAACTGTTTTATTGATGATATTAAAACGTTGGCTTTTGTGTTAACCTTTTTCATGTTTTTAACAAATTGTGCCAATCTTTGAAGTTCAATTATATAATCTTTATCCGGGAGGTTTTTGCTTATCCCGCCGGAAACTGTAAATTTTTTGTAACCGGAAATATATTTTTTACTGTATCCCGTTGAAACTAAAAGGCGGTAAAAATTATTATTTATATTTTTATTTTCATCGACTATGCCGCCTGCAAGGGACATAAAATTTTTTAAGACGTTCATGTATTTTTCATTGCGGTATTCAAAAGTTCTTTGTTTTTTTAAAGTTTCAGGCTGTTTTTGCAAAGCGTACCACCCTACACCGAGTAAAGATACTAAAAGGAAAACAGAAAAAAATAAAGTAAAATATGAAATCTGGAAAGTAAATATTCTTTTCTCAGAATGCGGTATTAGCATTACTGTCATTAACTCTCGCCCGCGGGTAAAACTTTTTGATACGTTGGATTTAATTCTCCTAATTTTCTTTTTCATGTACGCTATATTACAAAATATAGTTTAGTTTACATTTTAAATCAATATAAATTATAATTTGTTTCTTTTGTATGTTATTTTTACTAAAATTTTTTTATTTTAATAAACGATTCAAATTGTAATTAAGCTCCGCTTTTTTTATTGACGAATTTACAATGTGGCGCGGCCAGAAAAAATCAACCGATACCAAAGTTCCCACGGTTTTTACGCGAATTCTTCTTCCTGCATAGGAAGCTAATAACAAGAAGAACTTTTTATGCTTCAATAAAAGAGCGTATTTTTTTAAATAAGCTTTGCCCTGTTTCATTTTTCTATTTAAAGCCGCAATTCGCCTGTTTAAAGTAAATAATTCCTGTGTAATGGTTGTAGGTAAATTCGGCAGCTGTTGCTGCGCCATCATTCCTATCTGCGATGCTGTGTTCGGATTAGAACAATAAATTCTTAGATGCAAGCTAACTCTTGAAGGGAAATCAAAATTAATTGAAACCGCATCGAGATTTCTTAAAATACTTAAAAACATATTACCCCTGCTCTGTCTCATTCCTCTTCTTCTCCTAAACTCAGTGCCTTGGCGGGGCTTTATACTTTTCATGCTGAAAACTATATTTATTGCTTTATTTTTTATTGAACGGTTATACAAAGCGGAAAAGTCCTTATTCTTTAAAATGTTATCTCCGCTTTCAATAGCATGGATTGATCGAATTAGCTGCGCTTTAACTCCGCTTATTAGAATTAAACCTTTGGATTGTCTGTAATAATAAATTTTATCTCTGCAGTTAT
>CAYUYT010000011.1:13434-35767 GCA_964449345.1 uncultured Spirochaetia bacterium | reverse complement strand
GTGATTTATATTCAGTCCGGCGGTGGCATAGTTTACGACTCAAAACCTGAACTTGAATGGCTTGAAACGGAAAATAAAGCCGGTGCTTTGATAGAAGCAATTGAACTTGCAAGAGAATTGTAAAATAATAAAAATAATAAAAATGATAAATATTCTTACTGAAATTAAATTTTAGATACGTTATTGCCGAAATATTAAGTATAACTCCCGGAAAAAGGAATTTATGGGAGTAAAATTTATCTGGAAAATCTCCGGAAAAAAGGATTTTGAAGGAGTGAAACTATGATTATAAATCATAATTTACGCGCTTTAGGCACGGTAAGGCAATTAAAATTTACCCGGCAAACCATCAATAGAACGTATTCTCATATGGCTTCTGCAAAGAGAATAGTCAGAGCAAGCGATGACGCATCAAACCTTGCAGTTTCTGAAATTATGCGCGCTCAAATAAGAGGACTTAATAGAGCTGCGCACAATACACAAGACGGAATATCATTAATTCAGACAGCAGACGGCTATTTGGAAGATACTTCTGAAATCGTAAACAGGATAAGGGAACTTGCTATTCAGGCAGCTAACGGTGTTTACACAAAAGAAGACCGTTTGCAGCTTCAGGTTGAAATATCCCAGCTCGTTGATGAGCTTGACAGAATAACGAGTCATGCGCAGTATAATGCGGTTAATTTATTCACAGGGCGTTTTTCTCGCGCTGACGACCCTGACCAACACGTTTATTGGGGCTCAATGTGGTTTCACGTTGGAGCTAACATGGACCAGAGAACGCGCCTATATATTAACACAATGAATTCCAAAGCATTAGGGCTTAGGGAGTTTAAAACCGGACGTCTTTTAAATGTTAGCACTCAAGGCGGAGCAAACGCCTCAATTGGAAAGCTTGACGTTGCTTTGCGCAAGGTTTCAAGGCAAAGAGCAGATTTAGGCGCATCGCAAAATGAGCTTGAATATTGGACAAAGGGAATTATACAAAACAGTAATAATTTAACTTCGTCGGAATCTCGTATGCGTGATGCGGATATGGCAAAAGAGTCGATTGATTATGTAAAAAATAACGTAATACTAGAATCGGGACATAAAATGTTAACGCGTATTCATGAGATAAGCCGTGAAGTAGTTAAGAAGATTTTATTGAACAGGTGATTAATTTATTTTTAAGTCGTCAATAATATCCGACATACTGTTAGTATCATCTGTATTTAGGGTAGTAGCTTTTTGGATACGTTTTTGGCGCGCCTGTTTCTTTTTGTCAATAGCTTCTTTAATATAATCGAGACGTTGCTGAAATTCATTATATTTGTCATCAAGGCGTTGTCTGATATCCTGAATTTTATCTAAGACCATTTGCTTAACATCGAGTAAATCGTCTTCGTCTAATTTTTTCGTTCTTTCTGCCATTTAACTTACCGTTTCGTTTATTTTCTATTATTATCTCGGTAAAAACTATTGCATCTTTAATACATTTTATAATAAAATAACGTAAAAATCAAGTATTCTAAATTATTAATTATTTTTATATCAGGATGCAGAGTAAAGAGTGTGAATTTGAAAATGGCGGAAATTTTATTTTTAACGTGAAACCCGATTAATATAAATATTAACGCGAAATTCGAAACAGATGGATTACTGATTAATTTGGTTCTACATAAATAATATTATCAGTTATATACTAATAACACTTTAAATTTTATGCAACCGATGCTTTTAAGCGTCGGTTGAGAAGCAATTATAATATACAATACTTTAATTTTAAAATCACTTTAGTATAATGAAAATTATTAGAGGATTTTTTGCCATTTTTCAATTGGCATTTTACTATATTTTTCAGGGATTGTATAATTCTTTCTAAGCTTTTTTTCTTCTTTTAAATATTTAATAAAAGCTTTAATAACAACGAAGTCAAAATGCGTTCCTATGTCTTTTACCATAATGTCAAGGGCAATTTCCGGTTTTAGGGCTTTGCGGTATGGCCTATCCGAACTTAGTGCATCGTAAACGTCTGCGACCTGTAATATTCGAACGCCAAGAGGTATATCTCTTCCGGCAAGCTGATAAGGATACCCTTTCCCGTCAAGTCGTTCATGATGATACATTACAATTTGCCTTGCTTGTTTTAAAAACTCCACGCCTGTAAGAATATTCCCGCCTATTTCAGGATGTTTTGTTATTATGCGGTATTCTTCATCGGTTAAACGAGCCGGCTTTTTTATAATATCGCCAGAAATACCGATTTTTCCAATATCATGTAAAAGTGCGCCGAATTTAATCATTTTCGTTTCTTCTTTCGGCACATCAAGTTCTTTTGCTATGGCTTGGCTGAACATCATTACTCTGTCCGAATGTCCGCGGGTGTAAGGGTCGCTTGCGTCAAGAGCGCCTACTAAAGCGCTTACTGTTTCAAAATAGCTTTTTTCCAGTTCGTCTAAAAGGCGTAAGTTCTCAAGAGACGTTGAAGCAAAGTTCCCGAATATAGTAATTAAATGCAGGTTTTCACCGGTAAACTCACCGTGTTCCTGCTTATTATAAATTGTTAAAACTCCGATTAAATTGTTTTTCGTTTTTAATGGAATAGAGATTATAGAACCGGACAAATAATCTTCCTTGTTTTTTGCAAGAAAAGAACGGTTATCCAAAAGGTTTTTAATAAGCAACGGTTTTTTGCCTTTTCCTACCATGCCGGATATTGATTTTCCAAGTTCAAGCTCGGCTGGAATTAATTCATCTGTTATATTATATGCTCCGCGGTTAACGAGTTTTTTCTTCTTCTCATCAAACAAGTATAACACCCCGCCGTCTAAATCCACAACCTTGCTAATACTATGGAAAAGAAAATCACATAATTCGTTAATCTCGTCTTTCGCAGAAATTTCCTTGCCTAATTCCGCAAGAACCATTAATTCTGCAAATCGTTTATCAACGAGAATAGCCGCGTTTAAATTTAATATGGATTCTTTTTGAAGTTCGAGAATTTTTGACCGCTCTTCGTGGGAAAACCGGTCTTTTTCAGTGTCGTTAAACCCGACACCGAGAAACCCCAAAAGTTTAAAAGAGTGAACAAAAGGAACAAACGCGTCTAAGTTCAGTTTTGCAAACAAAAGATTTTCTGTAAAAGGGTCATCTGCAAAAATATTTTCTTCAACAATATTTTTTTTATAAATAATTTCGTTTTTTAAACTCATGTATGTAATGAATAAATTACGTTCATCAATAGTAGCTATATCGTCTTTAATTTCTTCTTTATACGCTTTGTTTGCTTCACTATGTATAAAAAAATGGAATGAACACCCTGGCAATACTTTTTTAGCCCTGTCAATAATAATGTGAATAAGGTGATTTAGATCCCTAAAATTATCAATTTCATCGAAACTTGCGTCCCAAACTTGTGCTCTTTTTAGAATACTTTTTAAACTCATAATTAATATTAATTATTCTCCATAAAAGAAATAAATATTCGATAAAGCGAATATTACTGCTGTTTCACATCTTAAAGTATTTTTCGTTAACATCACCGGGCTGAATTTTTTTTCTATCAAAGTTTTTATTTCACTTTTGTCAAATCCGCCTTCCGGTCCGATTATTAAATAAATATCTTTACATTTTTTACTATCTTCAAGTTTTTTTTTAAAAAAAACAGATTGTTCGTTTTCATAAGCAACAACGTTCAATCCGTTTCCCGGATATATTTGATTAATTTCTTTGACTTCTTTTATTATCGGCATAAAAACGCGTTTACATTGACAAAATGCCGATATTACTATTTGATTTAGCCGCTCTTTTTTTTTGTTAAAATCTTTAACTTTAACAACACAGCGTTTAGCTAATACAGGGACAATTTCATCAACGCCGATTTCAACGGCTTTTTGAATAGCAAGTTCAAATGCAGGTAATTTACAAATCCCCATAAACAATTTAACATAAATTTTATTATTGCGTTTTATTATTTTTTTTTCTAAAATTTCTCTTGTGCCGGATTTAACGGTATATATTCCACCTTTGCCGTCACATATACGAATATTTTCATCTCCTTTTAACCTAAGTATTTTTTTTATTTTACGTTCCTGTTCCAAGCTGAAAATTATTTTGTTTTGGCTTATGTTCTCTTCTGGAACGAAAAAAGTATGCTTCATTGCTCAGTCTCTTAAAAATTTATATGAGAAAAATAATACTGCAAGAGTTAAAACAGAAATTAGAATAATATATATTTCCATAGAAAATATTATATTGTCGGTTTTCTTATATGTCAAGGTGAAATTGCAACGAAAAAATTAATTACGTTTTTGACATGAAATAAATATTAACGTGAAATTTGATTTATACTAAAGTGATTTTAAAATCAAAGTATTGTATATTGTAATTGCTTTTCAACCGACACTTTAAAGTGTCGGTTGCATAAAATTTAAAGTATTATTAGTATATATAAATTTCAGATGAAATTTGAAGTGAAAACAGAAAGCTAAAGACGGCATTGGTTAATGTAGTCTGTTTTGCGAATAAAATTTTATTAAGTTTTGATAAATATATATTTCAAAATTGCGTTTTTAAAAAAAAGTTAAAAAAATTTTTTTTTTCTCTTTTTGTAAAAAATTTTTGCATTTTTAGTTGATTATAATTAGACAGTTTACAAAAAAGAGGTTAGTTATATGAATCTTCAAATAAGTTTTCGCGTTAAAGCTCGCGCAGTAGTTCTCCGGATGCTAAAAAGTATAATAATGGAACAATTAAAGAAAACGTTTATTTCCGTTACAGGGTTTTTCATGGAAAACGGCAAAGCCATTTTAAACGTTGAAGTTGAAGACGCATCTGCTGTTAATGAAATTATGGATATAATTATTAATAAAACCACAGAGATATTTAAAAATTCGTTTTTTACCAATGAAATCCCTGTTTATGGAAACGATTTTAATGTGAAGATGGTAGCTTAAATTATTTTTTTGCGTTTTTTATATCCGTTATTTTTGTTTGTAATTTTAAAATTTTCGGATTGTTATTAAACTTTGCTATGGCGGTTGTATAATTTTGGTTATGGAAATATTCACATGCTTTTTGATAAGAATAAAAATAATTAAAGTAATCCGTTTTTATTACGTTGTTTATATCATAATTTTGTTCAATAATTTTTACTGTTCTAAAGTATTTCAAAATATGTCCTGTTTTGAAATATAAAAACGCGAGTGTTTTTAAAAAAGTAATGTTTTTCGGATGCATAAGAACGGCTTTTTTTGCCCATAATACTGCTTGCTTAATTTTAATATCTCGTTCAGCCATATACCATGCAAGAAAACTGTAAATATTTGCCCTGTTTTTGATTATGTATAAGTTCTTTCTTATTAAATTTATCCCTGTTTTGGGACGGTTTAAAAATTTTAAACTTTGCGCAATTCTAACATAAAATTTATAGTTTTCACTATTTTTAATAAGCCCGGTTTTATAAACCTTTAACGCTTCGGAATACTGATTGTTAATCATATATAAATCTCCGAATAAAAGAATAGCTTCGGTTTTCATTTTTTCTTTGTGCTTTTTGTATAGGTTTTGTAATATTTTGAAAGCGTGTTTATTTTGGTTTATTTCACGGTAACACACAGCTAAACGAAATAATAGTTTCCTGTCATTTTTAGATTTTTTTAAGGCGTTTTTATAATAAGCTATGGCATATTTAAAACGTTTATTTAAAAATAAAATATCTCCTATCATGGCTTCATATTTGTGCTTAAAATCTGTATCAAAAATTCGTGCCTCGATAAGCCAATTAAAAGCTTTTCTGTATTCTCCTGTGTACAAGTTCAATTTTGAAAGGTTTAAATAAATTTTGCGCAGCATAAGATTATATTTGTCTATTTCTTTGGTAAATGTGTGCTGTTTGATTGCGGTCAGGGATTTTTCATAATATTCAACTGCTTTTTTAAAATCACCTTTTTTATTATTAATTACAGCTAAGTTATAAAGCGAAGATGCGTTTGCAAGGAGTTCGTGGGGCTTGTATTTTTGAAAAGCTATTTCATAATATTTTTCAGATTCCCGTAATTTTCCCATTTCATAATAAATATCACCTAACAATAATTCCGTTTTTTTATCTTTGCGAATTGAATAAGCTTTTTTAAGTGATTTTAACGAAAAAACGAGATTTTCCCTTGCCATATAATATTTGCTCATTTTCAAATGCAAGGAATAATCCCGGGGAAAAAGTTTTGACATTTCTCCGTATATTTTTGTTACGGATTTATAATCCTTAATCAATTTATACGCTTTTAATATATTATTTAAAACAAATTTATTCCTTTTTTCTTTTTCCCTAAGGGATTTAAACATCCGCATTCCAATTTCAATTTTATCATTTTTTAGAAGGAAAAACCCAAGACGAATTTTTAAAAAATTATCTTTTAGGCGCAAACGCTCTAAATACCTTACTAGATTACCTGCATACTGCGGGTGTAAATCATGAACAATAAAAGGTGAGCGTTGTTTAATATACGTTCTGTATGCATTAATTGCTCCAACCCGTGCTTTGTTTAAATTTTCTTTAAGTTTGCTTAGGGCGTAATTTGATTCGGGAAAAGTTTTATCCTTATCATAATTTGTGTTAAAATCATGTATGTCTTTTGGTGTGTTTAAAAATTTTGCGAAATAAGCGTTTCCTAAAGCAAGGTAGACTCCCGGGTTCCATGGATGGCTCTTGACTGCTTTTTTATAATAGAATATTGCTTTTTCAAAGTCCTTTTTCTTTTTATATATTTCGCCTAAAGTTAATAATAGGCGTTCGTTTTTTTCGTCTTTGTTATGTGCCCTTAAAAGATAATCTAGCGAATAGTAAGACTTATTGGATTTAAAAATAGAATAGCCAACTTTTATAAGTTTGCCCGTTTCGTTAAATAATCCCGTTTTAATCATAGCAATAACGTTGTTTATGTAGGGGATATCGTATCCTTGACAACGTTTTTTATATAATTCAAGAGTTTGTAGACTTTTCTCAAGGTTAATACGTGCGTGAAGGTAAATCATTGAAAGCAAATAATAAGTATCTTCAAAATAAGGGTTGCTAAAGTTTAATGATTTTAAGATTTTAATTGATTTTTGTATATGCTTTTTTTTAAAATTATTGCAAAAAAGCGAATAATTATAAAGAGCTTTGTAATATTTTATTCTTGCGTTGTTTTTATCAAGATTGCCAGCACGGTTCAAATATTGCGCAATTTTTTTGTCCGTTCCGTCAAGCTGTAACCGTATGTCAAGAATTTGTTTAAGCCCTTCATTAAAATCGTCAGAGGAGCTAAAGTCTTTTTCAAGCCGCATAAGTTTGATAATTAAGCTTAAACGTTTAATTTTTTCCTTATATTTTTTGCCGTATTTGGTTAATTTAATGTAAGTTTTGCGTAAGTTATATAAATCATTTTTCTTTAAATAATGATTGCTTAATTCCTCTAGATATTTTTCATTATTGCGTGAATAACGTATCGCAAGTTTCAAATAATTAATATATCTGTTGTAATTATAATATTCAGGGGTTTTATGTATTTTCGCAAGGTAATAGTATGCTTTATGCGTTGTTTTATTTAAGTGTATTGCATTTTTAAAAGCTATAATTGCTTTTTCAAGGTTTTTAAGTTTATAATAACTATAACCTAAAATATTATAATAGCGAAAATTGCTTTTATCTTGTTTAATAACTTTTAGAATTGTGTTTTTTGCGTTGTTATATTGTTCATTTTGCGAATACGTTTTTGCCAGTGAATATAGTATATCTTTTTTTCTTGAGTCTTTTTTAAATAATTGAAGCAATTCTGTCAATCTTTTAATTTTCATGCTATTTCTGAAAATTTTAAGCCGTTTTCCCGAAACCTTTTCTTTTCTAAAAACTTTTGCATAGCGGGAATACTTTTTATATTGTTTTTCATCTCTGTTTTTGTATAAATAGCTAAGAAGTAAATATAGCCGTTCCGACCTTGCACCGCGTTTTTCCGCTTTTTTTAGGAATCCTATTGCTTCTGCTAAAATTTTTGACTGGTGTAAAAATCTTGCTCCGGGCGTGTTTGCATAAATTTCACCTAAATACAAATACGGAATATAAGATTTGGTAACGCGTTTCATTCGCTGAAACATACGAGCGCTGTCTTTATAATTTTTTTCATTGAAGTACATTTTACCTAAATAATACGTGGCAGTTTTATCAAACCGGTTAGCTTCAAGTGTTTTAAGAAAAAGCTTTTTTGCTTGAAATTTCATGCCTTTTTTAAGAAAATATTTAGCAATTTCATTGGTAACCCAAGGGGCTTTATTTTTTTTCGAGTTAAAAGCTTTTAAGTAGTATTTAGCAGCGAGAAAGTCATAATTATTTTTTAAGTAAAACTTTGCAAGTTTTAAAAGCTGTTCTTTTCCATTGTTTTTCGCTGCTTTTTTTAATTTTTTTTCTTTAGTTCTGTAATTAATATATCGCTTTAATCTATTTATTTTCGTTGAAGGAATTTCTAAGTTAAGCTTTATAATTTTTTTTAGATAAAGTTTTGATTTTTTATATTTTTTTATAAAAGCCGCGCTTTGTGCTGCCATAAATAAATAGTCTTTTACATCGCTTATAGAGAAAAGTGAAAAAGCTTTTAATAAAGCTTTAAAAGCATCATGGTATTTTTTCATGCGGTAAGCGGTTTTGCCTAAGTAAAGATATACTTCGGGCTCTATTTTTTGCTGATTCGTTGCCTTGATTAAATTTTCATACGCAAGGTCTAATTTTCCCGCATCCATATAATCTTTTGCTTTGTCAAAATAATCAATTTTATCTGCTGAATAAACTACGGCAGTAAAAAATAGCAAAACAATTAAGACAGTTTTTTTCATTTCCAAACACCTTTAACATCGTAAAGCAAGTATTACGCTGTTAAAGGTAATAAATTTTTAACTTTTTGTTTATCCGTATGAGTTAAATTTAAGGTTTTGTATAACCTTAATAATAAACCTTGCAACTTTTTTTGCATCTTGGCTATGTGCTCGTATGTCGGTTTGAATAATTTTTACTAAAAATTCTCTGATGTCCTTGAAGATTTTTTCCGAATGCAGAAAAAATACTGCGAAATCATCGTTTTCCGGTTTTTGCACAGTAAATGAAGAAAGATTAAATTGAGGGTTTATGGATACCATAACGCGGTTTTTTTGGTCCCCAACTGTAAATACTTCAAGGTCCTTAAATTTATAAGGAATTGACTTGTTTTTTTCTCGTAATAAAGGTTCTTGAAACCGTTGAGGATAATTCGAAGGCTCAAGCAGAATGTGGACTTTATAACCGTCGCTTTTAAACCAAAGCTGGTTGCCCCTGAAACTTATATCTTTAACGTTATTATAAGCTATTAATTCATAACGTGTATACATAGTTTTGTTTTCATTATCGTAAAATATACTTAAAATATACCCCCCTCCTTCTAAAGGGATTTTATTGTGTTCAAATGCACTAAATAATTCCATTGGTTTTGGCATATTAAAGCTCCTTTTAAATAAACTATTTACTTAATAACATAAAATATAAAAAAATTCTATTTATTTTTTTTAAATAAAGAATTATTTTTGTAATAAGGAAAATAGGGAAACTCCTTTGTTCTTAAAAGAAATAATGTTATACTTATATTTAGTATAAATAAAATAAACAAAAATTTAAAGGTAATTTTTTTATATGTCACCTGTAATAGTTATAACTATCCTAATAATTATTGGAATAATAATTGCTTCAATAGTTATAAAAAACGTATTTTTTTCTTCCAAACTTGAAAAAATAAGCCGTCTTATGGATTCAGGAAATTACCAAAGTGCAATTAAGGATTTAAAGTTTATTATAAATAAAAACGCAAGCGATGCAAAAGCGCATTATTTATTGGGAGAATGCTATTTTAGTATTCAAAATTTTGAATGGGCAATGCCTGAATTTAAACAGGTTTTAAAGCTTAACAAGTTCGGGCACAATTTATCGGAACATTCTGTAAGAAGCCGCCTCGCTCAAATATATTTAAACTACGGCAAGGCAGAAGAAGCGCAAAAAGAGTTTCTTTTAATGACAAAATTGCAACCTAACAATTTCATGAATTATTATAACATCGGCCGAATTTTTAGAGAAAGAGGGTATTTAGATAACGCGTATAAATACATTACAAAAGCAATAGATATTAACCCTAAGCACGCGGATTCTCTTTTTACAGCAGGGGAGATAAGTTATCAACAGGGCAGATTATCAGATTGTTCCTTTGAGATGACACAATTATTAAAAGAAAAACCAGAGTATTTAAAAGCGCATTACTACCTCGGTATGGTTCAGTTTAACAGTAAAAACTACGCTCAAGCCATTAAAGAATTTGAACTATCTTCAAGAGACCCCGATTTTCGTTTGACATCATTAGCGCAAAAAGGACGCGCTTTGTTTGAGAACCGAAATATAGAAAACGCGATTATAGAACTTGAACGCGCAAAACGCCTTATTAAGAAAGAAGACAGTGTGGCTCTTGCTATTCGTTATTACCTTTCTCTTTGTTATGAAAGTAAACGTCAATTAGATAAAGCTATCGAATTATGGGAAGAAATACATAAAATTAACGCAAATTATCAAGATGTGCCGGAGAAACTTGCCACTTATGAAGAATTGCGTTCTGACGATAAAATTAAAGATATACTAACGGCTTCTGATGCGGATTTTCTCGTTATGTGTAAACTCATTATTAAATTTTTCGGATTTAACATACTTGATTTAGAAGCAAAAAAAGGAAACGTTGTGAATATCGTTGCAACGGAAGCTGAGAGCAAATGGCGAAATACCAGAAAAATTAAACGTTTTATAAGATTTGTAAGGACTAATGATATTATAGGCGATACGGGTGTTCGTGAAGTTATGGATTTGATGAAAGAAACCGGCGCAAGTAAATCCATGCTGGTAATATCAAATAAGTTTTCCAGACAAGCTATGGATTACGCTACAACGCGTCCCATTGATTTGATTGATAAAAAAGGTTTATCTAAATTATTGAAACGAATTGAAGGCGTTTCTCTGGACGATGACCAAAATGGCGAGGAAATTGAAGGTGAATAATTTTAAATTTTCAATCCGTCTTTATTATAATATTCAACTTTGTAAGGATGTTTTTCATTCTCCTTAAAAAATTCACTGCAATATATAACGTCTTCCATGTAATACATAATTTCTATAAGATTGCTGTTTTTCGAATATTTTTCTTTTTTTATTAATTTGTGCCCCTTAAAAAAGTGTTTGCTAAATAACGCTTTTTCTCCTTGAGTGTAATCATATTTTTCTTTGATTTTTAAACCCCTATTATTCATAAAAATGAACCCAATGAGGTTTCCTTTGTTGCTGTATTCATAAATTATATCATTAATAAAATTTTTGCCGTGTTTTACGATTTTCCTAATCATACCGTATTCATTCACATAGACAGCAAAATTATCAGGCGTTTTTTCGTTTTCAAGGGATTGCTCATCGACATAAACGTCATTTGCGTTATCTGCAATATTTACTTTTTTATAATATGCCGGAGGCAAAATTTTCATTAAAATCTCCAAAATATTTCAAAAATCTTATTACAATATTATATAATAATAACGGGAAAAAATCAAAAAGTTTTTCCCCCAATTTAATTCCGGTTTTGTATTTAATAACGCGAAATTTGATTTATTAAAAATCCGTACTTAAAATTCCAGATATACATTAATTTGTTAAAACATTTTCAAAAAACGTGTTTTTTACGAGGGGGCACGTTCATAATCTGTGCCTATAATGCAAATAAATCAGTTTTAATACGAATTCGTATGAAATTAAAGAATATCTATCTTATGATAAAAAAAATAAATTAAGTTATGGAAAGCATCTATACTTTCCCCACAAAATCTATTTTACAGGAAATAATGTGAAATGGTATAAATAAATTTTTAGACAAATTTTTAAATCGAAATTCACGTTAATAATATAACTTATCTAATAGACATTCCTCCGTCAATGTGAATGGTTTGCCCTGTTATGCTCGAAGAACTGTCCTGCGATAAAAATAAAATTAACTCGGCTATTTCATTTGCCTTTTGTTCTTTACCCACAGGAACGTACTTTTTGACAAGGTCGTTAAAATAATCTTTCTTTTTTTTGTATTTGGCAGTAGGGCGTTTGACAATAGACCTTTCAAGCCGTTCCCACATTGAAGACCATACGAGACCCGGTGACACGGAATTTACCGTAATCCCGGATGCCGCAGTTTCGCGCGCTAAGTTAATAGTAAAGTTATTTATTGCAATTTTGCTCGCGCTGTAATGGGGCATTTGATTTCCGGCTGAACTAATAAAAGAACTGGATAGGTTAATAATCCGGCCAAATTTATTTTTTTTCATAACCGGAACAACGTATTTACACATGAAAAACGTTGCTTTTACGTTGACTTGAAAACATTCGTCCCAATCCTTGCCTTCCGAATTATCAAACCCAAAACTTTCCCCTGCAACTCCTGCTGAATTTACTAAAATATCAATATTTTCAAAGCGTTCTAATGCATCCTCTATTGCACGCTTAACTTCGTTTTCTACTGTAATGTCCGCAAAACGGCTCATAACGCGTTTTTTTTCAAAGTCCTGATTCACTCGTTCAAGATTGTCAATATCTCTGTCAATAATAACGAGTTTAGCTCCTTCTTTATAAAAACGAAGAGATGTTTCGCAGCCGATACCGCTCGCGCCCCCTGTTATTACAGCGACTTTTTCATTAAATCTTTTCATAACGCATTTTTTCCATAAAATTTAATAAAACCATTTTAATTATCGGCGAGTGCTTTATAAAAGCGTTTATTTTATAAAAAATGAAAAAGATATTAAATAACCCGGGCTTCTAGAATATCGTGGATGTGTAAAAGTCCTATTGGTTTTTTATCACGGATAACTACAAGGGAAGTATATTTATTCTCCATTATTTTTAAAGCTTCGCCAATAAAATGGTCGGGAGGGATTGTTTTGGGGTTCACGCTCATTACCTGTTTTAATTTTTTATTAAGAAAGTCCCCGTTATATTTTAAAGCAAGGCGTTTCAAATCTCCGTCTACCAAAACGCCGCAAAGCTTGCCCCTGTTATCAACGGCAATTACAATACCCCTGTTCTTTTTTTTAACAATAACTTCTATTGCTTCTCTAACGCTTACATTTTCCGATACAATGGGTAGGTTTTCCGTTTCCATTAGAGATTCAACGTGCAAAAGCTGTTTTCCTATCATTCCTCCGGGATGATATTCTTTAAAATCCTTGCTGGTGAAACCTCTCATTTCCATTAAAGAAACGGCAAGAGCATCTCCAAGCGCCATCATAGCCGTTGTAGATGTAGTAGGAGCGAGATTCATCGGGCATGCTTCATTTTCAACGTGAATATGCAAACTTATATTAGAATTTTTTGACAAAGCATTGTCCGGTTCATTCGTTATACTTATTAAGGGAATACCGTAACGCTTTATAAAAGGTATGATTGAATTTATTTCCGCTGTATTGCCGGATTTGCTAAGTGCAATGAAAACGTCGTCTTCGGATAAAACGCCAATATCTCCGTGTATTGCTTCGGCAGGATTTAAAAATATTGCAGTGGTGCCTGTAGATGTTAAAGTTGCTGCAATTTTACGCGCAACGTTTCCGCTTTTACCCATTCCGCTAATAATTATTTTACCTTTACAATTGAAAACGCATTCAACGCATTTAACAAACTCGTTGCTTAAAGAACTTTTTAACTTTTTAATTGCTTTTGCTTCATTATCAAGAACTTTTCCCGCAACTTTTAAAACGTTTTTCACAGATTCCACCTTTTCATATTGCTAACGTGTTCAAACAAATCAATCATTTCGGAAAGAAAAGGTTCTAATTTATCAAGGGGAAACATATTTTTACCGTCACTTAAAGCTTTATCAGGTTCGGGGTGAACTTCCATGAATAAACCCTTTGCGCCCGCAGCAATTGCCGCTCTTGCTAACGAAGGAATAAACTCGCGGTTTCCGTCGCTTGAATTGCCTAATGCCCCCGGCCTTTGAACACTATGCGTTGCATCAAAAATAACCGGGGCATATTTGCTCATTATAGATAAACTGCGCATATCTACAACGAGGTTATTATAACCGAAAGTCGTCCCCCTTTCCGTTATCATTACACGATCGTTTCCCGTGCTTAGAACTTTATTTACTGCGTTTTGAATATCCCATGGAGACATAAACTGGCCTTTTTTTATGTTTATAATTTTACCCGTTCTCCCTGCTTCAACGAGAAGGTCTGTTTGCCTGCTTAAAAATGCCGGAATTTGAATAATATCTAAAACTTGTGAAGCGGGTTCGATTTCATCTACCGCGTGAATATCTGAAATAACAGGCACTCCAAAATCTGTTTTTACGTTGTGAAGTATTGCAAGTCCTTGTTTTAATCCCGGACCCCTGAAAGAATCTATTGACGTTCTGTTTGCTTTGTCATAGGAAGCTTTAAAAACAAAAGGCGCTTCTAATTTGTCTGTAATTTCAACGAGTTTTTCAACAATTTTATACGTTTCTTCTGCTTTTTCAATAACGCACGGGCCAAGTATTAATACTAGTCGTTTGTCTGCAACGTTTTCAGGGAGTAGAATTCCGAGTTTTTCAAGATAATGTTCAGCCATATTTTTTTTGCCTCTATAATTTAAATTGATTGTAAAAATATAATACACGAGAAATTTTACCTTGTCAAGTGGGAGAAAGGGTTTGCAGTTTTTCGTTGTTTCCGGTTTACATAATCCGTGAATTTTTATAAAATTACTTATGTATATTTTCGTTTTGACGAAATATTGAAATAAGATACAAAAACACCTTGTGCGTTTGATAGAATCAACTTTTATTTATAAAGCTTATCAACGCATTATTTATTAAGGGGATTAAATATGCAAATGGACTACAGATATATTAACCCGTTCATAACATCTGCAATTTCTATAATCAAAGAAACCACTGGAGTAAACGTAAGGCGAAAACGCGTATACTTGCATAAAGGCAAAGAGTCAATCGGCGGCGTTGGCATAACTTTGGGTTTAACCGGGGATATAAAAGGGCGCGTTGTTTATGAGTTTTCCAGAGGAATGACCATGCGCCTTGCATCGAGAATGCTAAGGCAATCCGAAATCAATTTTAGTGATAAAGAAGAGTTTTTGCAATTACTGGAATCCGCTATTTTGGAATTAGGCAACCTTATATCCGGTAAAGCAATCGGAATACTTTTAAATAACGGGTATAACTGCAATATTTCTCCGCCTGATTTTTGGTACGGCAAAGACGTTTCCTTAATTCCGTTTTATTTGCTAACAATAGTAATCGAGTTATCAACTCCGTACGGAGATTTTGCTATTAATCTATCCATTCAAAAAAAGAAAGAAGTTTTGGTTGCATAATATTAACTAAAACCGTTTTATTAACTCAAGCCGTGTCCATTTAAAGACACGGCTTTTATTTCATCAATTCTGCCAAATACCTGATAACATCCTCTACACCGTTTACTAAAACCGTTTGCATACCCATTTCTTTTGCATAAATATGGTCTATATGATACCTATCTCCAACGCTAATGCAACTCTCCGGTGTTAAGTTAAAATCAGACATAATACTTTTTAATCGCGTTTTTGAGGGTTTAATGTAAGACAAAATTTTTTCATCCGTTTCGTTTAAACTTTGGTCAGTTTTTTTCCTTTTAGTTAATAATTCATCAGGCATATCATTCAAAGTGTAAATCCTGTTGAAAATATCAAATATACCTATTTCATTTAAAATCATTTCCGTTAAACTTTTATGGTTATTGGTAAAAACAGCAGTGTTATATTTTTGACTGATTTTTTTTAATAAAACCCCGAGTTCGTTGTTTAACTCTGGAGTGTTTATTTGGGGTAGTTTTGAACCCTCAATTAATTCTAATTTGTAATCTTCAAACTCTTTTATAGAAACACCGTAATATGTATAAAGCGTAGTTGTCCTGCCCGGCATTATTCCCGTAGCGTTTTTTGCTTTTTCCCGCGTTGATTTAAAATGTTCCATTGCCTCAATCAGTGTTAAATTTAGTTTATTTGCAACGCATAAATTAACGGAACGCGTAAAAGTTCGTTTTAATTCAGGGCTAGTGTAGAGCGTATCGTCCATATCGAATATGATTAATTTATTCATTTAATACTCCGGGAATTTGCTTTTAAAAACATTAGTTTTCCGGGTCAATTTTTTTTCGTAAAATATCCATACCGGAAAGTTCGGCTTCTGTTTGCAATATGAGTGCCGTATGCCTGCCTGCGTATTCAATTTCTTCACCTGTTTCGTTTAAAAGCTTGAAATCTCCGGGCTTTAAAACAATATTTTTCATATCAGGTCCTATAATTTCCAAAGTATCGCGGGGTAAGATTTTATTCAAAACGTCAATCCGGTAATTATGTTTGAATACTTCTCGCTCAACCGTACCCATAAAACGCGTTTTACGGATATATCCACCTTTAATAACGGGTTGTTCAACGCTTTCATCTCCCATAATAAAACCTTCTGTAAACGGCCTGTGAGAAACGCTGTCAACCATAGAATAACATTTTTCCGAATAACCTTTGTCAATACACTCACGGTAAGCCATTGCAGTTAAAGCAACGTAATATGCGCTCTTGATGCGGCCTTCTATTTTAATTGATTTTATTCCCGCTTTTTTTAGTTTGTTAACGCGTTTTATTAAACATAAGTCATGGGAGTTGAAGAATCTCATGAACCCGTTTTCCTCGGCAACGGTTATTATTTCATCATTCCGCATTTTTTCGATTAAACGGTAATCCCATCGGCATGGGTGAGCGCAGTCCCCTTGATTAGCATCCCGCAGGCGTTTGTTTTTATCCTTTTTGGCAAAGGCTTTGCCGGAGCGCGTTAAGTATGCGCTTAGCATACACCTTCCCGAATAAGCCATACATAGAGCGCCATGGCAAAAAACTTCAACGTCAATTTTTGCTTTTTGTATTATTTCTTGTATCTCCTCTAGATGTAACTCTCTGGCAGGAATAATGCGTTTTGCGCCTAAATTTTTAACAAGTTTCGCAGTTTCATAATTCGTTATTGATGCCTGAGTCGAGACGTGAACTTCAATATCTGGATAATTTTTAGCAACGTATTCAATCATAGCGAAATCAGATATTATTAAAGCGTGGGGGTTAAATTTAGCAATTTTTTTAAGATAATTTTTAAATCCGTCAACTTGTTTGTTGTGAAAAAATACGTTAGTTGCAAGATATACTTTTTTGCCTAGCTTGTTGGCAAGTTCAATGGATTTTTTTATTTGGTCCTGGTTGTTTTCCGCACCTTTTCTTAAAGAATATCCGCTCCCCATGTAAACGGCATCTGCCCCGTAATGAAAAGCATACGCGCATTTTTTATAATCCCCGGCAGGAGATAATAGTTCCATTAAATTTCAACTTCCTTTAGAAAAGTATCCGTTATTATTTCATAATCAAGGTTTTCATTTACAAATTCTCCGCCCTGTTTTTCCCTTCCGTCCGTTCCTTCTACAACGACCCGCACTATTTCGCTAACGAGTTCAACATTATCGCATTCAACTTGATAAACATAAGGTGCAAATAAAACGAGTTCGCCGCCTTTTGAACAAACAACGGGTTTTTCAAGGTTTAAAGCTTCGCGTAAATAAATGCTTTCCCTAAAAAATTCTTCGCGTTCTTCTCCGAAATATTCAATTAACATGGTTGCTTTTTCAATCCATAGTTTCATATCAGCCGGGAATAAATTTCGCATAAAAATAGCGCGTTTTTCAAGGTCAAGGTTTTTTAAAACATTTTTAAGATATGATAAATCCCCATTGCTTCCTGCCCCGGCAATAACAAATATAACGTCATCCGCTCTGTCTGCAATTATGGAAAAACTTATTAATATCTCGTCTAAGGATGTTTTATTTGAAAAGTCTCCCGTGTATAATAAAACTTTTTTAAAACTGTCTTTAATATCGAATTCGGGCAACCCGTAATTTTTACCCATTGATTTTATATTTTGTTTTTTAGTAATAAGCTCAAGCCCGTTTCCTCCGGTTTTTAACTGGTACATATCATTTTCGTTTACACCGAAAACTTTTGCAAGGAGAATAGCTACGTTTTTATTAGAATAAGTTATTAGCGAAGCATTATTTAAGAAGAAATTAGCCACAGGATTTTTTTTTAAAAATTCTTTACCCACTTTCCAAATATCTATTATAAATTTTTTTTTCAATAATTTTCGTATTCTAATATAGAATTTTAGACTTTTGTCAGGGTTGAAAACATATAAGATTCCCTTTGAAAATATCGTGGTAAAAATTTTTTTAAAAGAATTTAAGGGATTTTTGAATAATCCGTAGGTTTTGCTTTTTATAAACTTAACTTTAACTCCGTTTAGTTTAAATGCCGCAGCAAAAAACGCCATTCTTAAATGCGTTTCCGTTCCGAATTTAGCCGGAGTAATGAAAGTCATATTGGTTATGTTTTTTTTTGATTCTTTATCTTTCATATTTAATTAAACCAAGACAATAATAATAAAAATTAAATACTCCGGCAACGAGATAAAAGTTTTTGATATTTTGTCGATAGCTTAAATATGAAAAAAAAGTTTTTAGTAATCTTGTTTGTTTTTATTTTAAACTATTTATATGCTGACTCAATGATTTTTTTTAATTCTAATATTTTTGAGATGCACTACGCAAAAAAAAGCAAATCCGTATATTTAATTTTGTTTATAAAAAAAACATCAGTTGGTCCTGGACGGCATTTTGCAATAAAAATAAAAGATTTTTGCGAATATAAAAATTTGCAAAATTTAATTAAAAATTCGAATCAAATTTTTATAAATTATGATCCTAATTCCAATGTAAATGTTTACGGTGATAAATCCGAACCCTCTGCAAAATTAATAAACTCTTATTCATTTATTTTCAAATAAATTTTGACAAAAAGTTTATTTTATAAGTTTTATTATTTTTTTAAAAAAATTTACTTTACATTTAAGGTTATTTACTTTATATGTATTGTTATGAGTATATAGAATAATTATTGCTTTTAAGAATAATTTCTAGTTTTTTTTTCTTTATTACTGTATATTATTATATATAATTTTTTTTAAGTTAATTTACCATAAGAGGTTTTTATGGCTACTAATATTGCAATTATTGATGATGTCCCTGATGAGGACCTAAAAGAAAATTTGGTTAATGAAGGATATAACGTTACTGTTTATTCCTCAGGCGATGAAGGACTTGAAGCATTCGTTAAAAATTCTCCTGATATTTTATTGCTTGATTTGGTGTTACCGCAAAAAAGCGGATATGAAATTTTAAGGGAAATGCGTGAGAAAAAGCACGAGTTTCCTATTATTATAATTAGCCAAAAAAATACCTTAACCGACAAAGTTGTCTGTCTTGAAATTGGAGCTGATGATTTTTTGACAAAACCTTTTGCTTTTGAGGAACTTAACGCAAGAATAAAGGCACGGCTAAGGCGTAACTTTATGCCGCAGATTAAAAAAAACACGGTAGTAGAGCTTAACGGACTGAAAATTGACATTGATAATTATTACGTTGAAAAAGACGGAGAAGAAGTCCGGCTTTCTAATTATGAGTTTGAAATATTACGTTGTCTGCTTTCAAAAAGAGGAAAACCTGTTTCAAGAGAAGAACTCATTGATAAAATTTGGGAAAATAAAATATATATTTCTTCAAGAACTATTGACAATCACATTGTAAATTTAAGAAAGAAAATTGAAGAAAATTATAAACGCCCGAAGTTTATACTAACTGTGTACCGTAAAGGGTATAAGTTTAAGTACTAATTCTGTAAAAAAAATAAGAACAGATTATTTACTATTTTTACTGCCAAAGTGATTTAATGTCTTGACGTAACGGAAAACTTTGTTTATGAATTAAAACATGGAAATATTCCCGGCGGATTAAAATGAAAATCAATATTAAACCGTATATTAAATACATTATAATTGCTTTCGCCTTAATTATTATTTTGCTTCAAATCGAAAAAGGCAGCGTTGTAAAAAAACAAAAAATTAGACGAAAAATTGGCAAACAAAATAATTCAGCCGTACTTACTTCAAGAAATGTAAAATTAGACAAATATAATAACAACGTTACGGATAAAATGCGGCAAAATCCTAATCCCGTTTCCGGCGGTATATTGAAAGTCCGTCTGCCGGGTAATCCCGTATTACTTAATCCCGTTTTATCCACAACCGCTACTGCGCAAATGGTAAATTCATATATTTTTGATTCTTTAGTTAACACGAACCCTGAAACTCTTGAAAAACGTCCATGGCTTGCTAAATACTGGGAAATCCGCGATATTGTTAAACTTAAAAACGGTAAAACCATTTCAGGTAAAATAACGAAACGAAACGAAAAAGTTATTGTGCTTGAACCCATTACTAAAATTACTTTTGCTTTGTCAGATGTCAAAAAAATCAATATTAAAAAAGGACTTATTCATTTAAAATCAGGCAAAAAATATCAGGGTGAAATTAAAAAGCTTAAAGAAACCGTAGAAATTAGTGTTAAAATACAAAACAGGGCAACGAGAAAAATTGCAATGTTTGAGATTAAACGCGTGAAACAAAAAATTGCCGGGGTTGAAAAAAATGTGCCTGCTGTATTAAAAAATTCAATGTTTATTTTCCATATTAGAAAAGGCGTGAAATGGCATGATTTTGACCCTGATAAACCTAGATTTTTAACTGCTGACGATGTAATATTTTCCTATAATACAATTATGAATCCGTATGTTAATGCTCAAGTATTGCGTTCATACATAAATGAGATAGATAGGGTGGAAAAGATTGACGATTATACGGTTAGCTTTACTTATGAAAAGCCGTATTTCAGCGCTTTTGAAATTTGTGCGGGTATTCCTATTCTTCCATCCCACATTTTTCAGGCAAAAAATTTCAGAGGTGATAAAGTATCTTTCGGAAAAGCGTTTAACAGTCACAGTTTCAACCGTTCTCCAATATCATGCGGTTCTTATAAACTTGAAAAATGGGATCATTCTAAAATAATCGTTCTCAAAAAAAATAAACACTACTGGGCTAAAACAGCCGGGCTTTCTTATTGGTCTGAAAAGCAGCCGTATCTCGATGAAATACACTTTATCATGATTTTAAACAAGCAAGCCGCATTAAAAGCATTGTTAAAAAAACAAATTGATGTGGATTTTCACATTGAGCCTTCAACGTGGAACGACTCGTTGACCAACACTTCATCATTTAAAAAACACTTTGTTCGTTGTTCGGAATTAGGCCTTCTTTATACTTATATCGGTTATAACGCAAAAACGGAGTATTTTAATAATAAACTCGTTAGACAAGCAATGACAATGTTAATTCCGAGGGAAAAGATTTTAAAGCAAATTCACTTTGGTTTGGGAAGAATAACAACAGGCCCGTTTTATCCAAAGGGCCCTGTTTATGACCATTCCATAAAACCGTATAAATATAATCCTGAAAAAGCCGGGGAATTATTGACAAAAGCGGGCTGGGTGGATTTAGACGGAGACGGAATCAGGGAAAAAAACGGAGTGAAATTTGAATTCGATTATTTAATTCATAATATGCGTGATTATCATCAACGTATCGCGGATATAATTAAGGAACACGTTGAACAGGCAGGAATAAAAATGACTATCCGTAAACTTGACTGGAGCATTTTTACTAAAAAAATTAGCGAGCAAAAATTCGATGCAATTCGCCTTGCATGGGGAATGTCTATTGATCCTGATTTGTTTCAGATATTTCATTCATCCCAGTCCAAAGGCCGTGGTTCTAATTACGTAAATTTTATAAATAAACAAGCCAATAGAATTATGGAGAAAGCAAGGCGTACTTTTGAAGATAAAAAACGCTGGGAATTGAACCGCAAGCTTCACCGTATTTTGCATGAAGAACAGCCATACACATTTCTTTTTAACCTCAATCATCTTGGATTTTATAATAAAAAATTTCTCGGTGTAAAGTTATATTATTCAAGCACGCCCTATAATTTTAACGAATGGTATTATACAGGGAAACAAAGCAAGGAGAAAAAACACGGTAGTTATAATTTGCTAGCAATTTTATTGCTTTTGTTAATCGGCAGCGGTGTTTACTTTTTTGTTTATAAAATAAAACGTATTTGGAATAATAAAGTTTGATTGTATTTTATAGTCATAATTGCCTTTTGCAGATTATATATTTTTTATAAATTCTGCGTATTTTTTATCCGCTGTTTTTATATGAGAAACTAACCAGTCCCGTAGTTCTTCCATAATTTCAACGCTTAACAA
>CAYUYT010000011.1:0-13424 GCA_964449345.1 uncultured Spirochaetia bacterium | reverse complement strand
AAGATCAGCGAAAACAGCTAATTGTTGTGCATTGTTCATATTTTTGCACAATTTGGTTTATTTTAGTCATAAAATTTTTATGCAATGTTTTATGCGTTTCAATTTCAGGATAATTATATTTTTCAAGATATTTTTCTTCTGTATTGAAATGCGTTGTTGTATAATCTTTTAAACGGTTTAGCGTTGTACTTAAAACATTGTTGCTTTTTCCTTTTATCATGGCATCGTGTAATTCGTTAATTATATCAAGCCATGTTTTATGCTGATTATCAAGTTCGTCAATGTAGACAGTTAAATTGTTCTCCCATTGTACTAATGGCATAATTCCTCTTTTCTTTTAATTAATTTAAACCTTGCGCATTGAAAAAATCAGAATATTTTTTATCCGTTCCTATTATGTGGTTTGTTAACCAGTTTTTCAAAAATTCCATAATTTCAATGCTTAAAAAAGCGCTTCCGGAATTATGCTTTTCTTGAAAATCTTTAACTTTTTCAACAAACTTTTCATGTTGAATTATATGTGAATCCGCATCCGGATAATTATATTTTTCAAAATAAGTTTCTTCTGTAGCAAAGTGTTTTTTTGTATATTCAATGAGCTGGGATATTATACTTTCAAGAATTTCTTTGCTTTTGCCCTTCATCATAGCATCGTGTAGTTCGTTTATTAATTCAATTAACACTTTATGTTCATCGTCAATTTTTTTAATATTAACGCTAAGTCCCTCGTTCCACGTTATAAGCGCCATTCTATTCTCCTTAACATAACCAATTTATTGTAAAAGATTTTATTTGGTATTAAATGATTTTTTTTCGTAAAAGTAAAAAATATAACAATCTATATATTAATTTTAATATATTCCTTTGTCAATAGTTCCAACGCAAAAAAGAAAAAAATGTAAAAATTAAAAGAATAATCACGTTATTTTATCGTATTCTTGATTAACAAAATCCATTAACTCGGCAATCATGTCTTCTGAAAAATCAAACTTAATACCCGCTTGCTTGTAAACTTCGGGCAATGGTTTTGAACTGCCCAAACTTAAAGCAGCCAGATAATCATTTACTGCTATATCGGGTAACGTTTTGTAATTCCTCCACACTTGCAAAGCTCCTAGTTGTGCAATCGCGTATTCGATGTAATAAAATGGAACAGTTGTAATGTGAAGCTGGAAAATCCAGCCAAGGCTTTTATGGTCTTCAAAACCTTTCCAGTTAATTATACCCGCATCAAACCTGTCAAGAATTTCTGCAAATTTTGCTTGCCGCTCCCTGAAAGTGTGTTCGTGGTTTTCGTACATCCAATGCTGAAACGCATCCACTATCATTACCCATGGAAAAATTTTTATACTCCGTTCCAATTGCTCCCGTTTTGCCCGGTTTAAATCCGTTTCATTGTCATAAAATTCATCCCAGTAATCCATTGTAATGAGTTCCATGGCCATACTTGCAAGTTCGGCAGATTCTGACGGTGTATTTTTATACATCATTATTTCCATATCTTTTGTTTGAAAACTATGCATAGCGTGTCCGCCTTCGTGCATCAATGTAATTACATCGCGCTGGGAGCCTACCGAGTTCATAAAAATAAACGGCATATTCGTTAGCATTAAAGGGTAGTTGTATCCACCAGGAGCTTTACCTTTTCGGCTGTCTAGGTCAAATAAAGAATTTTTGCGCATGATTTCAAGGTTTTTCCCGAGTTCAGGGCGGATTCTTTTATAAATTTTTATGGTTTTATCCAAAAGTTCTTCACCGTCTTTAAACGGCATCAAAGGTTTTTCTCCGGTTTTTAATCCTGTTATATCCCATGGACGGTAATCGTCTAGACCGAGACGTTCTTTGTGTTTTTCCTGTATCTTTCTAATCAAAGGAACAACGTGTTTCTCAACAGAAGCGTGAAATTTAAAACAATCTTCGGGAGTATAATCAAAGCGTTCTTTTGCTTTGAACATATAATCCCTGTAATTTTCAAAATCTGCGTTTTTTGCAATGACGTTTCTTAGGGAAAACAAACGGTCGAAAACTGCCGTCAAATCGTGTTTATATTCCCTTTTTTTATCCATTGAAATTTTCCATAATTGTTCGCGTTTCGGGCGGTTATCCGTTTCCATTAGTTTGCTTATTTGATTTAATGTATACTCTTCGCCTTTATATTCGACCATTATGCTTCCGGCAATTTGATCGTACTGGGAACTTATTACGTTTTCTTCGGCTTTAAGCGCGAGATTATTCTCCCTGTATAATTCAATAGACGTTTTTACGCTTTTTTTGTATTCCCCGTATTCACCGGATAGTTTTCCGAAAAACTTTGAATCGTAAAGTTTTTTATCAAGCTTAAAAAACGCTTCTTCAATTTTAGGACCGATTTCTCCGGTTAAAAACTGAAAACGTTTGACGTATTCCTCGTTGTCCGTATGGCAAGTCATGTTTATATATGCCCACGCTATTTTTTCTTCTATAAATGCGCTTAGAATTCCTGTGTTTTTAATAAAATCTTTCGTATCATCAACGCTTTTAAATTCATGGGATAATAAATCATCAAAATACGGTTTAATATCTTCCCATTTTTCAAGTTTGCTGTCTTTTGTTAAATCAACGTTTTTCATGTGTGCCTCTTAATATTTGCGTTTATCTAAAACTAATAAAAATGAGTTTTATTTTAAAGCAAAGTAAAGTTAATTATTTTAATAAAAAACGCGAAAAATTATTTATTTAATTAAACTCTATTGCAATCAATTATATTTACGTTTATAATGTTTAGAAAAATCGGGATGTATTTTATGGCAAAACAACACAATTCATTATTCGGAAATCCTACTGCTATCGGTTTAATGGGACTGGCAATTGGATGTGGCATAAATGTACCTATTTCATTCGGTTTAATAACTATTGACAAACCTTATCCCATAATCGGGATTTGGGTTATATTAGCAGGTGTTTTACATATTTATGCAGGTATAGTGGATTTGTTAAATAAAAATAATCTCGGTGCAACGGCTTTCTCCGTTTTCAGCGTGATATTTTTTGCAACGGGTTTTCAAATTATAATGGGTTGGTCATTGCCCGCTTTATTTAAGCCGTATTTATACGTTGTTTTTACATTATTCACAGTTTTCATTTTTATAAGTTTTATGTCAATAAGCTTCAGTCTGGGTTTAATCGGTTTGGTGTTTTTAGTAACGTTTGTTCTGGAAACTTTTTCAGGTTTTATTCCCGCAATGCACCATTGGGTCAGGTACGTTATCGGGTCAACGTATATAGTTGGCTTCCTAATCGCGTTGTGGGTTATTGCAGGGAGTTTACTAAATGAGATAATGGGAAAAGACTTTTTCAAGCAGGGCAAGCCCTTGTTTAAATTTTCCCAGCATAAAGAAGAACCCGATGACTTTGCTTCAATAAATCATCATTTGAAAGTGAGAAAACTGATTATAACCGCGCTTTATAAGCACTGGGAACAAAACGGATGGGATTATTTGTCAACTAAGGATTTGGACGAAAGCATTGACATAGAGTATAAAGACCTCGTTGCTGATAGCTGGTATTTATACCGTAAAGGTTATGTTGAAGTGGATGAAGAGTATTTGCGCAAGCACCCTAAAAAACCTAAACTCGTTAGGTTGACAGCAAACGGCATAGATTATTATGCGCGTTTACAAAACCAAAAGTTTATTTTTTAATTTTGTCGGAATGTCGGAAAGAAAATATTTCTGAATATATTAAAAATAAATACGTTTTGTATATGTGTGGGCTGCTTTTTTCTATCCTGCCAAATGCTTACGTAAATGTTTTTTAATCAGTGTCTTCATCGCGTTCTATACTAAAGTGATTTTAAAATCAAAGTATTGTATATTGTAATTGCTTTTCAACCGACACTTTAAAGTGTCGGTTGCATAAAATTTAAAGTATTATTAGTATATCCTTGTCGGCCTTTTAATTTTTCTTATAGTTTCAAATAATAGCTAAAAACGGGATAATATCTTGTTAAATCATTAAAATATTTTTTCCATTAAGTTTGTGTTTTATTAAATTTAAAATAATAATATAGAATTATTTCTTTTGCTTTAGTTAACATTATTAATCCGTTTAAATTACGGTTTTTTTGTATGCGGTGAAATATTTTTTAAAAAAAAATAGTATATTATAGATTAGCCGGAGTTTTTAACTTTTCTCGTTCTAAGTATTTTCTTAGAATTTAGGGACTTAAATTAGGTAAATGCCATGAAAAAGAAAAATATAAAACAGATTTTAATAATAACTTTATTGTTATTTTTATCTATATATTCTTTGTTTTCTCAGGAAAATGATAACGCGTTAATTGGTGACCGTTCTGAAATAAAAACAAGCGCAGGATATAAACAGAGAACGCAAATCCAGATGATTGAGGATAACGACGATACTGACCGTGCTGAAGAAGAAATGAGTTTCGACGGGTTTCCGAAACGTGATTTTATTTTCGTTTTTAATTATTCAATTTTCAGCACATACCCGGGTACAATTACAATGGAATCCGCAATGATGATTACCGTAAAAGCAACGAATTATCCCATAACTTTCATGCATAAAAACGCAAGCCCTTTAATTCAGGTTATAACCTATTTTGCAAAAAGCATACTCGTTGACATTCCAATAATCCACGCGGCAACCACATTCAACCACGAATTTTTCGGTCACGCAGTAAGAGTTCGGGAAGCGGGCGGGACTGTTGATAAAGTTCATATCAACTGGCCTTTTCCGTTCGGAGGCGGCGGCGGATATACGGAATTTCATGGTGTAAATTCAACCGACCATAATTTAATGGTAATTAGCGGAGGGTATGAGGCAAATATGCTTATGTCCCATATCATTGCAATGCGATGGGTTAAAGACGGCTATATTGCTCCCCATGATTTTACATCGTATTTTTTAACGCGCCTTGATTTGTTTTATTACATTAATGCAACGGAAAACTTAAACTCATCCGACGGAAACGATATTGTGGCTTATGTTAAAAAGGTTAACGAAAAATACGGTTTTAATACGGAATCAACTTACGCGTTAAGTTTAGACGATTTGCAAAAATATAAATGGATTATATTAGCCGACCCCTTGTTATTTTTAGGCGCGGCATCGCATTTTTACGTTCAGATTACCGGGAAAAAATTTATGCCCACTTACATGATACCAATAGGCAAAGTGGATTTACTTCCTTCTGCGCGTTTTGCCCTTGCACCCTACGGGCCGGAATGGTATGCTGAAATATTTCTAAAATTTCGCCCGTGGGTTTTAGTAATCCCGTATTTTCGCAAAAGCACTGGAGAATTTTCAAGCGCATGGGGAGCCGGGATAAAATTTAAGGGAATACAAATTGTAGATAAATTGAATATTGGCGTCGGCGTTCATTTTTTTATGCAACCGGAAATAACTCATGACCACGTAGCAAGCCCGCCTAAAGACGGCGAATTATTTATGGGGTTCGCGGCTTACATAGACATTACCATTTTTGTTTCAGAACTTTTTCGAATTACCGGACGTATGGGTTATAAAACCGATGGGTATGTATTCGGAATGCCTTTGGAAAGCGGTATAATATGGTACGCAGGCGGAATTTTCCATCTTTAAATACTTAAAAATAGGCAATAAATGAAACATAAGCAACAGGATTTTAATAATAAACTCGATACGTTAATCCAAATTGCTTTGGAGGAAGACGGTATTGACGCAACTTCTCAAGCTATTTTTAATAAAAATGAAAGAGCAGTGGCTAAAATTGTTTGCAAACAAAACGGAATTCTAGCGTGTTTACCGCAGGGTTTGCAAGTTTTTAAAAAACTGGATACTAATGTAGATATTAAAACGTTTTATACTAACGGGGATAAAATCAATAAGGGCAATATTATTGCAGAAATTAAAGGTTTCGTGCTTGACTTGCTGCGCGGTGAAAGAGTTTGTCTTAATATTTTACAAAGAGCGTGCGGTATAGCAACGAAAACGCATGAATTAAGCGAACTAATTTCTCATACAAAAGCGCGTCTTCTTGATACGCGGAAAACAGTGCCCGGATTACGCTTTTTGGATAAACAGGCAGTTGCCCAGGGCGGCGGGAAAAATCATAGAATGGGTTTATTCGATATGATTTTAATCAAAGATAATCACATTGACCGCGCCGGTGGAATTAAAAAAGCAATTGAAAACGTAAAAAAATCACCTTACAAAAATCTTCCCATAGAAGTTGAGTGCAGAACATTTGAAGATGTGAAAACGTGTTTACAAAGCGGAATTGATAGAATATTATTAGATAATATGAGTAACGATTTAATGAAAAAATGCGTGGAAATTGTTGAGGGGAAAATACCTCTTGAAGCTTCCGGTGGCATAACTAAAGCGAGTATAAGAAGCGTTGCCCAGACAGGAGTGGATTATATTTCAGTAGGCGCATTAACGCATTCGGTTATTGCTCTTGATTTAAGTATGTATATCGATAAGAAGGAAAACTAATGAACGCATTTCCCGAAAAATATAAATCATTAACCAACCACGAAATAATAAAGCGGGTAGATGAAGTTAAGAAAAAATACGGCAGCGAACTCGTTATACTTGGACATCATTATGAACACGATACAATTATAACTCTTGCGGATTTAAAAGGCGATTCGTTTGCCCTTGCAAAAATGGCAAGCGAACAGGACAATGCAAAGCATATAGTTTTTTGCGGTGTTTATTTTATGGCAGAAGCTGCTGCTGTGCTTTCAAAACCGAATCAAAACGTGTATATCCCTGTCAAAGACGCAGGATGCCCGCTTGCTGACTTTGCGGAAATTAGTCATATAAGCAAAGCGTGGGAAGAAATGGGCGGGTATTTAGATACGGACAAAATTATTCCTGCTTGCTATATGAATAGTTCGGCTGACACAAAAGCTTTTTGCGGTGAACACGGAGGCATTGTTTGTACGTCTTCAAATGCCGTAAAAATTTTTCAGTGGGCATTGGAAAAAGGCGATAAATTGTTTTTTATGCCGGATGAGCAACTCGGGAAAAATACAGCGGCTAAATTGGGCATTGCTAAAGTTATAACGTGGGACAGCGACTTGGAAAACGGCGGTAATAGCCCCGGACAAATAAAAGATGCCAAAATTGTCGTTTGGAAAGGTTATTGCCATGTGCATGCGTCAAATTTTACTTTAAACGACGTAAAAGAATTGCGTGCTAAATATCCCGATGTAAAAATCATAGTGCATCCCGAATGCACGCCGGAAATAGTTAATGCGGCTGATGAAAACGGATCTACTGCTGAAATAATTAACTACGTTAAAAACGCTCCTCATGGAAGCGTTATTGGAGTAGGCACAGAGTTTAATATGGTTAACCGACTTATAAATGATTATCGGGGCGTTAAAAAAGTTATACCTTTGAAACAAAGCTACTGCCCTGATATGGGAAAAATAACCCCGGCTAATTTACTTTACTGCCTAGAAAACTTAGAAAGCGGGAATTTTACAGTAACGGTTAATAAGAATGTTAGCGCAAACGCAAAAATTGCTCTGGAAAGAATGTTAAAAGTAACGGTTTAATTATCTTCAACGTAACGCCCTTTAATTATACCGTTTTCCTCAATATATTCTATAAAATTTTTCGTTTTAAAGAAATCAAAATAACCTATCATTTCAGACATTCCGAAAAATATTTCAAATTCTTCAAGCTGTCCGTAAATTTCAAGCATCATGTCATACGCGCTTAAAACTTTACGCAGCTTGAATGCTTTGACAAAATCATTTTCAATCTTGCTCCACTCGAGTTGATAATTATCATAAACCCTTTCAAAATTCGTTATATTATCTCCGTGTCCGGCAATAATATTGGAATATCCGTAATTGCTCAACTTTTTAATAGACTGCCTAAACGAAGCAACGGAATGAAACCTTTCTCCACTCTCGAGAAATTCCATAACCGGGTTAGGCGATATTTCTTTTATAAGAGTATCCCCGCTAATTAATATTTTACTTTCCCTGTGATAGAAACACACGCTGCCTGAAGTATGTCCGGGCGTTTCAATTATTTCAAGACGGTTATTTTTAAAATCAATATTATTATTGCTATAGTGTTCGGCCTGGGTTAACGGGTCATACATTGGCAAGATATAAGTTAAAAAATTGTCAATGCCTTTCAAACCGTTTTCCGGACAGCCGTAACGCATTAGTGTGTCTTTGTAAGTGTTGGAGAATTTTCCTCCCTTTTCTTCCGTGCGTGAAGATTTAGCGAAATCGTTTTTATGCAAAAAAATTGTGGCACCGCTTAGTTCCCTGATGTCTTCACAGCACCCGAAATGATCAATATGCCCGTGTGTGAGTAAAACGCGTTCAACCTGCTTCAATGTTCTGTTATGTTTTTTTAATTCGTTATCAATTAGTTTTAGTGTTTGTTCGCTTTTACATCCCGGGTCGATTATAGTTAAAGGGTCGTCTAATATCAAAGTACAGTTTGTAAACTTTATGGGAAGTTTTATAGGAATTGGAATCGTTTTTATCATTAAAGTTCCTTTGTTTTTTATCAAAACCAACGGTGTATACTGTTTATCCTAAAAATTAAATGGAATAACATTATACTTTTGTTACAAATTAATAAATAAAAGTTTGAAATGCAATTTATGTTTTAAAATAAAGGCGAAACAACGCATTTTTAGCATATCCGTAGGTTTTATCCGCTTAAATTTTCAATTGTTATAAGCGTAATATCATCTGTAAAATCAGCGCCATTTGCCCATGCTTGAATGTTTTCAACTATTAATTTATTTAGAGTTTCTGGGGGTTCGTTTTTATTTTTTTCAACTAAATCTTTCAGCCGCTCTTCTCCGAACTCCTCTTCATCCGGGCTGAATTCTTCGAAAATGCCATCGGTAAATAAAACGGCTTTGGCATTTGATTGGAATTTGATTGTACGTTGCTCATATTTTACTTCTTCTTTTAATCCGATTAATGGTCCTGTTTTAGCGAGAGTTTGTAGTTTTTTTCCTATTAAAAATTGTTCGGGATGTCCGGCTGAAATGTATGTAATTTCTTCTTTGCTAAGGTCAATATCCAGAATTATACAGGTGAAGAACATTGTTAATTTGTAATAGTTCTTTATGAATATGTTGTTAAAAATTTCAACAACACGCGACAGCGGAATAGGGTGAATTTTTATTTTATCATACTCTGATTTTATTAGCATTGTTGTTAATGCTGCCTGAACACCGTGCCCCGTTGCGTCTGCAATAAATACGCGGAAATAATCAGGTCGCATTTCATAAATATCGTAAATATCCCCGCCTACATGAACCATTGGCTTAAAGTAAACGTCAATATTTAATTTTTTGATTTTTTCATATTCTTTGCTAATAGTATTGTTTTGTATTTGCTTAGCATGGACTAAATCTTCATTTATTAAATCATTAGCAAGCTGCAATTCTTTTGTTCTATCTGCAACGCGTTTTTCAAGCAGGTGTTTTTCTTTTTCTAAGTTTCTGGCTTTACGTTTTATTTGCGCTGACCGCAAAGCAGAAAACGCAAACACAACGAATGTAATTAAAATGGCATATACAAAATATATTAACCATGATTTATACCACGGGGTTAGAATTGAAAAAGAAAAATTAGCGCTCGAGCTTAAATTGCCGTAAATATCCTTACACTGAACGTAAAAAACATAATCACCCGGAGCAAGGTTTGAAAAATTTGCTCTGGTGTTGGCAGACCACGTTGACCATTTATTGTTTAAGCCGTTTAATTTATACCTGTAGAGATTTTCCCCTTCAACAGAAAAAGCGTTAGAAGAGAAATGAAAAGTTATAGAATTATTTTCATATTCAATTGTATTTGGTTTTGCTTTTTTAAAGCTGTTGTTTTTTTTGAAAACCATAGATGAATTACCAAAAATATGCTTTGCGTTTGCTTTAACGGAACGAATAATTGATTTAAATTTGCTTTGAAAACGGGAATGAAAAGGTTGATGATATTTAGCAATTTTACTAAACCCGCCTAGATATACATTTTTACCGTTATCCAAAACGGAGAAGATTCTCATTCTATTTCTTCCGAAAACGGGATTAAATGAAATTTTGTAGGAATTTTTTCCGTTTTGTTTGGCAATTAAAAGCTGCTTTGTGTGTTTTGTAAATATCCACAATCTTTTATTTTTGCCCGTTTCTATACTACTTATTTCAAAAGGCTTAATGCCTCCTTCTAAAAATTTTATTTTTTTATAAGTATTATCATTGTCGTTGTAAATATAAAAAGCTTTGTTTGTAATGCAGATTAGTTTTCCGTTTATGTTTTTAAATAAAGATACCCTGCCTTTATCCGGACTTTTTAATTTTATTATTTTTGGCGTACTGGTTATAACATTTTTAAAATATAATTTGTAGATTTCATTATTTTTATTTTGAATGAATATTGTGTTGTTTTTGTAAATGGTTAATGATTTTATACGAAAATTTAACCCTTTTACAAAGCCAAATTTTTTCCAAATCCCCTTAATATTCTTTAAAATAATCACTCCCGAATTTGTTCCGCCAAAAACGTATTCGTTATTGTATTTGAACTTTTTTAGTGAAAAAACATTTACTCTAAGTTTATTTTTATATAGCTTGCCATTTTTAATTTGATACCACGCAAAATTAGCACCAGCCAGTAAAGAACTTCCCACTGAAATCATATCCCAAACTTCGCTGTTTATTCTATTTATCTTTTCAAAATTTGATTTTAATGAAATAGGATTAAAAACTTTCCTGTATAATCCTATTGTAGAAGCAATGTATAATTTTCCGTTATGAAACGTAAAATTGGAAATCCTGTCTTTGATACCGGTTTTTTCGTTATATACCGAATAAGGAGAAAAAATCTTGATATAGGAAATTCCGTAATTTAATCCTGCCCATAAACCATTTGCCGAATCCAGATAAAGAGAACGTACGTTATTTGCATTTAAACCGTTTGTTATATTTATTTTTCCCCTAAAATTTCCTTTTTTATCCATTAGTAATATTCCGCCTGTTTTCGTGCCTAAGGCATACAATCCGTGTGGGAGTTTTATCCCGCAATATAATTTATATTCTTTGAGGTAATTGTTTAAAACGGGACTGGTTTTTAAACGCGTTAATTTGTTCCAGTCATAAATATAAACGCCTTTGTTTCTCGAAAATATAATTGCCCTTTTTTTATCATATTCAAGGATTGAATAGACAAATACGTTGTTTTTTAATAATAAGTTACCGTTTTTCGCTTTAATTATCTTATGGTTTTTTATTTCAACAAGACCTATATTTGCAATTGTTGTCAGCATCCTATTGCCAATCAAACCAATGCGGTTTATTTTATCTTTGCTTTCAATTACAGATATTTTGTTTTTATAATATTTAAAAATTTTATAAGAAGTTCTGAAATAAATAGTGTTATTCAGAGCGAGGACTTGCCATACATTGCCAAATTTTCTATGATTTCTTGGAACTTTATTTAATAAAGAAAAGTAATGCGTTTTTCCGTTTTTAACCTCCAGATAGCCAAAATCGCCGTTAAAACCTACGAATATTTTATGGTTTTTATTCTTTGCAAATGAACGCACAACTATTTCTTCAGGTAAAGTTACGTTGTTCCAATTAACCCCGTCAAATTCCATGATACCGCCCGTGCTGTTTGCAAAATACATTATCCCCCTTTTATCTTGAATAATATTCCATACCTGACCGTGTCCGTTATATTTTGAAGGAGGGTAATTAATTACAAAAGGGGAAGAATAAGAAAATTTGTTGCTTTTCTTTTCTCCAAAACATAAACCCGATAATAAAAATAAAATAATCAAAATTGCCGTTTTATTCATTGAACCCTCGTTTTAATTTAACTTATTTTAGTTTTTGAGGTCAAATAATTACAACGGAAAAATATTATTTATTAAGATAATTAACTTTCGTAAAAGTTGTTTTTTTATTTTTATATTTTTATCTTTAAAATTACTAATATTTTAATTTGGTATACTTGTCCGGTGGCAAGAAAATGGATGAATATAGTTTTATAATTTTAATACTCTTTGCTATTAATTTAGGCTTATCGTCGTATCTTTTTTCAGAGAAACGAAAAACAAAAATTGACTACTCGTTTATGTTTATTACCGGCGCCCTTGTTATTGTAACTTTTCAACATTTTTGTATTTTGACAATAAATACTCCCATAGCATTCAAAATCGTTTTAAAAACTATGTCCGTTACATATATATTTATTCCTTTTATATTTTTGAATTTCTTCTTTGACCTCTTGAACAAACCAAAAAATAAAATTTACTATGTTTTCTTAATTTTATGCCTTGTCTCTATGGCCGCGGGAATTATTACAAATTACCCGTTTGACGGTTTTGAAATATCAAAGCAAAATGCTGTAATATATTTTCATGATTACAGCAAACTAGGCTTACCCATGGTTAGCTTATTCCCGATTGTTTACGGAATGATTCTTATATTTAAAAAATATAAAAAAATGAAAAAAACGCCTTACCGTAACGCAATTCTTATGCTTTTTTTAGGATTAATAGCGAGCTTTATTATAGCATCCTTTTTATACAACGTATTCACAAAACATATTTTAGGTACAAACCCTCTTATAAAAAAAGATTTTTCTATGGATAAAATCAACGCGTTAACGCGTTCTATAATAATGACTATGCAGGTTTTTCTAATTTTTCTTTTAGGTAAAAAGTATAAGTTTTTATCTCTTGGGATAAAAGACATTTCAAAAAATCTTTTTGAAGACATTGAACACGGTGCCATTATTGTTTCACCTGATGAGATTATTATTAACGCAAATGAAAACGCATGCTCTCTATTTAACCAAAAAAGGGAAGAGATTGTTAATATTAACGTAAAACAGTTAATTCCTGCTTATGATTCTTTAAATATGAAAATTGAAAACGAAATAGAAACACAAAGGGGGAAAACGCTTTCCGTATATCCTTCCAAAATTTTATTAAATAACGTTGAAATGGGTAGAGTATTAATGCTCAGGGACATTTCCCATGAAAAAGCAATGCGCAAAGATTTAAACTTAAAATCCCGTGTTTTCGATAATATGAACGAAGCAGTTTTCGTTTTAAACACTAATGCCCAAATTATAGAATGGAACAAGGCTGCAGAAAAAATGTTCGGATATGCAAAACAAGAAGTAATGCTTAAAAAACCAAATAGAATATTTTATACACAATGTGAGATTAAAAGCCAAATGACAGATAAAATTCACGACTTAATTATTGGTGGGGAACAATGGCAAGGGGAAATTGATTATGTAACAAAAGACGGAGATATTAGAATTAGAGAAGCAATAATTGTTCCTTTATATTCGGGAGACGAAATTACGGAAATTGTTGGCATTAATAGGGATATTACCGAGAAAAATAAATATGACGAGGAGCGGGAAAACCTTTTATCA
>CAYUYT010000010.1:0-35895 GCA_964449345.1 uncultured Spirochaetia bacterium | reverse complement strand
TTAGTATTGATGTTATAAGCCGAATAACCGGGCTTTCCGTTGAAGAGATAGAAAAACTATAATGCCCCTTAACTCACCAAATTGTTCCGCGTTTGAATTAATGAACTGCATATGAAAAATCTTTAAAACAACGCTTTTTTTGGAAAAAAAATAGAAACGTGATATAATATAAGTTCTAAACTTCCTTGTAAAGTGCATTGTAGCAACGCTGTTATGCAGAGCTTTTACAAGGCTTCTGTTCATTTGCCGTTGTATCGAAATGACACGGTTTTTATTGCTTAAAAAACCGCACGGGCATTTTGACACGCAGTATAAATTTTATTCGTTTTTATAAAAATAACGATACGCTTAACTCCTTATTATATAACCAATTGTAAAAATTATCCTTGTTCGTGATATTGGCACGGATATTGCAACTTATATTAACGATGGATTTTAATCTTTTTTTAGGAGGTTAAGTTATGTCAAAAATAAAAAAGCGTTAGGAAAATGTTTCATCGGCAAATGGTTTTGCTAAAAAGATGGAAGATTTTTTTAACGGTTTTTTTCAGGACAACGCTTTTTCTTTAGGGGTAACGGATTTTACCCCTAAAGTAGATATAACGGGAAACGATAAAAACGTTACCTTGAAAGCCGAGATACCGGGAATGGACCCGGAATCAGTTAACGTTGAAATTATAGGCAACGTTTTAACAATAAGCGGTGAAAAGCAACGCGTTATTGAAAGAACATACGGCTGTTTTTCGCGTTCGTTTACGTTACCGCAAAGTGCGCAAACGGATAAAATCAAAGCGCGTTATAAAAACGGTGTATTGAAAGTAAAAGTTCCGTTGTCCGGCAAGGCAAAAAGCAAACCTCTTAGTATTAAAGTAGAGTAGGAGATTTTTTGCGTGTTAGGATTTGATTTTTTCACCGATCAGGAAAGCGTTTATTATTTTGCAAAAGACGTTATCCCTAAAGGTGAATACCCGCGTGTAAATATTTATAAAAAATGCGGGGAATATAAAATAATTGCTTCGTTACCCGGAGTGATTAAAAACGGAATTGAGGTATATTACAAAGACGGTTACCTCTTTCTCAGGGGTGAGAAAAAAGACCCTGATAACGGGAAAGCCGATTTTGTCAAAACGGAACGCGGTTTCGGAAGTTTTATCCGAGCGTTAAAAATTGAGAGAAAAGTTGATGAGCATTCAATCAACGCCGAGGTTAAAAACGGAATGCTTAATATAACGTTAAGGATTTTGCCCGGTAGCGGAGCAAAAAGAGTAGATGTTAAATAAAGTGAAACGGAGACAAAAATGGAACGAATAAACTTAAAACAGGAAATCGGCAATGATTACATTATTCCGGCAGCGGATATTTATGAAAATGACCGTGAGTTTGTAATCAAAACGGAAATGCCAGGAATATCCAAAGAAAATGCAACCGTTGTTTTTAATAACGGTTATCTAGAAATAACGGGGAAAGCTGATAATGAATGGGAAAAAGAATATGATGTTGTTGACCGGGAGTTCCGTTTAGCTGATTATTATAGAAAGTTTTACGTTGGCGATAAAATCGACAACGGGAATATAAATGTTAAACTTGAAAACGGAGTTTTGGTAATGAAACTCGGTAAAAGTGAAAACGTAAAACCGCGCAAAATAGAAATTACATCTTAATTTGCGGTTTTTCGTATCTCCGCAAATGAGGTTTGTTAAAGCTCATTCACGGAGATAAATCATTTAAGAAAATTTAATAAAAGAGGAATGAGATTATGGGAAAAATAATAGGAATTGACTTAGGTACAACGAATAGTGTTGTGGCAGTTCTTGAAGGTAATGACGTTACTGTAATACCTAATGCAGAAGGAACGAGGACAACGCCTTCAATCGTTGCTTTTAACGACAAAGGCGAGCAACTCGTTGGTATTCAAGCAAAAAACCAGGCAATTACCAACCCTTCTAATACAATTAGAAGTATTAAACGTTTTATGGGGCGGAAATATCAGGAAATACAAGAAGAAATCAAAACGATTTCTTACGATGTAGGTTCCGGTCCTAACGGTGATGTTCGTGTTAAAGTAAATCAGGGTGAGTTTTCTCCCCCGGAAATTTCAGCAAGAGTTTTAATGAAAATGAAGCAGACTGCTGAAGATTATTTAGGCGAACCCGTTACCGAAGCAGTTATTACTGTTCCTGCATATTTTAACGATGCCCAAAGACAGGCAACCAAGGATGCAGGAAAAATTGCCGGGCTTGAAGTGAAAAGAATTATAAACGAGCCAACCGCAGCGTCTTTAGCATACGGGCTTGACAAAAAAGGCAAAAACCTTAAAGTCGCTGTATTCGACTTAGGCGGCGGAACGTTCGATATTTCAATACTTGAGTTAGGCGACGGGGTTTTTGAAGTAAAAGCAACGAACGGTGATACTCACTTAGGCGGTGACGATTTTGACCAGGAAGTTATTAAATGGATGGTTGAAGAGTTTAAGAAGCAATCGGGAATTGATTTGTCTTCAGACAAAATGTCCAAACAACGCTTAAAAGAAGCCGCAGAAAAAGCAAAAATAGAGCTTTCCGGGGTAACGCAAACGAATATTGAGTTACCTTTTATCACAGCGGATGCTAGCGGTCCTAAACACCTTAACTTGCAGTTGTCACGTTCTAAGTTTGAACAGTTGATTGACAGACATTTGCAAAAAGTTAAAGGTCCGTGTGAAAAGTGTCTTTCAGATTCGGGTTTTGACAAAACGGAAATTAACCAAGTTATTTTAGTCGGCGGTTCAACGAGAATACCCGCTATTCAAACAATAGTTAAGGATATTTTTGGTAAAGACCCGGCTAAAAACGTTAACCCTGACGAAGCCGTTGCAATGGGCGCAGCTATTCAAGGCGGTGTTCTTGCAGGTGATGTAAAAGATATATTATTGTTAGACGTAACCCCGCTTTCACTCGGTATAGAAACAATGGGGGATGTATTTACACGGTTAATCCCGCGTAACACTACAATCCCGACGAGAAAAAGCGAGATATTCACTACGGCAGCGGATAACCAGCCTGCGGTAGATATTAAAGTATTTCAGGGCGAACGTGAAATGGCAAGTGCCAATAAAATGATTGGTAATTTCCAGCTTGTAGGTATCCCGCCCGCACCAAGAGGCGTGCCTCAGGTTGAGGTAACTTTCGATATTGACGCAAACGGTATCTTGCACGTAACGGCTAAAGATTTAGGCACGGGCAAAGAACAGTCAATCAGAATACAGGCATCATCAGGTCTTTCTGAAGAAGAAATTGAAAAAATGGTACGCGATGCTGAAAAAAATAAAGAAGAAGATAAAAAACGCCGTGAAGAAGCTGAGCTTAGAAACAACGCAGATTCAATGGCTTATCAAATGGAAAAACTCCTTAACGAAAACGGAGATAAAATCCCTGATGCTGAAAAACAAAAAGTTCAGGAAGCGATTAAAGAAGTGCGCGATGCGTTAGAAGCTAATGATCAGGAGCGTATTAAAACTGCTCTTACTAACTTGCAAAACGCAAGTAACGCGGTTTCACAATTCCTGTATCAGCAGCAGCAACAGCAGCAAGGACAGCCCGGCGCAGAGGGTCAACCCGGCGCAGGCCAACAACAACAGCAAAACCAGCAGCAACAGGGCGGACAAGCTGACGAAAACGTTGTAGATGCAGAATACGAAGTCGTTGATGATGAGAAGAACGAATAAAACAGACGTAAATATATAAAGTTTCTCTCCCGCTAATGAAAGAAACGAGATACTTACAAAGCCGCTTCGGGCAAACCTGAGGCGGCTTTTTTTCGTTACGGGTTGATAATGTTAGCTGAATTAATTTATAATAGAGTAATTGATCATTATTACTTCAATTTTGCTTTCTTTATTTTTTTATTATATTTTAGAAGTGAATTAGAATTATTTTCGGAGATTAACTATTTTGTCTAATTTTAAGAAATCAATTGAAGATTATCAAGAATCTTTATTTGGTGAGTTAACCAAAGGCGATTTTTATGAAAGAGAAAATTCGCTTCCTTTTTCAAAAATATATTCTCAAAAAGAAAATTCTTTATATGAAGGTGATAGTCTTGAGTGGCTAAAAAATATTTCTTCAGAAACAATCGATTTAATTTTCGCAGATCCACCTTATAATATAAAAAAAGCTAAATGGGATGCATTTGAATCTCAAGAAAAATATATCGAATGGTCAATTCAATGGATAGCAGAGGCTTCTAGAGTTTTAAAGCAAAATGGTTCGATGTATGTTTGTGGTTTTTCAGAAATACTCGCGGATTTAAAAGGCCCTGCGATGAGTTATTTTTACTCTTGTAAATGGTTGATTTGGTATTATAAAAATAAGGCTAATTTAGGTAAAGATTGGGGGCGTTCGCATGAGAGTATATTGCATTTTAGAAAATCAAAAAATTTTACTTTTAATATTGATAATGTTAGAATACCTTATGGTAATCATACTTTGAAGTATCCATCACATCCTCAAGCTAAAACGAGCCAATATGGCAATGGATGTAAAAGAAATGATATTTGGACACCTCATCCAAAAGGTGCAAAACCTAAGGATGTAATTGAAATTCCCACAACGTGTAATGGAATGGGGGAGAAAACCCCGCATCCTACCCAAAAGCCCGAAGAATTATTACGAAAAATCCTTTTTGCTTCATCAAATAAATCAGATGTTGTACTTGATCCTTTTTCAGGTTCAGGAACCACACTTGTTGTTGCAGAGCAACTAGGCAGAAAATGGTTAGGTTGTGAATTATCAGAAGAGTATAATAATTATGCTATTAAGAGGTTAGAAAATGTCGTATACAAGACTGCTGAAGGCTGGTTGGAATTTGATAAAAAAAATGAGCAGAGAAGGAAATCAATTCGATGAAACTTAACGAGCTTATAGAAACGGTATTAGATAAAGATAATTTTTTATCGATTTCTGATTATATAAGCTTTTCATCTAAATATTTAGAATTCATAAAAAGTAATTTGCAGGCGGTAATTGTTTCAAAAAATGAAAACAATTATAGGTTTTTTCAATACAAAGAAGACGGAACTTTCAATGTAACTCGTCCAATAAATAGTGATATAATGCTTTCATTAGAAGATTTTAAAGTTATTAAAAAAGATTTTTTATATATTCTAAAGGAGTTAAAAAAAACACAAAAAAGTCTTTCAGTAAAGAATGATGTTGTTAATAATTTTGTTTACACTTCCCAGCAATGTATTGGTGCAACTTTGGATGCACTTCCTGCAAAAAAATCTAATTTTGCCCGTAAAATAAATGGAGACCTATTTGAAAGATTCATTTTATTAATTTTAGAAGAAATAGGTTTGGATATTTCTTCAGGTAATCTTGAAATTCCCATAATTATTGATAAGGAATTAATTACTAAAATGAAGTATCAACATGATTTAGTATTAAAAAATAATAATAAAATTAAAGCTATCGGTTCAGTAAAAACTTCAAGCAAGGACAGAATGGATAAAATATTTTTAGATAAGTTTCTTTATAATAAATTAACAGGAGAAAATACGCCCCATTTTGCTATTTTTTTAAATGATGTTCAACGTAAAGGCAAGGAGGGGAAATATGGTATAAATGCGACCTTTCTTCCCGGCCATTTTAAAGTTTATACAATAAAATTAAATCCATTGGATGGAGTATATTATTTTGATATAAGGCCTAATATGCAAAAAGATAAGTTGCTGAAAAGTCATATTAATAAATTTGACAAATTTTTACTTAATGATGTCTGGAAATATTGCAAATAATTTTTGAAAATTATGAAAAAATAAATGTAGAATATAGCGCGTTACTTTTTCCTCTTCCTGCGCCGTTTCCTTGCTTTGCGCTGCCTTTCACGTTCTGCAGCTCTGCGTTTTTGCCGTTCTAGTCTTTCCCGTTTCCAGCGATGCTTTACTTTATTAAAATGAGTGCTAGTTTTGCTTTTTTTCATTTTAAAACCGGGTTTTTCAGCGAATGAAGGAATGGCTTTTCTGCTGTCCGGCTTTATTTTTTGGTATTTGTATTCAAGTACGGTGTAAGTGTGTGCTATGTTTTTAACGGGGTGTTTAGAATGATAACGCGTTGTTTTTCCCGTACCGTAGAAAGCTTTCTTTTTTTTATCGAAATAAAGAACGAAATTGCCTGATACGGTTTTGTTTTCTTCACCGGGCAGAAAAACGTAATTGTATTCGAAAAGTGATTTGTGAGAATCAGCAACGTAATATTTTTTGCCTGATTTAAATGTAAGTAGTATAGCCGAAGGTTTAAAAACGTATTTAACGTAATTTTTCACTGTGCTGTGCTTATAAGGTTTCCATTTTAGTATTTTCACTTTTGCAATGTTCTTGATTTTTTTCGCTATAGTTTTAGCTCCGGTTTTGCTTTTAAGCGGAATACATTGAATAGAATCTGTTTTAAGCCTGATGAAACATTTAAGGGATTTTTCTTTGTATAACGAAATCTTTACTTTGTAAATATGCGGGTAACGTAAATATTTGTTTTTAAGGCGTTGCTTTAGCGTTACGTTTATTCTGCTGTATATTTCCGACATTCTTTTTTTGTAAATGTTTGAAGAAAAAATTGTAGATGTTAATGTAAATATAATAATTGCTGTGATTTTCGTTTTCACATCTCCCCTCCGTATTTATAAAATTAAACGTAATTTTGCTAGTACGTCAATGTTGTTATGAAATGTTTTTTGTTTTGAGCTAAATAGTTAAAAAAAATATCCTGAGCAAATATATATTTACTTTTGGGGTAAAAATTATGATTTTTATTGTTAATACATTTACAAAAATAAACGTGCTATTTTTTTATTTTTTCATTGACATAAAAAAGTAAAATATAGTATGCTTATTTTAAATACGTTACCTACAGGGGGTATGCAATGATAATTGCGTATATACTACCCTCTCTCGTTGTAGGTTTAGTTTTGGGATTTATAATTCGGTTGCTTATCGGCAGAATGTCAGTTAAGTCAGCAGAACAAAAAGCAAAGGAATTGCTTGTAAGCGCCGAAAAAGACATAGAACATAAAAGAAAAGAAGCAATGATCGAAGCAAAAGACCGGTTGTTGCAAGAAAAGAACGAGTTCGAAAAGGAAACCAGGGAGCGCCGCTTAGAATTACAAAAAATAGAAACACGCCTTCTCACTAAAGAGGAGAATATTGAGCGTAAACTGAACGAAGTCGAACAACGGACTAAAACCTTAACGGAACGAGAAAGAGTAGTTGAAAAAAAAGATTCGGAACTTTCCGATATTATTTTAAAGCAGAGAACCGAGCTTGAAAAGATTTCCGGGCTTTCTAGCGCTGAAGCCAAGGAAATGCTGGTCCAATCTATAGAAAAACAGGCACGGGCAGATGCATCTAAATTAGTAAACAAAATTGAAACTGAAGCTAAGCAAATAGCAGAGAAAAAAGCGCAGAACGTTATTACTTCCGCTATTCAAAGAACGGCAACGGAAGTAACTGCGGAAATTGCCGTGTCAACTGTAGCTTTGCCTACGGATGAAATGAAAGGTAGAATTATTGGCCGTGAAGGTCGGAACATTCGCGCGCTTGAAACTTTAACCGGCGTTGATATTATTATCGATGACACGCCCGAGGCAATAGTGTTATCGTGTTTTGAGCCGGTTAGAAGAGAAATCGCCCGAATTGCAATTGAACGTCTTATTTCTGACGGCAGAATTCATCCTGCCCGTATTGAAGAAATTATTAATAAAGTAAGAACGGATATTGAGAATGTAATTATGGAAGAAGGCGAAAAAGCGTGCTTTGACTTAAACCTTCAGGGTGTTTCAACCGAGCTTCAAAAGTACGTAGGGCGTTTAAAATACCGTTATTCTTACGGGCAAAATATTTTAAACCATTCCCGCGAAGTTGCTAATATTGCCGGTATTGTTGCGGCTGAAGTCGGTGCTGATATCCGGTTATGCAAAACAGCAGGGCTTTTGCATGACATTGGCAAGGGCATTGCAGATAGCGAAGGCGGGCACGCTACGGTGGGCGCTGATGTTGCTCGAAAACTCGGTATGAATAAAACCGTTGTTAATGCAATTGCTGCGCATCATTTTGATGTGCCCCCGGAGAGTGTAGAAGCCGTAGTTGTTCAAGTTGCAGATGCAATAAGTGCAAGCCGTCCCGGTGCTAGAAAAGAGTCGTTTGATAATTACTTAAAGCGTCTAACTAATCTTGAGAAGATAGCTACTGAATATGAGAAAGTTGACAAAGCTTTTGCTATACAGGCCGGCCGGGAGTTGCGCATTATAATGGATAGCGAATCAACGAGCGATGAAGAAATACGAACTATTGCCCGTGGAATTGCAGGTCGCATTGAAGATGAGCTTAAATATCCGGGGCAGATAAAAGTAACGGCTATACGTGAAACGCGTATTGTAGAGTACACAAAATAAATTTGCTTTGGTATTGAAATAAATAAAAGGTGGCTTGTCTGCCTTTTATTTATTATATTTATTTTATATAAGTGATTAATTTTAGGGAAAAAGTTTTTTCTTAAATATTAAACATATATTACGAACTGGCTTTTCATAAAGAATGATTTTTTAGGTTAAATTCGCTAATAGCAAAAATTTATCAACGTTAAATTTGACGGTTGGTATTTTTTTTGTTACTTTATTCATTCGATTTCCTTATTATGCCCGCGTAGCTCAGTCGGTAGTAGCGTTTCCATGGTAAGGAAAAGGTCATCAGTTCGATTCTGATCGCGGGCTCATTATAAGAAAAGGGATGGAGCTATGAGAGAAATTATAGCACTTGAGTGTAGCGAGTGCAAAAGACGCAATTATACAACGAAAAAAGATAAACGAAAGAATCCTGATAAACTGGAGTTGAAAAAATATTGCCCGTTTGACAGGAAACATACGTTACATAAAGAAACTAAAAAAATTTAGTTTCAATGTAATAGGCCAGTAGCTCAGTTTGGCAGAGCGTCGGTCTCCAAAACCGAATGTCGGGGGTTCGAGCCCCTCCTGGCCTGTATTTTATATTAATAATGGAGTTTTATTTTGAGTAAAATTAAAAACTATATAAAAGAATCAGTCGGTGAACTTAAGAAGGTTTCGTGGCCGAAAAAAGAAGAAATTGTTTCTTCGACATGGGTTGTAATTGTTTTTATAATTATTTTTTCTATTATATTAGGGCTTATTGACTTTGGAGCGGTAACACTCGTTCGTACGGTTGTTAGGTAATTGGTGTGTTTTTAGATGGCTAAAAACTGGTATATTATACATACTTTCTCAGGGCATGAGAATAAAGTGAAAAACGCTGTGCAAAAAAGCGTTAAAGATAAATATCCGTCTTCCGTCGGGGAAATAAAAATACCTGTGGAGGACGTTGTTGAAATGCGTTCAGGGAAAAAGAGGAATGTTAAAAAGAAAATTTTCCCCGGATATGTATTAATAGAACTTGACCTTGAAAACCCAGATGTTGACTGGAAACAGGTTGTTGGCGGTATCCGTCAGATAAACGGAGTAACGGGTTTTTTGGGAACGGAAAAAAACGAACTGCCGCGCCCTATTTCAAATGAGGATGCGAAAAATATCTTAATGAAGATGGGCGAAATTAAAAGTAGCGATGTTATTATTCCCAAGGTTAGTTTTATTTATGGTGAAACTGTTAAAGTTGTTGATGGCCCGTTTATGAACTTTAACGGAGTGATTGAGGAGATAAATAACGAGAAAGGCAAAATAAAGGTTAGGGTAGAGATTTTTGGTCGTGCTACCCCTGTAGAACTTGACTTTTTGCAGGTTGAAAAAATTTAGTTAAATAAATTATTCGTTTTATTAAAAGGAATGTAAAAGATGGCAAAAGAAATAAAAGCAATGATTAAATTACAAATAGAAGCGGGCAAGGCGAATCCTGCTCCTCCTGTTGGACCGGCTCTTGGTCAGCATGGAATAAATATTCAGGATTTTTGCAAAAAGTATAATGATGCAACGAAAGATAAAATGGGCATGGTTATACCGGTTATTATTTCTGTTTATATGGATAGGAGTTTTTCTTTTGTAACTAAAACACCGCCTGCGGCTGATTTGATAAAGAAAACACTCAAGTTAAAAAGCGGTTCTCCTGAACCGAATAAGATAAAAGTTGGTAAACTTACGCGCGCTCAGGCAGAAGAGATTGCAAAAATTAAAATGCCTGATTTAAACGCGTTTGACCTTGATGCTGCAGTAGAAGTTATTTACGGTACTGCAAGAAGTATGGGTATTGATAGGGCATAATGAATTAGGATTATAATGAGGAAAAGCAAATGAAACATAGTAAAAGGTATGTGGCAGTTAAAGAAAAAATAGACAGAGAAAAGTTTTATGATTTAGCCGAAGCGGCTGAAATTATTAAGCAAAGCGCGACAACAAAGTTTGACGAATCCATTGATGTAGCTTTTAATTTAAACTTAAAAGCCAAACATACTATCCGCGACACAATAACTTTACCTAATCCCGTAACTGTGGACTCAAAAAAGGTTTTAGTTTTTGCGGAAGGCGATGCAGCAGAGAAAGCAAAGAGCGCAGGTGCGGATTATATTGGCGTTGACGAATATATAAAAAAAATTGAGGATGGCTGGTATGATTTTGACGTTGCAATTGCAACGCCTGATATGATGAAAAAAATCGGCAAGCTTGGTAAATTTTTAGGTAGGCGTGGATTAATGCCTAACCCTAAGACCGGTACTGTTACGGATGATGTTGAAAAAGCCGTTGCTGAGTTTAAAAAGGGCAAGGAAGAATACCGTGCGAATAAGCAGGGTATAGTGCATCAAAGAATTGCCAAGGCATCGATGAGTGCCGGGCAAATTGTTCAAAATGCTAATGTTTTTTACCGAGAACTATTGCGTAAGAAGCCTAGTGATTTAAAAGGACGTTATATTAAAAGCATTGTAATGTCTTCTTCCATGGGTCCCGGTGTTAAAATAAGCCAGCAATCATTTACTGAGAAATAAGGAGCGGATAGATGCCACAGGAATATAAAGTTAAAGCGGTTGAAGAATTAAAAGAGAAGTTAGATAATTCTAAAAATTTTTACCTGACAGATTATAGGGGCTTAAATGTTGAACAGATTACAGATTTACGCACCAAATTAAGAGAAAAAGATTCTGAATATAAAGTCGTTAAAAACAATTTTTTTAAGCTTGCTCTTAAAGAAAAAGGCATAGACGGTGTAGATGATTTTCTTAAGGGTCCTATAGGCGTAACTTTTATAAAAAGTGATGACCCTGTATCGCCTGCAAAAGTTATCGTTGATTTTACTAAAAATTTTAAGAAAGAAAAGATTTTTAAAGTAATAGGCGGATACTTTGAAGGCCGGGCAGTTGACGGAAAAGAAGTTATTTCTATTTCTAGTTTGCCCACAAAGGAAGTTCTTTTAGCGCAAATAATGGGATGTATTCAAGGCCCTGCAAGGGGTATTGCAGTTTGTACGGCTGGTCCGATCAAGGGTATTATGCAATGCCTTAATGCATGGATTGATAAAAATTCATAAAAATTTCAGTTTGAAATTATAAATTAAAAAGAAATTACCACTTTAAGAAAGAGGGAAAAGATGTCTGATAAAGTTAAAGATGTATTAGAAATAATTAAAGGTATGACCATGGTTGAGGCCGCAGAACTCGTTAAAGCTATGGAAGAAGAGTTCGGAGTATCAGCAGCGGCACCGGTAGCTGTTGCAGCCGGTGGTGTTGCAGGCGCAGGCGCAGGCGGCGGAGCTGAAGAAGAGGAAAAAAGCGAATTCGATGTCGTATTATCTGATGCCGGCGGAAATAAAGTTGCTGTTATTAAAGCAGTTAAAGCAATTACCGGTTTAGGTCTTAAAGAGTCGAAAGCATTAATCGAATCCGGCGGCAAAATAAAAGAAAAAGTGCCTAGGGATGAAGCTGAGAAGATTAAAGCTGAATTAGAAGGCGCGGGCGCTTCGGTTGAAATAAAATAGTTTATTATTTTAATAAAAATGATACGCGGGCTAAGAGAAGTAAAAAAAATACTTCTCTTTATCCGTGTTTAATAATATTTTTTTAATTATTGAGAGAAATCTTCGGAAATTTGAAAAACGTTTCAAATTATCATAAATGCTTGGTGTGTCAGTCTTATCTTTGTTCTTTAAAAGTAAGGAATACTTTGGATATATTCTTACCGTTTTATTTTTTAATCCGGATATTATTTATAAAAGAGGTCAAGTAAATGGCGATTTTTAAAGGAAAAAAAGCAAAAAAAGAAATCGAAATCAAAAATTTTGCTAAGATACCTCAGGTTATGGAATTACCTAATCTGATAGAAATACAAAAAAAATCATATGAGTGGTTTTTACAGGAGCAGCTGCCCCCGGCAGAAAGGGATTATGAAGCAGGGTTGCAAAGCGTATTTAAAACGACTTTTCCCATTGAAAGTCCTAACGACGATATTGTTCTGGATTTCGTTAGTTACGCTTTCGGTGAATCAAAATATAACGAACTTCAGGCAAAAGAAAAAGGCCTGACTTACGCTATCCCTTTAAAAGCCGTTATACGACTTATTTATAAAAATACCGGCGAAGTTAGAGAAAAAGAAATTTTTATGGGAGATATTCCCAAAATGACTAAAAGGGGCACGTTTATTATTAACGGGGCCGAACGCGTTGTGGTTTCACAGATACATAAATCTCCCGGTGTTGTTTTTGCATACGATGACAAGAAAAAGTTATTCAACGCAAAAATAATTCCTGATAAAGGCGCATGGCTTGAATTTGAACTCGATATTAAAAAAGAATTGCTATACATTAAAATTGATAGGAAGAAAAACGTATTAGTAACGAACTTGTTAAGGGCAATCGGTTATGAAACCAATGCTGATATTATTTCTTTGTTTTACAGTACTGATGATATTGATTTAAACAAACAGAAAGATATTTTTGAAACTGCCGGCGAACCAATACGCATTGCGCAGGATATTGTTACTGATGAAAATGCAGAACATCCTGTCTATACTGCGGGCATGGAAATTAATATAGGCGATGCTGAAAAAATTCAGACTCTTGGTTTTAGCAAAATTAAAATAATTAGTCAGGAACAACTGAAAGATGATAAAACCATTATTAAGTGTCTTGAAAAAGATGACTCGAAAGATAAAGCCGATGCTATTTCAAAATTGCACAGTGTAACGCGTCCGGGTGAGCCAACTACGCTGGAAAATGCAGAACGCGAATTTCAGCGTTTATTCTCTGATCCTAAAAAATACGATTTAGGAAGAGTAGGGCGATATAAGTTTAACCAAAAATTATATTCCAAAGACAAAAAAGAAAAGAAACAAATTCCGGGTGAGCGCACATTATCTGCTGAAGACATAATAAGAACGATTAAATATTTATTAAAAGTGTACTCTGGCGAAGAAGATGTGGATGATATTGACCATTTAGGAAACCGGCGTATAAGATGCGTTGGAGAATTGCTCGTTAATCAGCTTAAAACGGGTTTTGCTAGAATGGAACGCGCAGTTAAAGAGCGCATGAATACTGAAGATATTAACGAAATTACTCCGCAAAAACTCATTTCAATTAAGCCGATTACGGCTATAATTAAAGAGTTTTTCGGTTCAAGTCAGTTATCACAGTTTATGGACCAGACAAACCCGCTTGCAGAATTAACACATAAAAGAAGATTGAACGCTTTAGGTATGGGCGGTTTATCCCGGGAAAGGGCAGGCTTTGAAGTAAGAGACGTGCATCACACGCATTACGGGAGAATGTGCCCTATTGAAACCCCCGAGGGTCCAAATATTGGACTTATACTTTCCCTTTCGACTTTTGCGCGTGTTAATGATTACGGTTTTTTAGAAACACCGTATCGTAAAGTGGATGACGGAAAAATTTCCGATGAAATAGATTATTTAACCGCAATTGAAGAAGAAAATTATAATATTGCAATGGCGAATACAGAAGTGGATGATAGAAATCGTTTCGTTGAGAATTTTATTGCAGCGAGAAATAAAGGAAAATATCCCATTGTTCCGCCTAATCAGGTTGATTATATAGACGTTTCGCCAAAACAAATTATTTCCGTGTCAACAGCATTAATTCCGTTTTTAGAGCACGACGACGCAAACAGGGCTTTAATGGGGTCTAATATGCAACGGCAAGCTGTGCCTTTGCTTAATTGTAAAGCGCCGGTAGTTGGAACGGGCATGGAAAGAAAAGCTGCAATGGATAGCGGCGTTTGCATGCTTTCCGAGCATGACGGTGAAGTCGTTAAAGTTGATAATACTACAATTGATATAAAAGTTAGTAGAAACCAGACCGAAACTTATGTACTGCAAAAATATAACAGAACTAATCAGAATACGTGTTTTACGCAAAAACCCCTCGTTAACGTAGGGGATAAAGTTAAAATTGGAGATTTGTTAGCCGACGGGCCTGCTTGCAAAGAAGGTGAATTGGCATTAGGCCGTAACCTTCTCGTTGCTTTTATGACATGGGACGGTTATAACTATGAAGACGCAATTTTAATATCTGAAAAAGTAGTAAAGCACGATGTTTTTACTTCAATTCATATTGAAGAATTTGAAGTCGAAGCTCGGGAGACCAAACTCGGTTCTGAGAGCATTACAAGAGATATTCCTAATTTAGGGGAAGAAGCTCTTAAAAATTTAGATGAGTTCGGTGTTATTAGGGTTGGCGCGCGCGTTAGTTCCGGTGATATCCTTGTGGGAAAAGTAACGCCAAAAGGCGAGACTGATCTTACGCCTGAATATAAATTATTGCATTCTATTTTCGGTGAAAAAGCGCGTGAAGTTAAAGACACATCACTTAAAGTGCCTCACGGTAACGGAGGCATTGTAATAGGAACGAATAAGTTTTCTCGTTCAGCCGGTGACGATTTGTCCCCTGGCGTTGAAGAAACAATTAAAGTTTTTATTGCCAAGAAGCGTAAACTCAGTGAAGGTGATAAACTTGCAGGCCGGCACGGAAATAAAGGCGTTATATCAAGAATAGTGCCCGAAGAAGATATGCCGTTTTTACCGGACGGCACACCACTTGATATAGTATTAAACCCGTTGGGCGTTCCATCACGTATGAACTTAGGGCAGATACTTGAAACACATCTTGGTTGGGCGGCAAAATCGCAAAATATGCGTTATTATTGTCCTGTTTTTGACAGCGCAACTTTAGAAGAGATTCAAGAAGAACTGAGCAAATCGGGTTTAAACGTTAACGGCAAATCCATTTTGTATGACGGTAGGACAGGGATTCCTCTTGAGAATGAAATAACAGTTGGTTATATGTATATTCTTAAACTAAATCACCTTGTTGATGATAAAATGCACGCAAGGAGCACCGGTCCTTATTCGTTGGTAACGCAACAGCCATTAGGCGGTAAAGCGCAGTTCGGCGGTCAGCGTTTAGGAGAAATGGAAGTTTGGGCTCTTGAAGCATACGGCGCAGCAAATACTTTGCAGGAATTTTTAACCACAAAATCCGACGACATGATGGGCCGTGCAAAAATTTATGAAAATATTGTTAAGGGCGAGTATGCAGAATCGCCGGGTATTCCCGAATCATTTAACGTACTTGTTCAGGAATTACGCGGCCTTGCGCTTGATTTACAAATATATGATAAGAACGGAAAACAGCTTGCTTTAACGGATAAGGATGATGAAATCCTTAGTAAGAAAAACCGAACGATATAAAAATAAGAAATAACCGGAGTAAATCAGAATGAGAGATTTAAACGATTTTGATAGAATTACAATTCAATTAGCATCAAGTCAGCGAATTAGAGAATGGTCTTGCGGTGAAGTTAAAAAGCCTGAAACCATTAACTACAGAACTTTAAGGCCGGAAAGAGACGGCTTGTTCTGTGAGCGTATTTTCGGAACTACGAAAGAATGGGAATGTTATTGTGGTAAATATAAATCCATACGTTATAAAGGCGTAGTTTGTGACCGTTGCGGTGTAGAAGTAACGCATTTTAAAATCAGACGTGAGCGTATGGGGCATATTAAACTTGCAAGTCCTGTATCACATATCTGGTATTACAAATCCGTCCCTTCCCGTATAGGCCTTTTGCTCGGTATTTCCGTTAGCGATTTAAGAAGTATTTTGTATTTTGAAAAATACGTTGTAACTGACCCGGGTGATACCGATTTAAAACCGCTCCAGTTATTAACTGAAGACGAATACATGAGCTATAAAGAAAAATTCGGTGTTAATTTTAATGCAGAAATTGGCGCTGATGCAGTTAAAAATCTTCTGGCAACTATTGACCTTGAAGTAGAGATTGAAAAATTGCGCGAAAAGATGGATGAAAAGGGGAAAAAATCAGACCCTAGGTTATTAAAGCGTCTAGAAATTCTTGAGGATTTTAACAAAAGCGTTAATAATCCTGAGTGGATGATTTTAGACGTTATTCCCGTTATCCCTCCCGAACTTCGCCCTATGGTTCAATTGGACGGAGGCAGGTTTGCAACTTCGGATTTAAATGATTTATATAGAAGAGTAATTAACAGAAACAACCGTCTTCAAAGGTTGAAAACTTTGAAAGCTCCTGAAATAATTATACGTAACGAAAAACGTATGCTACAGGAAGCTGTTGATGCACTTTTTGATAATTCCCGGCGTAAACGCGCTGTGAAAGGACCCGGTAACCGGCCATTAAAATCTCTTTCCGATATGTTAAAAGGCAAGCAAGGGCGATTTAGACAGAACTTGCTTGGTAAACGCGTTGACTATTCCGGCCGTAGCGTAATCGTAGTAGGTCCTGAATTAAATATGCATCAATGCGGTTTGCCTAAGAAAATGGCGCTTGAGTTATTTAAACCGTTTATAATGCGCGGTTTGGTTGAAAAAGGATATGTTTATAATATAAAAAGCGCAAAAAAATGGATTGAAAAAGAAAAACAAGAAGTTTGGGGAGTTTTGGAAGAGGTAATTAAAGAACATCCCGTTCTTTTAAACCGTGCGCCTACATTACATAGGTTGGGTATTCAGGCATTTGAACCGATTTTAGTTGAAGGTAAAGCAATTAAGTTACATCCACTCGTTTGTCATGCTTTTAATGCGGATTTTGATGGCGACCAGATGGCTGTTCACGTTCCTTTGAGTGTAGAAGCGCAGATAGAATGTTGGCTTTTAATGTTATCGAGTAAAAATTTACTTAACCCTGCAAACGGGCAGCCAATTGTTTCTCCGACACAGGATATGGTATTGGGAATCAACCAGATGACAACGGAAAAAAGAAGTGCTAAAGGAAAAGGTATGCTCTTTTCCAGTTATACTGAAGCTGAATTAGCTAGAGAATTCGGCGTGATTAATTATCAATCCTTAATAAAAATAAGAATTTCAAAAAATGACACGGAATGGGCTGATAAATTTCCTAATGTAGAATGGGGTAAACATAATTATTATACGGTTGAAACAACTTTGAGCAGAATGATATTTAATTCCTGCCTCCCTGATAATTTTGAATATGTAAATCATCCGCTTGATGAGAAAGGTCTTCAAAAAACTATTTTAAAGTGCTATAATGAATTTGGCCCTGCTGAAACAGCAACCATGCTTGACAAAGTGAAAAATATGGGTTTTAAATTCTCAATGCTTTTAGGTTCAACTATCGGGCTTGATGATGTTAAAATACCTACTAAAAAAGTCAGCTTAATAGATAAAACGGATAAAGAAGTTGAAAAAATAGAAAATCAATACCGTCAGGGTTATATTACGGATGATGAACGTTATAATAAAATAGTTGACGTTTGGTCTCATACAAGCGATAAAATATCCTCTGAAATGATGAGTGAATTAAAAACGGATAAAGACGGTTTTAATTCACTTTATATGATGGCAAATAGTGGCGCGCGTGGGTCAAGACAGCAGATTAGACAGCTTGCAGGTATGCGCGGTTTAATGGCTAGACCATCGGGCGAGATTATTGAGCTGCCTATCAAATCAAACTTTAAAGAAGGGTTAAGTGTACTTGAATACTTTATATCAACCCACGGCGCTAGAAAAGGTCTTGCGGATACAGCGCTTAAAACCGCTGATGCAGGTTATTTGACCAGGCGCTTAGTTGATATTGCTCAGGACGTTGTTATAACGCAAGTAGATTGCGGAACTATTAACGGAACAGTTATTGAAGCAATCAGGGAAGGTGAAGAAGAAATTGAACGCCTTGCTGATAGAATTGTGGGAAGGTTTGCCGGAGAGACAATTTATCATCCGAAAACACAAGAACCGATAGTTGAGCAGAATTGTGAAATAACTGAAGAAAAGGCAGAAGCTATTGAAAAAGCAGGAGTTGAAAGCGTTAGAATTAGAAGCGTTTTAACCTGTGAAACCGAACACGGAGTATGCCAAATGTGTTATGGCCGTAACCTTGCAACGGGTAAAACCGTTGAAATCGGTGAGGCGGTAGGAATTATAGCCGCTCAATCTATAGGTCAGCCGGGAACGCAGCTTACAATGCGTACTTTCCACATAGGTGGCGCAGCAGCCATGCAGGTTGAGGAATCAACCCTAAAATTAACGTATTCCGCTATAATAACAGGATTGCCTGAAAATTACATAGACCTTGACGACGGTTCTAAAGTTGTTTCCAGAAAAAGTTCTCTTAATTTACGCAGGGTAATTGAAGAGCATCAAATTGAAAGCTTTGATGAAATTTTCGTTAAAGAAGACGACAGGTTGTTAATTGGCGATGCAATCGGCAAGAAAAAAGACGGAATAGAAATAAAGTCAACGAATAATTGCAACGTATTAATGAAAGATGAAATATTATATTTAATCGGTCCCGAGGCAACGCTTAATATTAAAAGCGGTTCTAGAATTGTGGCTAATAAAGGCGACATTGTTAAGCGCGGAGATGTTATAGCCGAATACGACCAGTATGCCGAACCTATTATTACCGATGTAACGGGTAAAATCTTATTTGATGATATAGTTCCCGGCATAACGTTAAAACAAAGTCAAGTTAACGAAGAAATTGAAACCGGGCTTGGTGTAATTCATGAAGTTAAAGACGGAAGTTTAGCTCCTAAAGTAATAATTGAAAGCGATGATAATCAAATGCAATTTCCGCTTCCGGCAGGAGCAATCCTTCTCGTTGAAGAGGGACAGGATATTAAAGCGGGTGAAACTATCGCAAAAATTCCGAGGCAACAGGTAAAACAAAAAGACATCACAGGTGGTTTGCCGCGTGTTGCTGAACTTTTTGAAGCGAGAAAACCCAAAGATGCTTGCGTTATTGCAGAAGACGACGGTGTAATTGAGTTTGGCGACAGGCAGAAAGGTAAAACAGTAATTTATCTTATTACAGATTTTGAGGATGATGATGGCGAACCCAAGAAAATAAAACACGTTATACCGCAAAACAAACGTATTCTCGTTCGCGAAGGTGAGCGTGTGAGAGCCGGTATGGCGCTTTGTGACGGTCCTGTTAACCCGCATGATTTGTTAAAAGTTGAGGGAGAAAATAAACTCCAGCAGTATCTTGTAAACGAAGTACAGGAAGTTTACCGTTTGCAAGGTGTAAATATAAACGATAAACACGTTGGCACTATTATTAGACAAATGCTTAGAAAAGTAGAAGTTACTGATGTAGGCGATACAGATTTCATAATAGGTCAGCAAGTTGATAAATTTCAGTTCAAAAAAGTGAATCAAGACGTAGCCGACCAGGGCGGTAAAGCTGCTACAGCAAGACCGGTTCTTCTCGGTATAACCAAAGCATCTTTGAATATTGACTCTTTTATTTCGGCCGCGAGTTTTCAGGAGACCACAAAAGTACTCACAAACGCAGCAATTAAAGGAAAAACCGATCAATTACGCGGTTTGAAAGAAAACGTAATAATCGGGCATTTAATCCCGGCAGGAACAGGTGTTAGAGCTTTTGAAAAAATTCGTGCACGTTTTATAGAGCCGGAAAAAGTGAAATCAAGTGATAATAAAACTGAAGATGATATTATCGAATCTGAAAGCGACGGCTCTGATGAATTATCAAGTGAAGAAACGGAAACAATAGAAAATTAACTATATTAAGCCGGTAGTTATACAAGCTACCGGTTTTATTTATTATCGAGGTGATTTTATGTTTTGCCATAATTGCGGAACAAAATTAAACGAACATGACAGGTTTTGCTTTAAATGCGGTGTTAAAGTTATTAAAGACGTTATTGAAAATCAAAATAGAGATATTATTAGTAAATCCCAACCCCCTTCTGCCCAAGCTGAAGTAAATAATGGAAAAAAAACTAACCATGCATCTGGAAAAGAAATACAACCTGTAGAGCTTTTAGTGAGAGACAAATTCGCGTTGTTAGGGTTTGTTTTAAGTTTTTTTTTCGTTTTCGGTACAATTCCTTCTATTATTTTTTCCGTAATTAGTTTAAAGCGATTAAAAGGAGAAAAAGGCAAAGGCAAAGGTTTGGCATTAACCGGTCTGATTATTTCTGCATTTGTTTTCGTAGTTTTTGTTTTTTGGATTTTAAAAAATTACATTGAAACGGGTAATTCATCTACCGGAGGAATTGTTTAATATATTTTCTTATAAATACCGATATTTATTTTAATGGCAATTAACAATAATAAATCAATATTCTTTGTAATACTTATTTTAATTCTTTTTTTAGATTTAAATTTTTATGGCAAGCATAGAAGAAAATTACTGTGGGTTGGCCGTGCAGAAACTTATGGCGCTTCTGATATTCGGCTAATTATCGATATGGTTAATGACTGCCATTTTCGTATGCGGTATTATTATTATCTTGGCGCTGCCCCTCCTTCTGTAATGTTCGGAAGGTATAAATTAAGAAAAAATTTTTTGATTTTAATTGACGGTGAAGGCCATAAAGTAAAGTTTTTTAAAAATGGTATTTATATGGTGGGGTATGATAACGGATACCGCATCTTTATAAAGAGAATCCGTTAGTTATATGATTTTATACTAAAATTTGCTAGAATATGGAATTCGGCACGGAAAACGCGAAACATACGAAAGATAAGAAATCCCCCGGCTTTTTACCGCAAATAGCTTTTTTCTTATACCCCCTTTAAATAAAGAGGGCGGATTTCTCGTTCATACGTGATTACGAATTAATGCGGAAAGAAGAATAAGCCCAGGAGATATTTAGGGGGATTTTCTTCTTTATCTGTGTTAATTTTTACAAATCAGTGGGCTTTTTCTTCTCTTTCCTTCAAGCCCTGCTTTATCAAAGGGATTTAGAATTATTTTTTAAATCCGCGGTCGTATTTGAGCCCTGAACTTTTATGAAAACCTCTGCGTATTTTGCTTCTCTGCTGTTTTAATAAATTTCCATATTTTAACACTAATTAGTATTAGTTTTTTTATAAATTTTTGTATTTTTAAATTTATACTAAAGTGATTTTAAAATCAAAGTATTGTATATTGTAATTGCTTTTCAACCGACACTTTAAAGTGTCGGTTGCATAAAATTTAAAGTATTATTAGTATATTAATAAAATTTGCTATTTTGCGTTATATTATCAAGAATTATAAGTATGTTTTTATAAGTTATACAAATTTTTAAACTGGGGCTGATTTTAAATTTACTATTTAACTTTTTTGCATTATTTTATATATTATGCATAATGAACGTCTGAAAACGCAATAATTTAGGAAATTTTCACAGAAAAATTTAAATTATTAAAAGAGCGATTTTAGATTTTTTAATAAATAAAGTTTTAATTTATTATTTTGAAGCAGGAAATTATAATAACGAGTTGTAATTTTTTAAACGGAGACGAAGATGGATAATTCTAACGCGAATTTAAAGAAAGAAATTGTTAAAATATTAAATCTTGCTCCGCACAACGAAGAATTCGTTGTTAATGAAATTATTCACAGTTATGAAGGCAACGTTGAAAACAGCGTTATTTGTGAATTTCTTAAATTATTAACGCACCTTGATTTATCAGAAGAAGAATCTAAAAAGTTTTGGTTTGAAATAATCAAGCATAAAAAGCTTGTTGCTGAAAAATTAGGTAGAGACGTTGGATTACGGGTAAGCATTTTAGATTATTTCGTTAATATTAATAAAATGATAGATAACCCGACTTTTGTGGAAATTCACATTTATGAATTTTTAACCAAACTTACTTTAATTGACGAGTTAACTTTTATTTATAACAGGCGGTTTTTTGATAACGCTATAGAAAAGGAATATTACCGTTCAAAAAGATACGGCACCTCACTTTCACTGTTGTTCTTTGATTTGGATAATTTCAAGGAAATCAACGATAATTACGGCCATAAAGCCGGTGATATACTTTTACAAGAAATTGGGCACACTCTAAACGACACAATCAGGAAAGAAGATATGCCTTGCCGTTACGGCGGCGAAGAATTCGTTGTTATTTTACCGAATACAGATAAAACGGGAGCGGTTTCGTTTTCTGATAGGATTAATACCGCAATTAATAAAATCAAGTTGCCGGAAATTGAAAACAGAGATGTTACAATCAGCGCAGGAATAGCAACATATCCCGACGATACTGATGATTACAAGGAATTAATTATTCTTGCCGACAAAGCAATGTATAAAGCAAAGTTTTCAGGTAAAAATCAAATTTTGCATATTCAGGATATAAAAAAGGGAGATTAAAGCTTTTCAATTTCTTCAAGCAAACGGTCTATAGCCTCGCTTTCATGAATACGGTCTATTATTTCTCCGCCTTTAATTAAAACAAATCTGCCGTTTTTTCCACCGGCCAAACCAATATCACAGTGTTTTGCTTCTCCTGGTCCGTTAACTGCGCAACCCATTATTGCAACGCTTATTGATTTCTTAACATTTTTAAGCCGTTTTTCCACTTCATTTGCTATTTTTATTACATCAACTTCAATGCGCCCGCATGTAGGGCAAGAAACAATTTCAGGGCCGAAATCGCGTAGATGTAAACTTTTTAATATTTCCTTTGCGATACGAATTTCTTCTATAGGGTCGTCCGTTACGCTAACTCTAAGAGTATCCCCGATTCCGTCAAGCAGAAGTGAGCCAATTCCAACAGCGCTTTTTACTGTTGCCTGAAAACTTGTTCCTGCTTCAGTAACGCCTAAATGCAAGGGATAATCTTTACGTTCGCTCATCATGCGGTAAGCTTTAACCATTGTTTCAACGTCATGTGCTTTAAGGGAAATTTTAATATTTCTATAATCCAAATCTTCTAAAATTTTAATATGATCAAGTGCAGAAGCAACTAAAGCTTCTGGTGTAGGTTGTCCGTATTTTTTTTCATCAATTGAGCCGGCGTTAACGCCAATTCTAATGGGGATTTCATTTTTTTTGGCTTTATCAACGATTAATTTAACTTTTTCCCGTTGTTTGATATTTCCCGGATTAATTCTAAGACCATGAATTCCTCTATCAAGGCATTCTAGGGCAAGACGGTAGTCAAAGTGAATATCCGCAATTACAGGTATGGGACTTTTTTTAGTTAATTCATCAACTTTTTGAGCGGCGGATATATCCGGAATTGCAATACGAATAATCTCACATCCTTCTAAAGAAAGGCGGTTAATTTGTTCTAATGTGGCGCTAATGTCTCTGGTATCCGTATTGCACATTGATTGAATTGATACGCTCGCGCCCCCACCTATTAAAACGTTTCCTAGTTTGATTTGCCTTGTTTGTTTTCTTTGTATCATTTAAAACTCTTTAGTATTTTGTTTTATAAATTTTCCATTTCGGGGAATTTGTTTATAATAATATCCCGTAAATATTTTTTAATTTGATTAGATTCTTCCATTTGAATGACTTTTCGTGCAATTTTTGATGCCTCTTTTATGGTAAAGCTGCGAATTACTTTTTTAACTTCGGGTATACTTGATGCAATCATTGATAATTCTTCAATACCAATACCAATTAAAAAGGGAGTAAAATAGGGAACTCCGGCCATTTCGCCGCACATTGCAATGTGTATTTTATTTTTTTTAGCAGCATCCACAGTTATTTTTATTAACTTCAAAACTCCGGGGTGATACGGATCAAACAAGTGGGAAATTTTTTCGTTGCCTCTATCTACTGCAAGAGTATATTGAATTAAATCGTTAGTTCCGATTGAAAAGAAATCTACGTATTTAGCAAGACTATCCGCAACCATGGCCGCAGATGGTGTTTCAATCATAATGCCAATTTCTATGTTTTCATCAAATTCCATTTTTTGTTCCCGTAAGTCTTGCTTAACTTCTTCTAAAACCGCGATAACTTTTTTAAGCTCGCTTAATCCCGTTATCATTGGAAACATAATTCTAACTTTGCCGATTGAGCTTGCCCGTAAAATTGCTCGCAGTTGAACTTTAAATATATCTATATTGGATAAACAAAACCGTATGCTTCTCCAGCCAAGAAACGGATTAGATTCTTTTTCATTTTCAAAAAATTTGCTGTATTTATCTCCTCCAATATCAAGAGTACGGATAACAACGGGATTGGGGGCTAGTTTTTCAACAACTACTTTATAGGAATTAAACTGCTCTTCTTCCGAAGGAAACCCTTGATCCGTTAAATATAAAAATTCGCTTCTAAACAAGCCGATACCGTTAGCGCCGTAAGACAAAATCAAAGGCAATTCTTCTGGAATTTCCATATTAGCAGCGAGTAGAAATTTCTTGCCGTCCAAGCTTACTGTTTCAAGGTCTTTAAATGTCATTAGGTTAACAATGCTTCTGTCATAAGCTCTTTGAGCGTTTTTATAAATTTCAATGGTTTCTTCAGAAGGGTTTATTATAATATCGCCTTTTACACCGTCTAAAATGAGGAAGTCATCATCATCAAGAATTGAAAGTATCCCCTTCATTCCTACTATAGCGGGAATTTTTAACCCCCGCGCAACTATTGATGTATGCGTTGTTAGACCGCCTATTTCCGTTATAATTCCTTTAACTTTTTTAGGGTCGATTACGGTTACACCGGACGGCATAATATCATGAGCAACGACAATTCCCGGTTCTTCAAGTTTGTTCAACGTGCTCATTTTGGGACGGTTGTATAAATAAGAAATGACTTTATCCCGTACATCAATTAAGTCAACGCTTCTTTCTCGTAAGTACGTATCTTCGATATTCTGTAGTTTTTGAATATTATCTTCAAACACTTGATAAAAAATATATTCAACGTTTTTGTGATATTTATTTATTCGCTTTTTAACTTCATCGCGTAAGTTTTTATCTTCTAAAATCATAATATGAGCGGAAAGATAATCCGCAACAATGGGAGTATCTGATTTTGATATTTCTTCTTTAAGTTTCACAAGTTCGGCTTTTGCTTTTTTTATCGCAGTATCAAGACGGCACATTTCCTGCGGAATATCGCTTTCTTCTATTTTATATTCGGAAACCGAATGAAAATCTTTGGCAAAAATGATAGCTTTACCTATTGATATTCCGTGACTCGCAATTAAGCCGCCTGAAATTTTTAGCTCTCTTTTTTCCAACTCATTGCCTTTCTATTTCACATACGACTGGATAATACATTGTATACGGATTTTATTCAATGTCAAGCAAAATGTCTTGACTATTTGCACATTTTAACTAAATATAATAAATGTATGCTGTTTTTTTTTAACACTGGTAAAATGTTAATATTCCAACATTTATTCGTTGTTAATAAATATACAAAAAAATATTGTACTAATAAAAAAAAGGAGAAAAAAAGTATGGCTATAAACGAAGAACAAGTAAAAAAAGCAATAGAAGAAATAAGGCCCAACCTGCAAATGGATGGAGGGGATATAGAATTTCACGGTTTAGACGGAAACGTAGCAAAAGTGCGGTTACTAGGTATGTGTGCGCATTGCCCGAGCGCCCAGTATACTTTAAAAATGGGAGTTGAAGCGCATCTTAAAGATAAAATACCTGAAATTGAAGGCGTTGTTCAAGTGTAAATAAATTCGTTCCGCATTGCTTGGAATTCAGATTTTTTAATGGATTGTGATTGCGACTTAAGAAGAAAGAAAAGAGTAAGCCTACTAATTGACACAGATAAGGCACGGATAAAATACAGATATGTTTTTAGCATTTTAGTTTTGTAGGAGCAACGTTACCTGCCAATAGAGGGGGCATTAGCAGGTATGGACTCTCAATAAGGTAAAAAAAATCGAATTTCCCGTTATTAAATTTTTTCAGTTAGATTTTATATATTTTGTTTTATACGAAGATAATTAACATTTTATTTGTAAAACTTTGGGTATGGGCATTCTCTTTTCTTTAAGTTGGGCTTTATTCCCTATTTGTCAGCGTAGTTGTCGCCTCCATAAAAATATTTTTATGGAGGGAAAAAATGGAATATACGAATTATTTTTCAAATCCGCGTTCGTATTTAAGCCCTGAACTTTTATGAAAACCTCAGCGGTTTCTGCTCCTCGGCTGTTTTACTAAATTTCCATAGTTTATCGCTAATTAGCATTAAACCGGTATTACAACACTTTATTGAATTTTGCTATAAGTACGAAAAAACTTATAAAATTAATTGTTCTGAATAGTTTACAATTCTATTTTTGCCGGCATTTTTAGCAGCATACATTGCGGTATCGGATAATTTTATTAATGTTTTGGTATCGTTTGTGTTAGCGGGGTACGTTGCTATTCCTCCGCTTATGGTAACGTTTCTTCCGCATCCTGGTATATCCGTTGTTTCTATGTCCGCTCTAATTCTATCGGCGTGGATAAAAGCCCCTTTTTCATTGGTTTCCGGAAGTATAATTGCGAACTCTTCACCACCGTACCGGCATGCTAGGTCTTCTGCCCGTGAGTTGCGCATTATGGTTTTACTTACCGTTTTTAATACCTCATCACCGACTTGATGTCCGAATGTATCGTTTATTTGTTTAAAATCATCAAGGTCAAAAAAGAATAGGGATAAATTATATTTGTGTCTGATTGAACGTTTAAATTCAAGTTCAATTGCATGGTTAAAAAAGCGCCGGTTATAAAGCCACGTTAACTCATCAATCATTGCCAGATTAGCAGTTATTTCGTAGAAATGCATTTCAATAAGTTTCGGGTTTATCAATATTTTAACTTTATTCGTTAAATAATCATGCATAGCAACGCGAATTCCTACATAGCGGTTAAGTTTTTTTTCCATTTCATTTTTATGCTTTACAATATTTTTCCAATGATTTTTTGCTTCCTGTTCGGACATATCTATGTATGTTAGTATTTTCAGTAATTCCGAATAAAAAGTATCATATTTTTTAGATAAGTCTTTAACCAATAACTCCTCATTTTCTGCAAAATTATTTAAACGCTTTAATATCATTTCTTTTATCTCATTATGCACACTATTGTTATTCAACATAATTTTATTGCCCCGAACATTTAGTAATTTTTTTTCACCCATTTTAAATTTAACTATAACTAGCTAAAAATTATATATATTATTTATTATCGTTACTTTCTTTTATATAATTAATCCAAAAATCTTTATCATATTTGCGGCGTTCATTGCTGAAATAACCTTCGCTTATATGAATCTTTGCGCTTGCAGGGTTAAAAGGAACGTAAAAGGAAACGGCAGTTCCTTTTTCCGGTTTATCGGGTATAGGCGCAGTATCAAGTGTTTGATGATATACTAAATATCTGTGATGAATTCCGAATTGTCTCATCATTGTAAGGATTGTTATTATGCCCAAGCCTTCGCCTTCTGTATTATCAACTTTACCTGAAAGAAAATAGTCTGCAACAGAATCATAGCCTAAAGCATCTTTAAGTTTTTCGCGTATGCGTAGATTTTGCTGGTCTGTTAAAGACGCTTCGTTCACTACAACGAATAAAATCCCTTCGTTACTGAAGGATAAGTAAATTTTTACGCTAATGCCTTCTTCCTGAACATGGTTTTTTAATTCTTCATGTTTCGGGTGAATATCAGAAAGCATTTCTTTTAGCTTTTCAAACTCCTCTTTCTTTTCATTAAAATCATTTGATTTAACTTTATTTGAATAGTATTTTGCATAGATTTCCGTTACGTTGGCTTTGATTCCGTTCATAATTAGTTCTTTAACAATAGTATAAATAAAAATTCTATAGTTTTTATCCTTGCCGTATTTAGCAAGAATTGTATCAACAATCCAATGGAATTGTTCTTTGTGATATTCGGACATCAAGTAGGTAGTGAAAAAAAATTCATGTTCAGCATCTATAAGTTTTTTTATTTTTTCTTTTTCTATATCCATAACTTTTAAATTTAATAATTATTTACGTTAATTCCACTTTAATAACTTTTTTCTCCTCAGGATTTCTTTTGAATAATATAATAGTTATATCGTCGTCAATAGGTCCCCAATTTGTAACGTTTTTGAAAATCTCCTCCATAATCTCGGTTGCGCTTAAAAACGCATTTTTTTTAAGTATTTGCATTAATCGGTCAACACCGAATTTACTCGCTTTTCTTAATTCTTTTTCAGTTTCAAAATCTTTCAGGTCTAAATCATGGTTACGGATCTCCCATGCGCCGTCCGTTGCAAACATGACTATATCACCGGGCGCAAGGTGGAATTTTGTCGTTGTTGTTGCCTGTGGAATGTCAGGAAGAACTCCAATCAAATAACCGTTTAAATCAATAATTTCACATTTTTTCGTTTTTGCTCTATAAATAATCGGAGGGATTTGCGTTCCTATTACCTCAAAATTACCCTGTTCGTCAAATGAGCCGAGTGTAAGAACAACGTATAAATAACTACTTAATCGGGTAACAATATTTCCGTAAATCGGCGCGTTTATTGTATGTAGTATTTTATTGGGGCTGGCATCTGGATTTTCCGAAATAACAGCGGAAACCATGCTTTGAGTCATAAGCATTATTAATCCCGAGTTAATACCGTGTCCCGAAACATCGCCAATGGAGAACCAATGCTTGCCTTTTTCTTGGTATGAAAGCAAATCGTAATAGTCTCCTCCCACTTCTGTAGCAGTATGCATTTTCATGCAAATATCATATCCCTTCACGTTTTGCTTTTTAGGAAGAATTCCTTCCTGAATATTTCTTGCAACGTCTAAAACAGCTTGCGATTGTACAACCTTATCTCTTTCCTCAACGAGTTGCGCTGTTTTAATACCCATTGCGGCTAAGCCAGTGAAATATTTAAGCATTTCAAGGTCGTTTTCTTCAAATAATCCGGAAATCATGCGGTTATCCAAATAAAGTATGCCTAAAAGCTTTTTTACAATTTTTTTTGCTCTTTTTTCAACAGCAATTAAAGGCACGGCAATTATAGAGCGTAAATTGTTTTTCGTTACTGCAGGTTCAAGTTTGTATTTAGGGTCAAGTTGGGCATCTTCAACAAAAGTTCCGTCCATACTGTTTTCAACAATTTTAATTGCTGTTTTGCTTATTGTTTTTAAAGTGCTTTGTCCATCCTCTCCCGTTGTTGAAGATTCAATGTATAAATTTTTATCATCATCATAAAGAAGGAGGAAACCGCGTTCAGCCGTAACAACGATTAACGCTTTTTCAAGTATTTTGTCCGTTAGTTCGTTTATATCTAAAATGCCGGATATTTCTTTTCCGATACTCATTACAAAATCAAGCTCTTTTAAACCGATCATGCGGGAAACTTTTGTAGAATATGATTTGGGCATCATTAGGCTTGAAAAATTAGACGTTGCTGTGAAAGTCGAGCTTGTAAAAGTAGAAGACGCATCCGTGCTTTCTTCTTTTGATTTAAAGTCTGCCCGTCCTCTGTCTTTGAGAGTTGAACCGAAACCTAATTTTTCCCTTAATAATTCATACTCATGATCTGCCCTTATATCTTTAAAAATTAAATATGCTTCCTGTAAAAGTTCAATGCCTCTGGGATTGGCGATTTCATGTAATAATAAACCGGAACGGAATAATAAAAGCGCTTTCTCGTAAACATTATCTTTTCCTTTTTCAGTCCCTACTAATTCTTTTCGGGCATCAAGCCATGTTTTAATAGCTTTGTTTTGCTTATCCGTTATCCATTGATACATACCTTTTACTCTAGCTACACCGGCTTTTAGCATGGGGTAAATTTCAGCAACGTGTTCGGCTTTTGATAATAATTTTTTTACTAGATTTAATTCCTTGTAATTAGAATGCCCGGCTGAAACGGATAAGATAATAGCCTCGGATAAATGTGTGTAAATATCTTCTAGTTCAAGCATGTATAGTTTTTCTGCAATAACGCGTTCATAGGAACGTTTAAGATACCGTATGGCTGTTGAATACCTTTCTTCCTTCAAATAAATAATGCCAAGAGTTTTTTCGATAATAGCAATGTGAATGTTCGCTTTTTTTTGCTTAATATTTTCAAATGCAGTCAGGGCGTGTTCTTTGGCTTTGTTTAGCATTCCTTTTTCCGGGTTTGCTCTGTAATAATAATATTTTGATTTAAGTATGTTAAGCCAGCTTAATTCACGATTATTTTCTTTAAGGTCTGCGATTTCCTGCATTTTTGCAAAGATTTTAGGCAATTTTTCAAAATAGTTCGCGAATAAATATGTCAGTCCTAAACCGCGCAAAGCGTGCATAATTTCCCACTTATTACCAAGTTCTTCATATAATTCTACTGATTCTTCTAGATAACGAATTGCATCGGGGATTTTGTGAAAAAAATAACATACCATACCCATTAACCTGAAGCATGTAGCAAGTGTATTTTTAAAACTTTTTTTTGCTGAAATATCCTTTGCCAAAGCAAGACCCTTTTCTAGGTAATGGAATGCGGTTTTTTTATCCGGTATGGGTTTTAAAGCAAATTGATATCCGTATAGGGAATACAAAAGGGCTAGTTTTTCTTTATTATTAATTTTTTCCGCAAAGTTTAATCCGATTAGAATGTATGTTATAATTTCAGTTCTATCCTTGTCATAATAATAAAAAGCAAGGTTTATGCATAATTCTATGGTTGCCACGTGTGTTTCTGAAATATTAATATAGGGTATTTTACCAATAAAAGATTTTGGAAAAAGTCTATGAAAGAATTGAACTATTTTTTGTTTTAAGTATGATAATTTAATGCCTGTATTTGTGGCAGGGATATTTTTATTAAGTAACTTGACAGCATCCTGAAATGCGTATATGGATTTATTTCTTTTTCCGGATTCAAAATAGCAAATTGCGATGTCTTCTAATGCTTGTATTGTTTTCAATTTATTGTCCTCGAGCGTAAGGACTTTATTTAAATGTTCGATAGCTTTAAGATAGTCGCCTTCAAAACGGTAAATAGATACCAGGTTTTGATGAATTGAACTTTCGAATTGCTTTAAATGCCTGTTCTGTCTTTCAAGCATTTCCATTTTTACCGAAATTTCCGCTTGTTTAATTTCTTCTTCAAACTTTGTAATTAAATATTTATAATAAACGCGTTCGGATAATAAATCACCTTTATGAAAGTCGTTTGAAATTATTTCCGGCTCATCGCTCAATTGATTATTCTGATTTAAAATAAGCTCACGGATTCGTTTCCTGATTATTTCTTTTTCTTTTAATGATAATTTTTCTTGAAAATACGTTAAATCAAAAAGGTCAAGCATATGTCTTTCGTCAATGGCGTGTATTGACTTTTTTATGTGTTCAATATCTTCGTGAAGCTTTGCAGAATATTTGGATTGCCATTCATGTTTGAACTCAAGGCATTTTAGAAAAAATTCTTTTGCCATGGGCATATTGTAAAGATTTTTTGCTTTTTCTCCGGCATCAAAAGTTGAATACATCGCTTTTTCAAGTTGAAACGTTTTACTATAGTGATGGGCAAGGCGAAATTCGATATTAGAAATATAATTTGAATTTTTCTTTTTTTCGTTATTAAGTACCCATGATATTTGTTCATGAACTACCGGGCGGTATATGTCTTGAATTTGTTTATAAATCATTTCGCGGATGTTTTCGTGAATTATTTTGTAATAGCCATCCTGTTGGTCATTTCGCACTATAATTTGTTTGTTAATTAAGGATTGAAAACTTTTTTCAAGTTCGTTTTTAATTTCTTGGTTTGACTTAACTCCGTTATTAATCATAAGATAAATTTTGTAAAGAAAATCAAAGTGAAAATCGTATTTTAAAGCTGAAATAAAACTAACGAGTTTATTTTCTTCCGGATTTAGTTTACTAAGCTCTCTTATTACAGAGTCAAGACCTGATTTTGATATGGGGATTGTATCGAGCTTTGTAAAGTTAACCTGCCAGCCTTTATTATCCTCATAAAAAATAATTTCTTGATTCTGTAAATTTTCCAGTATGCTTTTAATTATTTCAGGATACCCAGAGACCCGTTGATAAATTTTTTCCGCAAATATTTGTGTCTCTTGAGTGGATTCCCCTAGCATTTCTTGAATTAAAGACGTGGTTTGTTCCAAATTAAGAGGGTTTAGTATAATTTCTTGAACATATTTTTGCTTTGAAATTGCTATCAATATTCTGTTTAATACAGAATATTGTTCAACTTTTGTATAATCATAAGTACACATAAGAAAATTATGAGTATGCGGGTTTTTATCTATTAATAAATTTAAAGCACGTAAGGTATTATTGTCGCAATTATGAACTTCTTCAAAAACTAAAATAGCAGGGTCCTTTTTATCCGAAATATTAGAAATAAAAACGGATATTATACTTATAATTTTTTCCATTTCTTTTTTATAAGCATCGCGTTCTATTTCTGATTTGGTTACACCGAAAAAATCCATGATTTCCGGCACATAAGCGGCCAGGAATTTAATATCTTTTCCCAAAGAATTTTTGATTTTGTACAGTTTGTTTTTACGTATATCAGATGAATAAGTATTAAGGCGTTTTAAATATGAACTAATTATATTAAAAAAAGGTTCAAAAATTTCTTTTTGCTCTGAAATGGGTTTAAAGCTTGTGGATAAAAAATAACCGTTCTGCTTCAAAACGAAATTTGTGATGGAATAGGGGAAACTTTTTCGACCTAAACCGTCTTCCATTCCTAAAAGAACAATACGACCGTGACCTTCTATGGAATGCATAAAATTATCTTTTAGCGTCTGTATTTCATCTGCACGGTTGACAAAATCAACACTGTAATTTATTTGTCCGCGTAAATCATATAACCCTATTTCAAAATCAGTGGAAAATTTTCCGTAGTTAAAGCTTTGTAATACGTTTATAAGGTCTATTTGCAAGCCCCGCGCACTTTGATAACGGTCTGCGGCTTCTTTGGATAATAGCTTTAAAATAATTTTATCAAATATCGCCGGGACTTGGTTGCTTAACGCAGAGGGAACTGGGGGTTTTTTGGCGCAGTGGGAATATAAAATTTTATGGCTATCTTCATCATTAAAAGGTACTTTTTTTGTAAGTAACTGAAAAAAAACAATACCTATTGAGTACAAATCAGAACGGTGGTCAACATTGCGATGGATCATTCCCGTTTGTTCCGGCGACATATAATGATAAGTTCCGCCAAAACGCTCAATATTGTTTCCGATTATTTGGGCGAACTCAAAATCAAGCACTTTTGCAACGGGTTTGCCTGTATCCTGATCAACAGTGATAAAAATATTCGACGGTTTTATATCTCCGTGTATCATATTGCTTTTATGAACGTGCTCAATCGCGCTGCATACTTGTATTAAAACAGAAAGAATAAAATTAAAAGGTAAAAAATTTTTCTTTTTTAATAATTCGGATAAGTTGGTGCCGTCTAAAAATTCCATGACAATATAAGGTATGTTGTCAACTTCATCTATTTCAAAAATCTTTACTATATTTTTATGTTCACCGAGTTTTAATAAAGTTCCGGCTTGTTGTTTAAAACGTCTTATGTGGTCTTGATGAAGAAGCAAATCCGTATGCAGTACTTTAATGGCAACGTGTTTTTTCTTTACAGTATCAAAAGCGTGAAAAACTTCTGCCATGCCGCCTGTACCCAGACTGCTGTCTATTTTATAACGATTCGCGAAAATAAATTCGTTTTGTTTCGTTTCGGCTTCTGACATAAAACCCCTAATAATGATAGCCAAAAGGCAAGTGAATAAAAATTTTCCATATATATTTTGACGTAAAATTTTTTAAATGTCAATATATTTTTGGAAATTCACCGTTATTTAATTTTTATTACAATAAAAGATATATCGTCGCTTTGCTCGGCATTACCCACAAATTCTTCAAGGTCATCTATAATGGCTTTGTTGATTTCTTCTGCGGATTTATCTGCGTTATCAATAATCATTTTTTCAAGACGCTCGTTGCCGTATTCTTCCCGAACTTCGCTCATAGCTTCAGTTATACCGTCAGTGTATAAATATATAATATCACCGGAGTTTAACTTTACTTTTTGGTCTTGATAGCTTACGTCAGGCATAATTCCGGCAGGTGGTGTTTCGCTAACTACTTTTTTAATTTTTTTCTCTTTTATACAGTAATATTCAAGCGGCCCGTGACCTGCATTTGAAAATATCAATTCGTTGTTCTTTTTATTGAAAATAACGAAAAACAAAGTAGCGAATAAACCCGGTTGAATACTGTCTGACAAACTGTTGTTCGTTAGCTCTAATAAACGCGCCGCGCTTTGGCTTTGGTCATTAAGGTAATTTCTAAATACAGTACGTATCTGAACCATGATAAGTGAAGCAGGGATACCTTTACCCGCAACGTCACAAATAATAGCTCCTGTACGGTCCTCATCTATTTTGATAAAGTCATAATAATCGCCACCAACACCAAGAGCAGAACGATAGAACCCCACAATTTCAAGTTTATCCGTTTCATATTTATCCTTAGGAATTAACGCAACCTGTATGCCCTCAGCTATTGAAAATTGTTCTTCCATTAATTTTTTCTTAATTCTTGCGTCCTGCGCTTCTTTCAATTCTTTGGTCATTTTATTAAACTCCTTAGTTAAAGCGCCAATTTCGTCTTTTGTCATAACTTCAATTTCATGGTCAAAATCGCCTCCGCCTACGGTTTTTACCCCTGATGCAAGGTTGTAAATCGGTTTAATCATAATTGTTGCAAAAATAATGGCTCCGAGTATACCTAAAATAATCATAGCAACACCAATTATTACATTCCACTTTATTAATTGTTCGCCGGATTCGGAAACTTTATTCTGAATTCGCTTGGTTGAAAATTTTATACCCGCAATACCTATCATTTTTGAGCGATTGTTTAATATATCTTTCGTTAATTTATCCCCTTCTTTTAAATTCAATATTGCTGAATACATATTGTATTCGTCTTTTAAGTTATTCGGGTCAAATTTAGGCACAATTAATAGAGATTTTTTGCCGTTTTTCAAGGTGAAGTCTTTAATACGTTTAAATAACTTTTGGTCTTTAAATGATTCAGGTAAGCCGGATTTGTTGCGGATTAATTTTATCCATCCGAAATTACCCGTTTTGCTGTCAAAACCCCATTTAACAACGAAAGATTTTTTTATATCCGAATCATTATCAGCCGTTTCCAAGTTTTCAAGTATTACAGTATCTCCGGCTGCAAGTGAAAAGATCGCTGAATTTTTTACACTATTCATGATTACTTTTATACGTTCAATACTTTCGTTTGAAAGCGTTTTTTTGGTGGATTTTTGCGTTATTAATCCTAAAATTACCGTGCCTATTGAAACGGTAAGTAAAACGACAATCAAAACGAGAAACGAATATTTAAATCTTAAACCGAAAATGCCTTCCTTAAGCTTAACTTTTTCTTTCTTAGGTGGTTTTTTTTCCTTTTCTACTTCAGGCGGTACAGCGCCATCAAGCCCGGCCGCTTCGCCGCCTATGTTGGTATTAACCGCCTCGGCTTCGACAAGCTCAGCCTCTGCTTCGAAGGCCTCCGCTTCCTCGATAGCTTCGGCTTCCTCGATAGGTTCGGCTTCCTCGATAGCTTCCGCTTCCTCGATAGCTTCCGCTTCCTCGATAGGTTCGGCTTCCTCGATAGGTTCCGCCTCCTCGATAGGTTCGGCTTCCT
>CAYUYT010000009.1:0-36682 GCA_964449345.1 uncultured Spirochaetia bacterium | reverse complement strand
CAAATAGGAGCGGCGGTTGAATCCAAAATGTAAGCAAGCTTCGCCTTATGAATACCGCGTTTTTCATAAAAAGGTCTTACAATTGAGCCGGTTACCAGAGAAGAAATATTATTTTCAATCATTATTAAAGAACCGATTAGTACGGTGTAAAGCTGCAATCCTTTGTCGGATTTAATTAGATTTTTCTTTGAAAAATATTCAACAAAACCTTTTGTTCCTCCGCTACGCGTCATTAAAGCGAGCATTGAACCTACCATTGCTGTAAAAATTATATTTCTCGTATTACCCGAACTTTTAAAAACGTCAATATTCGCTTTAATTGAAGTAACGATACTGTCAAAAAAAGCAACTATTTGCCTCCAAATAGGTATATCCGCAACGCCTTTAAAAGTACCAGATATAACTCCGGCATCGGGTTTTCCTAATATCATAAAGAAAACACCTATAACAATGCCTAATGCAAGAGATACAATAATCTGCCTCGTTTTAATTGCAAGTGTAATCGCAATCAAAGGGATTAATAACGAAGGCCAATTATTAATAGCATTAACTCCTGCAATAGGAACAATTAGCACGAGTATACCTAGCGCTGCCGCAATAGCGAGCCAAATATACTTAGAATTTTTCTTTTCCAAATTAATACCTCCCAAATACAAAAATTTAACCTTTAACAATATTACTATACTTAATAGTATTTTGTAAATTTTTTATTAAGTAAAACGAAAAAAAGTATCATTAATATGTTTGAACTTAAAATCCAGAGGAAAAACTTTATAAATAACGCGAATAAATTATAATATTTTTAAAAAAAATTAATTTTGTTTATAATACTATATTATATATTATAATTAATTATCAACATACTTATATGTTATTTCTTTATCGTCAAAATGGATAACTTTATCGCCTAATATTTGATAATCTTCATGCCCTTTACCTGCAACGAGTATAATATCACCCTGCCCTGCAATTTCAATAGCGTGCTTTATGGCTTGCTCACGGTCAGCAATGCGGGTGTATTCACCACCACTCGATAAAGCGCCTTGTTCTATCATATCGATTATTTTTTCCGGTGCTTCTGTACGGGGGTTATCCGAGGTCAAAATTGTAAAATCTGCAAAACGCGTTGAAACTTCCCCCATTAAAGCGCGTTTCGTTGTATCCCTATCCCCTCCGCAACCAAAAACGCTTATTATTCTGCGGGGATTTAATTGTCTAAGCGTTTTCAAAACATTTTCCAGCGCATCATCAGTATGGGCATAATCAATTATAACTGTAAAACCGAGAGGCGAATCAACGCGTTCAAATCTGCCCGGAACACTTACGTTTTCAAGACCCGCTTTAATATGATTTCTATTAAGGTTAAAAAAATCAAGACACGCTATAACGGAGAGTGCGTTTAATACGTTAAAGTCACCTAGTAAATGCAGGGAAAACTCTCTTTCTCCATTAGGAGTTATGGTTTTAAAATTGTTTATACTTATATTTGACCGGTGTTCGGTTACTTTATAATCTGCGGAGTTTTCAATACCAATTGTTAAGCAATTCAGGTTTAATTTTACAATACGTTTTATAACCTTAGTTGAAACATCGCTGTCTGCATTCACAACGGCACACTTATTCTTTTTATTGCTATTTTTCAGCAAATCAAAAATAAGTAATTTCGCGTTTAAATAATCTTCCATATCTTTATGGAAATCTAGGTGTTCCCCTGATAGGTTTGTAAAAATAGCAACGTCAAAATCAATCCCGTAAACCCTGTCTAAAAACAATGCATGGCTTGACACTTCCATTACACAGTAAGTGCATCCTATTTCAAGCATTTCACTCATTATCCTGTATATTTCAAGCGACTCGGGCGTTGTATTCGGGGCTTTTACTTTTTTATCTCCAAGGTAATAGGCAATCGTTCCAATCACACCGCATTTTTCACCCGCTACATTTAAAGCGGCTTTAATCATATAAGTAATTGAAGTTTTACCGTTCGTTCCCGTAACTCCGATTACTTTCAATTTTTCCGTTGGATTGTTATAGAAAGCTTTTGCGCATAAAGCAAGCGCACGCCTAGTGTTTTCCACAAAAACCATGTTTTCGGAAAAAATTTCATTTGAGAACTTATCCTTTGTATCTTGATTTGCAATAACAACTGATGCGCCTTTTTTAAAAGCGTTTTCGATGTAATTATGCCCATCCGTTTTATAACCTTTAATGGCAAAGAATACAAAACCGGGAGCGCATTTTCTTGAATCATAACAAAGGCCTTTTATTTCCGTTTTCCTTAATTCAGGGGACACGAAAATTTCGTTTTCAAAATACTTAACCACATTAGCGAATTTCATTTTCTGCCTTCTTTAACGTAGAATAATGTAATCGTCTTTTTTTGTGCGAACCATTCCAAGATTATTTTTTGCATAATCCCGCACTTTCAAAGAACTTAACTTTTCTTCAGAGCGAATAATGTCTCCGCGGCTTTTGTTTGCCTGCTTTATAATTTGAGTTTTTACAGTTTTTATATTTCTGTTTAATCTGCTCGCTTTAATATTATTAAAAACGAGAAAATACACTATACTTGACATTATTGCTACTACAAATAAAAGTTTCATAAATTGTAAAAATGAATTTTTTGATTTTTCCTTCCCTGGCATATTGATCCTCCTTGATCATTTATTTAAATCCGTTCTTGCCGGTTTATCCTTAAACCGTCCCTGCGATTATACAAAGATGCGTTAATTTTCCGTTAATTTTTCAGCAACGCGTAATTTTGCACTCCTGCTGGGTTTGTTTTCAAAAATTTCCTGCTCTGTGGGAACAATTGCCCTCCTTGTGAGATCTTTCAATACGGGATTTTGTCCGCAAACACAAACAGGCAACTCAGGCGGGCATTTACATACTTTGGCTTTTTCTCTTATGAAATGCTTTACAATTCTATCCTCTAAAGAATGAAAAGTAATCACTAACAATCGGCCGCCTTTTTTAAGCAATTTCGTTGCAACGGGCAAAACCGATTCAAGATTATATAGCTCCGAATTAATGTAAATTCTTAACGCCTGAAAAGTTTTCGTTGCAGGAGAAATTTTTTTCGGTTTAAACTTATCAGGGATAGCTCGCTCAATAATTTCAACGAGTTCCGCCGTTGTTTTGATTTCTTTCTTTTGTCTAAAACGCGTTATTTTCCCCGCAATGCGTTTTGCAAATTTTTCCTCGCCGTATTTTCTAATAATTTCGGCAATTTTTTTTTCATCAAAAGTATTTAAAATTTCAGATGCGCTATATTTGCAGGAATTGTCAAGGCGCATATCAAGTGGCTGACAGGTCCTAAAAGAAAAACCCCGGTTATCGTCAAAATAATGAAAAGAAGAAATTCCAAGGTCAAACAAAACGTTGTCCGCTTGCTTAACCCCGTTTTGCGCAAGAACACTTTGGATTTCGGTAAAATTTTCTTTGTAAAGTTCAACAGTATTACCGAACTCTTTTAAATTTTCCCGCGCTTTTTCGAAAATCTTCCCGTCTCTTTCAAACCCGATTAATTTCCCGTTTAAAGGTTTTAATCTCTGCGCTATTTTATATGAGTGTCCACCTTCACCCACATTACAATCGATAACAACGCAGCCGGGTTTGAAATTAAGATTACTCATAACTTCATTGACGAGTACCGGGGTATGCCGATATTTCAAGTCCCCTCCCAGTTTTTCTATTTCTAAAGGACTTTAAAATTGTCAAAAATCAAGATGAGATAAATCATCTTCATCTAAAGTCTTATTTCTATCCTGTAATTCTTCCCATTTCTCCTTGTCCCAAATTTCAATACGCGTTAACATTCCCGCAAGAACGGCTTCTTTATTTATGCCTGCATACTCACGCAAGTTTCCCGGTATCAAAACCCTGCCCTGCTTATCAATATGAACATATCTTGCAGGAGCAACGGTTTTGCGCATAATCATTCTGTTTTTCTGATGCGCATAAGGAAGCTTTTTTATCTGTTCTACAAAATTTTGCCACTCGACCTCAGTGTACAGCAAAAGACAATTATCAAACCCCTGAGTAATAACCCAGGTTACACTGCCTTCGCCTGTTGCCCGCCATTCAGAAGGAATAGCAAGGCGGCTTTTATCATCAATAGAATGGGTATAATTACCCATAAACATAAGATTTTGTCCCGTAATATTTATTTAAAAAACAACGACATTTTAATTATCTTTTTTTGGGGATGCCCCACACAAATGGATTCTCACCCACATTTCACCACTTCTCCCCACAAATCAACAATAACACTGCAAATTACCCATGTCAACAACGAAAATCAAAAAAAATAAAAAAAATTGCATTTATTAATAAAAAGGCTAAAGGCTTTATACAAAGGTTAAATATATCCGGCGGGTATTAAAAGTATAACGGCATTATCTTAATAATTTGCGTTGCTATAGCGGAACACGAGCAGAAAATTAACAAATACGTTAACTAAAATTAAATGGCAAAAGCGTGAATATACTTGCAAGTTTATAGGAATACCGATAAGATTATATTACCATAACGCACAAATAATACTAAAATATTTATTGAGACGGTTTTGCTTTAATATATACAAACAACGAGTTATCAACGTGAATTTCGAAATAGATAGATTATTGATTAATCTGGTTCTATGTAAATAATATTATCAGTTAAAGAGGTAGCATTGTCCTAGTTTGACCGGAATATGCATCAACATCTTTTTTGTAAAAATATATGCGTTAACATTACATTTTAAAAGAATGAATTAAATAGATAACAGAGGCGGCAAACTCACCCAATACGATTAATACAGCAAAAAAAGAAAAGATTATAAACGTATCAATAAACAACAAAACAAAACCAATAACAGCTACATTTACAATTATTGCCAAAATCAGCGCAAGCCGAATTAAACCGTTGCTTATATGATTTTTTATTCCTATGAATAAAAATGCGTTAACCAAAACAGATATAATAAAAAGGGAAAGATAAATTAAAGTAATATTTAACCCGCGAGTGTAATTCTTTGTAAAAACCAAAGACATTAGCGCGCCTGAAACGGAAATAATTATTGCAACTAAAACGTTTTTATTATCCTGAATTTTTCTCTCCTCATACCTAAAAAACCGCTAAATCTAAATAAAAATTAAAAATATTATAAAAAGTCAAGTAAATTTTCCTCATTACTTTTGCGTAAAGAAAAAAAAGCTTGAAATTAAGTTTATTTTTGTGTAAATTGATTTACACAAAAATAAACACTAAGCAGTTATAAAAAAATAATTCGCTAATGTGATTTATTTAACAAGGAGATTGTATGGGAAAAAAAGCCCCATTAAAAGTAGGCGAAAAAATTTTTTTCATACCTCATGGCGTCGGCGTTGTTGACAGATACGAGAAAAAAGATATTATGGGGGAAACAAAAGACTATATGATAGTCAAAATAATGGCAACGGAAATGACAGTTATGCTTCCTATTGAAGAAGTTGTTTTCCCTAATGAAAAAATCAGAAAAATTTCAAGCAAAAAAGAATTAAAAGAAGTATATAAAATTTTAGATAATGACGATACCGAAATTGAAAAAAACTGGAAAACGAGAAAAGAAAATAACCAGCAGCGTCTTTTGGCTGGCGGGTTAACTGATTTTGCTGACATTGTTAAAAGCTTGTATGAAAAAAACAAAGAAAAACCCCTTTCATATACTGAAAAAAACCTTATAAAAAAGGTCTTCGCGTTTATGGTAAACGAAGTTTCTATTATTAACAACGACAGCAAAGCAGATACTGTAAATAACTTGCTCGAAAAATTAGGCGACGACAAGGAAATGAACGACTTTCTAAAGGCAAATTTTTAAAATGTTTTTCAAAACCGGTTAAACCGTTTCTTTCGTTCCAACCGGGTACAAGTTTGAAAATTTGTGAATCTATAAAAAATAAATTTAAAATTTTTATTGGCAACGTACTCCTAATATCATTTAAATTTCATTTGCAAAAATTTATAAAATAAATGACAAATATAAATTATTGCAAAAAAATGCATCTATACACCCATTCCAAATTATATTAATATTTTACATTACTGCAAAATAGCATAAAATACGTTTTATAAAATTAATCCTATAAAAACACGCCCGGATTTTATAAAGGTGAAACAAAACCTTCCTCTCACACTTAATAAATAAGTGCAAAAATTACAAAACACAAACAAGTATACAAAAATATGACGCAAAGTAAATTTATGAATTTTTCAATAGGCTTATTGTAAATTTCAATAATTCAACAACAAAGTATAAAATCCCATAAAGTGTAAAAAGTCTTTAATTGCTATCCGGTTATATAATTATAAGAAAAGTAGAATTATAGTAAAACATGGCACAATCATTGCATACTTATTAGTACAGGTTGCCAATATCCCTGTAAAAACGCTCAAAAGTCTTAAAAATTCCAATCTTTAAGACTACAACCGATTATCGATTTGTTCAGGTATCTGTCCCCTAGCAGATACCTGTTTTTTTTATAATCCGCAATGCGTGGGTTAAGAATTTGGAATTCGATTGCTCAAAAAATCCCGTTATTAACGTTATATTTCACTATATATCAAGATTAGTAACGCTTTTTGCATATTTTTCTATAAAGTTACGTCTAGGTTCGACTTTATCGCCCATTAATATGGTGAACATTTCATCCGCCTCAACATCATCTTCAAGCGTTACCTTAAGCATTTTACGGCTTTCGGGGTTCATTGTCGTGTCCCATAGCTCATCAGCGTTCATCTCTCCCAAACCTTTAAAACGTTTAAGCGAATATTTATCGTTTTCGTTATAGTCCTTCAGAATTTTATTTTTTTGCACATCTGTAAAAGCATATTCGCTTTTTTTACCTTTTTTAATTTCATAAAGCGGAGGCATTGCAATGTATACATGGCCATTCTCAATTAAAGCGGGCATATACCGGAAAAAGAAAGTTAAAAGCAGTGTACGAATATGAGAACCGTCTACATCCGCATCCGCCATAATTATAATTTTATGATACCGTAATTTACTAATATCAAAAACTTTGCCTATGCCCGTGCCTAAAGAGGAAATTATGGGCTGAAGCTTGTCGTTGTCTATAACTTTATCCTCTCTAGCTTTTTCTACATTTAACATTTTTCCGCGTAAGGGCAAAATTGCCTGAAACTCACGGCTTCGTCCTGCTTTTGCAGTACCGCCGGCAGAGTCACCTTCCACAAGATAAAGTTCGCTTTTCTTGGGGTCTTTTTCGGAACAGTCAGCTAACTTACCAGGAAGAGAGCCGTCTCCAAATAACTCGTTTTTTCGCCTTGCAAGTTCTCTTGCTTTCCTTGCCGCTTCCCTTGCCTGTAACGCGTTTAATGATTTTTCCATTATTTTTTTTGCATCGTTAGGATGTTGCTCGAAAAAGTATTTTAATTTTGTGCTGGTTATTGATTGCACAATACCCCGAATTTCACTATTACCAAGCTTGCCTTTTGTCTGGCTAACGAATTGCGGTTCGGGGACTTTGACGCTCAAAACGCAAACCATACCTTCTGTTATGTCATCGTTACGCAAAGATCCTGTTATTTTTTTATTTTTGGTTAAATTGTATTGCTTTATATAATCGTTAAACGTTCTAGTTAGAGACGTTCTAAAACCTTCGACATGAGTACCGCCGTCTATAGTGTGAATAGAATTAACATAAGCAAAAAGATTTTCTTTATAAGAATTTGTCCATTGAATAGCAATATCCACGTGAACTCCTTCTTTTTCATCTGTAATCAGAATTACTTTTTTGTGAAGTGGGTTTTTTGCATTGCTTAAATGTCTTACAAAACTTACAATACCGCCGTCGAATTTAAAAGTGTGTTTTTTTGGCTGTTTTTTTCTTAAATCTTCAATATGAATTTCAATGCCTTTATTTAAAAAAGCAAGTTCGCGCAGGCGCTTTGACAAAACATCAAAAGAAAATTCAGTAGTTTCAAAAATATCCACGTCCGGTTTGAATACGGTACGCGTGCCGAATTCTTTGGTTTTGCCTTTCTTTTTCATCGGAGCATCAGGCACTCCTTTTTTATAACTCTGAAAATAAACGTCACCCTCCCGGCTTGAGTAAACCTCGCACCATTCAGATAACGCGTTAACTACAGACACACCTACACCGTGCAAACCGCCGGATATTTGATATGCCTTTTTATCGAACTTACCGCCTGCGTGCAGTTTAGTCATTACAACTTCAAGGGCAGGGATTTTCAATCCCGGATGTAAATCTACGGGTATGCCCCGGCCGTTATCCGTTACTTCTATTACGTCATCTTTTTTTATGTAAACTTTAATTTTTGAACAATACCCTGCGATTGCCTCGTCAATTGAGTTATCCACTACCTCATAAACAAGGTGATGCAACCCGTTAATATCCGTTGAGCCGATATACATACCCGGTCTTTTCCTTACCGGGTCAAGCCCCTCTAATACTTGAATTTGTTCGGCATTATATTTTTCACTCATTACTGACTTTCTCCTTTTTTACTAACTATAAAGATAATGTCTTTAATTACTTTCTTGCCAATTTTTTCATTTATTTTTTCAGCTAAATGATTTTTTTTCATAGATAACAAATTGCCCGTGGCGTTGTTAGATGTCTCTACAATAAGTTTTCCTTTATTTATATTTACAGCAAGGGAACCCATTCTCTCCTCGCTATCAAGATAATTATATTCTTGAACAGCGCGAAAAGCGTGAACTTTGCCGGCTATGCCTAAATTAGAAAAACATTTATCAAGAACTTTGTCAACCGGCGTTAAATCATTAATAGGATAAAAATAATCTATTATATAACCGTCCCTATTATATTTTTTTTTATATTCTTTCAAGCATTGCCTCTTTTCTGCCGAACAAGGCATTTATTTCATTTAATAATTCGAGTTTGTTTTCTGTTTGAACGGCACGCGTTCTAAATAACCTACTGCCATTTATACCTTTTGAATACTTAACGATGTGTTTTCTAAACTCTTTTAAACCCGGTTTCTCACCTTTGTCCCTAGTAATAAGCTCAAGGTGCTTCAACATAATATCTTGCTTTTCTTTATTATCCGGCATAATATATTCCCCGATATTAAAATAATCATTACATTGCTTAACCAGCCAGGGGTTTCCTAAAATTCCTCTTGCCAGCATAACAGCATCACAGCGGGTATAGTCCATCATGTGTTTTGCGTGTTCGGGTTGCCATATTTCCCCGTTGCCAATAACGGGAATATCAATATTTTGCTTTAATTGTTTTATTGCTTCCAAATCAACATCGCCGGAAAACATTTGCTTTCGCGTTCTTGCGTGCAAGGTAATCCATCCCACACCTGCTTCTTGCGCGGCTTTTGCGCATTCAATAAAATTTTCTCGGCTAAATCCTTTTCGCATTTTGATAGTAACCGGCTTGCCGATTTGATTTTTAACTTTTCTAATAATAGAATAAATTAAATCAGGGTCTTGCATTATTGCACACCCTGCGCCACTTTTAATAACCTTTTTAACCGAACACCCTGCATTTATATCTAATAAATCGAAATCCAGATGCTTAATTTTATCCGTTGCTTTTGAAAGAATATCAGGATTTTTTCCGAATATCTGAATTCCAAGCGGAACGTTTGAATTCGTTTTTTTATACAACTTAATAGTTCTATCAAAATTATAAATAATACCCTGCGCGCTCAACATTTCCGTAAAAATCATTGCAGGTTTATATAAAGCTAAAATTTCCCTAAAAGCAAAATCAGTAAATCCGCAAATCGGTGCACATAATACTTTATTTCCGTTTAAAAATTGGCTAATTTGTTTATCCATATATATTTAAAAGTAAAAATAAATTTGTTTTTTTATAGTTTTAATAGTATTTTTACCTAACGTTTTTATTGGTAATAAATATGTAATATTCCTTATTTTTATTGTAAAAACTAATGGGATTAAAATAATTGTCGATTAATTAAGTAATTAATTTCTAATTTCTTAGTATTAGGATAATTAAACAAAAAATGGTTATACTGTCAAGTATATAATTCAGAGGAATGTAAATAAAATTTTATTAAAAAAATGCAAAATTTGAACAAATAAAATTTGACAAACCATAAAGTTGTATGCTAAAATACTTACACGCAGGAGTTTGCCGGGTGTATTACACAAAAAAGACAAAAAAAAATAAGTTTTTAACTTATTTGGATGATAAAACAAAACCCTTACGCCGAAGATTAGGGATTTTCTATCATAAATTAAAAATTAAAGGCCGTGAACGCCTTACTATTATGTTTATACCCCACTCCGAAAAACGTATTTTTAATTTTCATATTTCAAATTTCACCTTATTCTTTGCATTAATCGCAGTTTCATTAATCGTTACTATTGCAATTTTTTCAATTGAAAAGCAAGAGACAACGTATAAGCGGCAGGTTGCTTACCAAAGTGCAAACTATCAAATAAAAATTCAGTTAAATAAATTCGTTGAAATTACAAACGAACTCGTTTCACGAACTAAAAGAGTCAAAACAACGTTAAACCAACTTTTTAACTTAACCGGATTGTCATCCGAAAGTTTTTTTGTGGATATGAATGCCCGGGGCGGACCGGCTCTGCCTTTGAAAAACAAACAGAAAAAAAATAGCGAAGAAGATATAACGGAAATAAATTTATTAAAAAAAGTACATTCTGATACATTGACAATCGGTCAAAGGATAAACCGGTTATCAAACCACATGAAAAGATTCAAGCGCATTGCTAATAATTACCCTTCAATCTGGCCGTTAATTGGGGGCGGCGCTTTGGTGAAAGGTTTCGGAGAAAAAACCGAAAATTTAATCAAAACGCCTTCGTCAGGTATAATTATCAAAGCTTTTCCCGGAACCCCTATAAGGTCAACCGCAAACGGAACGGTTACCAAAATTGGCTATTCAAAAAAACACGGCTTATATTGCGTCATAAGGCACGGCTACGGTTTTTCAAGCAAATACGGTTATTTACAGGATTTGAAAGTCAAAGTTGGCCAAAGTGTTAAAAAAGGAATTAAAATAGGCGAAGTTGGAACAACGGGTTCTGCACTGGGATACGGATTGCTATATGAAATCAGGATAGGCACTAAACTCGTTGATCCTGCCGATTTCATTAGTCTTGATAATTATTGGTAATTTAAAAGAAACAGGTTGGTTATGGTTGTAAACAGTTTAATTGGTGAAAATACGGTATTAAGAGGCGAATTCGATCTTGAGGGTGTTTTACGTATTGACGGAACTTTTTACGGAAAAGTTGACGGCAACGGAAAAGTACTTATCGGTGAAGGCGGAAACGCTCATAGCGATATTAAAGCCCGTGTAGTAGTTATCGGCGGAACGGTTTACGGAGACGTAATCGCATCGGAAATGATAACCATATTATCAACGGGTAAACTCATCGGAAACATCCAAACTCCACGGCTTCTTGCCGAAGAAGGAATGATTTTCGAGGGCAAATGCGTTATTTCCGATAAAAAGAAATTTGAGCAAAAAACAAGCGCGCAAAATAAAAAAGATTTGCGAGAAGCAAGAAGCGCTTTAAAACTAGAACCCGCAGGCAAAGAATTAGTAAAACAATAAAATGAAAATTAATTCTTCAAAAAATAAAAATATTGAAATTCCTTATAAAAGTAAGCAAAGTATAAACCCGGAATCCACGGAAGAGTATCAAAAAGTTGATTTTTCTAAACTTGTGGAAGAAAACATTGTTACGGAAAAAATAAACAATTTTAACAAAGAATTAGACAGCACTATTCGTGAATTAGAAAATATTGCTGCTAAATTTTCTAAAGAGCCGTTTAATCAAAATTTATTAAAAAAATATAAATTTCGTTTGCAACGGTTTTTAACCCAAGCTATGAAAATGTATCAAAACGTTTTTGAAACTAATACTTACCAAAGAACATTTTTAGGAAAATCTAAAAACAAACGCATTACCGTTATACAAACAATTGACCAAGAAATTCAAAACCTTACCATGGAAATTCTTAATAAAGAAAAATCCAGGATTAAATTGCTGGAAAAATTTAACCGTTTAAAAGGTTTGATATTAGATTTACGAATTGATAATTAAAAGCGTGGTAAATATGGAAAAATACGTTTTCATTAGAATGGAATGGAACAATTACGTTCAATTATACAAATATCAAAATTTTAGTCTTGAAAAAGACGCTACATACATAATTGAAACACGGCACGGCAAAGACTTCGGCAAAGCCGTTATCTCCCCTATCCCCGCTGATGTTACAGATTATGTTAAAACAAACAATATAAATAAAATTATTAAGCTCGCTAGTTTTGATGACCTAAAAATCAGAGATAGTTTAAGAAAAAGGGAAAGTAAAAGTTATAAAATTGCGCTTGAAAAAATAAAAAAACATGAACTGGCTATGAAGTTAATCAACGTTTACCACTTTTTTGACGGAGGCAAAGTGCTATTCAATTTTTACGCTGACGGACGCGTTGACTTTAGAAATCTCGTCAAAGACCTTGCAAGCGTATTCAAAACGCGTATCGAACTTCATCAAGTCGGTGTAAGAGACGAAGCACAGCTTACCGGTGGCTTCGGAGTATGCGGATTACAATATTGCTGCCAAATGTTAAAAACGAATAAAGAACCAATATCAATTAAAATGGCAAAAGAACAGAACCTTCCCTTAAACGCAATGAAAATATCCGGCGCATGCGGACGGTTAATGTGCTGTCTTGATTTTGAATTTTCCGATTACAAAGAAAAACATAAAAACGAACTTTTACAAAGCGGCACTATTGTTATGCACGGGAAAAAACCTTTCGTTGTTAAACAAATAAACCGCGATAAAAATGAAATAATTCTATCAGGGGAAAATGACGAATACCAAATCGTTTCAATTAATCAAATAAAACGGGAAGATGAAGAGTTTTTCGTTGAATTTAACTAAATGTTAAATTAAAAATTCCAAAATTTAAAAGCTAAACTCTAATAGAAACGAAGATTTTTTAACGGAAAATGAAAAAGCTAGGATTCAAAAAGAGTTAGATAGTTTAAAGGAACGCTCTAACATATTTCAAAATAAAAAAACTGCGGACACGGCAAAGTTTGATAAACAAATAAAGGACTTGAAAGAACGCATGTGTGCAATTAAAAAAAACTCTGCTAATAAAAACATTTTTTTTACTATATGTTATTTTTTTATTTAACTTTTCTCGTTAAATTTAGTCTAAGAGAATGTGTTTAATTTATTTTAAGCTACAATATTAAAAATTAAGGAGAAAAAATGAAAACAAAAATTTTACTTTTAGCACTACTGATTGCGTTAATCTTGCCTGCTACTTTTAGTCATTCAAGACCAAGAATGCGCTACAACAGGAATAAAAACCGTTATGAGCAGTACAGTCCACGCACCAAGCGTTGGCACAGAATTCCTAAAACAAAATATAATAGATATTACCGTAATAGGCGAAGTAGATATTCCAGAAATCGGCGAGCCAGACGTGAGCGAGCTAGAAACAATAACAATAGACGCAGACGCGAACGAGCTAGAAACAATAACAATAGACGCAGACGCAAACGAACTAGAAACAATAACAATAGACGCAGACGCGAGCGAACTAGAAACAATAACAATAGACGCAGACGCAAACGAACTAGAAACGACCGGCCCGGTGTAAGCGGCAGATAATTTTTACAAATTTCAAAAATAAGCCGTTTTTTGCAAGCGGCTTTTTTTCCTTATTAGTTGTCTTTTACCTGTAATACTAATTAGTTTTAAAATGTGGAAATTTATTCTATTTTAATCCCTTTGATTTTGATAAAGCAGGGCTTGAAGAAAGACAAATCCCCCTTCAAATAAAGGGGGACTTGAAGAGAATGTCCATACCCCATACTATCACTAATCCTCCCTCTTTATTTAAAGGGGGAGGAGAAAAAAGCTATTTGCGGTAAAAAGCCGGGGGATTCTCTTCTTTCATCTGTTTCGCGCGTTCCATAGCGAGTTCCATATTCTAGCAAATTTTAGTATTATGCGCTGATTTTACGAAGTTATTTTGCTAAAACGAAAAAGATTAGCATATTTCTTTCAACAGCCGCATTCCTATTCATTTTTCCGGCAAAATTATTAAATAAGTCAGGTAAGCTATCCTTTGCAGTGCCTGTCTGCAACGCTCGTTGCCGCATAAGCATAAGGTTTACCCACTGCGTTAAACCCGCACCCTTTAACCATTCCCATAATTGAATGATAATACTTAGAGCTTTTAGCGTTTTCATCTTCATTTGCATCAACGTGAACGATAATCTCACTAAAACGGTCAATGTGCCCGTTTTGTTTTAACATACTAGCAACGAGAACAGATGTGTGCGCTTCTGAGTAGATTTTTTCAAATATGGGCAGGTAACGGAAAACGTTGAAGTTTTTATAAATATATTCCGCGCCATGCCCCATTGAATTTACTACAATAGCAACGGTGAATACTGTCCGCCCTCTTGAATATGAACTGTCCGTACCAATAATGAGTTGGGGTTTTATTCCGTTAAAGTGGTTAACACTAAAATACCGGGTAAACCAATTTTCAATTTTAGAACAAAATCTTTCAATGTGGCGCTCAATTAGCGAGTAAATATCTTCATTACTTTTAACCGCTATGTCCGGTATCATAATACTTTAATAATATTCATTATGAAAAAAAAATAAAGCAATTATTGTTTCAATTCTATTAAAATTTTGATTTTATTGTTATTTTACATAAATTTTATTAATGTTATTTATTGAGCTGATTATTAATATAAAATTCGGCTAAAATTATTGTTTTTTGAAGAGGGATGTATGGCAAATAAAACGGCAAATCTTTATGATATATGCGATGACGTAATATTAAAAACCAAACCCGCTGGCGAACCGGGAGAGAATTTAAGAAAAATTTATAAAAAAATAGCGGGAAACTTTTTTTTAAAAACTTTCATTTTAAAAGGCGCTCGCCATCCCGACATAACTAAAAGCAAAGTTCAAAAATATAAAGAAATATTTGAAAAAGCAATGAAAGCTACTTACGAAAATTGGGACGATGAACAATGGATTACTAAGACGTTCAAACCTATTGCAGATTTATTAGATAATATTAAAAACCCTGATTTTCAAATAAGGGAAAAAATTACGTTAGCCAAACAAAAACCCGAATTAGAAGAGCTTGACAAAGTAATGCAAGCGAGCATAAAAGACATTTTCAAGGAATGGGATAGAAGCAAAAAAGACCCGTGGATACGCGTTGCCGCTCAAGTCATTATGTCCGGCGACGATTATATGGACGGTGAAAATTTTCTAAACGTATTACGCGGACTTGGGGCTTTTGAATATAAAAACATTACCGCTATATTTTATTTTATCCGTTGTTTTTTAATGACAAACCCTAAAAAGTTAAAACTAATAAGAAAGCCGTTTAAGGGCGTAAGCGAACCAATGTATCAAAAGGTTGCATGGATATATCATAGAATTGCATTCAGCGACGCCATATTCTCAGAGCAACTCCTTGCCCGTTTGGAAAAGTATGATATTGAACGAGACGAGTTTAACAAAATTATTGACATTATGGAAAACATGGTGAAATATATGGTTGTAACGAGCCAGGAATGGCTAATTACACCAAACAAAGGCATTAAACACCCATCTACATCGTGTTTACCCATGGATAAAAACGGCAATCCTTTATGCAATTTAAAAAAATCAGACTGGCAAAAAAAAGCAGACCTTGGGTTTAAGGATTATGTACCCGATACCGACACTACGTTTTTAACGTTATCCATTGCAAAAAAATGGCTTGAGCTAGTTGATAAATATGCAATAATAGCAAATGAAGAATTGTTAGAAGAATGTAAAAAATTCTTAAACCATCCGTGGGTTGAGATAATAAATGAATATCAATACGGTAGCGGTTTTGACTCCAACCTCGCAACAATTCAAATTACAAAACCACTTGATTATCACGGCGCTGTTGGGATTTGGTTTGATAAAAAATTTGAAAAACCGGACGGTCGCGTTATTAAGGATACAATAGGCAACGAAGTATGCCCCGGACACAATATGGATATTCTGGAATCAATTTTATACAATAGAAAGAAATGGAAATCACTGGAAGGCGAAAATCTAAAAACAACGCAACGCTTTCTTGAGTTTCATTACAGGGCTTATACAAGCGGAAACTTTAAAAAAGGATCCGCTCATAAGTATTATTTACCCGTTATGTACGTTTATTATACATCGCAAACATATAATATTTATTTAACTCTTTCCGATGCCGAAAAGAAAACTTTTGACCCTGAAGGAAAGATGCAGGAAATACGAAAAATTGCCCTCGATTATTTGAAAAATGATATGGCAGGGTATACCTTAAATGCGTTTGATGCGGCTTTGGTAACAAGTGCGCTTTGCTTATTCAAATACGATAAAAAAAATGACGGAGTAATTGCAACGTCTCTACAAATACTTGTTAATTCACTAGGAGAAGGCAAAAGCCACCCTTACAAAGCTTATGAATGGAACAGGATGAGGCACCCGACAAGAATACTTGTAGGGAGTGAGATTTCTACATCGTTTTTTGTTATGCATGCTATTGCAGAAGCAAAGCATTATTTATATTCATAGTATAAATATTTTTTAATCGGTATTAAAATGCATTATCATTCGGAAATATAACCCATGAGAATAAAATTTTTAAAAAAATTATCACACATAATTTATAAATACCCCGGGCAAATCATTGCCATAGCATTTATTTTAGTTGGCATATCTGCGTTTTTAACAATTTCAAAGTTAAAAATATCCGCAGATTATTTTGAAATGATAAGCAATTCAAAAAAGTATAAAAACGATTATGTAAATTTCACAAAAGAGTTCGGCGATACAGAAATGATTTACATAGTTATTGAATCCAAAGGCAACGTAAAAAAAGCAAAAAAGTTCGCAGATACAATTAATAAAAAATTAAGTAAACAAAAAGAACACATAAAAAAAATATTTTATAAAGTTGATTATGAAAAGTTCGGAAGAAACATTTTGTTGTTTCTTGATGTAAAAAATTTGCGTTTATTGAGAAGAGCGCTTATTAAAAATAAAGACGGGCTAAAATTAATGGCATCGTTAAAAAATATAAATGGACTTTTAAATGAAATAAACAAACGCCTTAAAACTAATCTAAGTAAAAACCTTAAAGGAAAAGTAACAAAGCAAGGCGTTGAAGAATTAAAGCAATGGATGGAATTTTTCAAATTTGTGAATGCAGAATACGTAAACAGGTACGTTGGCGAATCCCTTGAACAAGCAAAAAAGCAATCTGAAAAATATAAGCAGGAATACAGACTTCTGCAAAAAATTCTAATAAACTTTATAAAAAGTTTTAAAAAAGGAAATACAAAAAAAATAGATTTTTCAAATATAATGACCGCGCCTGAATTGAAAAGTTTAAAAAAAGGCGTTAAACAGGAAAGAGGCGGGTATTTATTTACGGACAATGGAAAACTCCTTTTAATGATGGTATTGCCCAGTAAAAATTTAAACGAACTCAACATGATCGAACAACCGCTTAAAATAATCCGTAAAATGGTAAAAGATACGCTTAAAGATTTTCCGGGCATAGACGCCGGGGTTACAGGCAGAGTGGTTTTACAAGCAGATGAAATGAATACGTCAAATAACGATATGGCAAAGGCATCAATAATTGCTTTAATCATTGTTACGCTTTTATTTATTTTATTTTTTAAAAACCTGCCAAGGCCTTTGTTGTCAACTTTATCTTTAATAATAGCAATAGTACTGACTTTCGGCGTAACTACAATAACAATCGGCTATCTGACAATATTGTCAATAGTATTTACGGTAATATTAATCGGTTTGGGTATTGATTTCGGCGTTCACATTTTATCAAGATACAAAGCCGAATTACAGGGCACAGGGGATATAAAAAAAGCAATTGAAACGACTCTAATGTCAACGGGCAAAGCCAACGTTACAAGTGCCGTATCAATATCCGCGTCTTTTTTTGCAGGAATGCTAACGGATTTCAAGGGGCTTGAACAACTCGGTTTTATCGGCGGAGTTGGTATCATAATAACGTTCTTATGTATGATAATAGTTCTTCCGGCTTTTCTATGCTTATACGACAAACGAAAAAAGAAACACAAAAATTCAAAAGCTTTTGTTTTGCGTTTTACGTTTTTTAAATATGCGTTACAATACCCAAAAATTGTTTTAATTTCCATGCTTATTCTAACGTTAAGTTTAATCTTCTTTGTAAAACGCGTGGACTTAAATTTAAACCTATCGTCTTTACAGGCAGAAGGACTTGAAAGCGTAAAATACGAACATAAATTAATGGAAAACTCGAATTTTTCATCATGGTTCGGCGCTTTTATTGTTAATGATATCTCTACAGTAAAAAAATACGTTGAGAAGGTGCGTAAACTTCCTATGGTTGGCGAAGTACATTCGATTTTACGCGTTTTACCGGAAAAACAAAATCGAAAGGTATTAATTTTGCGTTCTTTGCGGCGCAAACTCGGTAATATTAAAATTCAAAAGAAAACGGATAATATTAAGGTTGCTGAATTTAAGAAAAATTTAAAAGAAATGATTAAATATTTTTCACTATCTCTTGATTTGATCAAAATTTTAGGAGATAAAAAATTACCCGATATACATAGAACATTAAAAAACTTAATTAACATGCTTAAAAAACTGGAAATTTTAGTTAACTCAACCAAACCGCAAAAGTCCAAACAAATACTATTAAACCTTCAAAAATCATTTTTTAATAGCTTTACAAAACAAATGTCCATGTTTATTAAAGGGCTTAACCCCACAAAAATAACGGAAAAAAACCTTGATAAAACTTTACCTTCGGATTTAAAAGACAGGTTTATTTCTGAAAACGGAAAATACGTTATTTATGCATATTCTCCCCATGATTTATGGGAAGGTGAAAAAATGGAACAATTCGTTGAACAATTGCGTACGGTTGACAAAGACGTTACAGGGCTTGCTGTCTTAAATGCAGAAAACAAAACCGTTATGAAAAAAGGTTTTAAACGTGCTGCTATTTTTGCTTTTATAATTGTTTTTATAATCATTTTTATTGATTTCTTAAATATTATAGATACTTTATTTGCTTTAATTCCAATGATATTCGGGCTACTATGGCTTGTAATAGCAATGGGTATTTTTAATATTGAATTCAATTTCGCAAACTTTTTTGCAATTCCCATATTAATTGGAATAGGAATTGAAAACGGTGTTCAAATGATACACCGGTTTAAAGAACGGGGCGATTTTGCAGTAGCTCAAAAAAGTACGGGTACAGGCGTTATTCTAACCGCTCTTACAACTATGGCGGGCTTCGGCTCGTTATTAATTGCAAAGCATAAAGGCGTTTTCTCTTTAGGCCTCGTTATGACTATCGGAGTTTTCACTTGTTTAATGGCTGCCATGATAATGCTCCCGGTTATGCTCAAAATACTTTACCCTAAGAAACGCATTAAAATGACTTGCCCTTCTTGTGACGGAATACTAAATAAAAAAATAAAAATTTGCCCGCACTGCGGACTTGATTTAACTTTTAATAAAGAAGAATCTATTGACTAGACAAAAATTAGATTTAATAAAAAATTAAATAAGGTACGATATTTTATTATTTATAAAAAATATAAAAATAGCCGATTAAAATAAAAATGAGGGAAAGCACTAATACAATACAAATTTTAGATTTAAACAAAATCCATTACCACCCGTTAAACAGAGAAATTTTTAACCAAATTCCAGAAGACAAAAAACAAGCTTTAAAACTCAGCATAAAGCAAAACGGGCTTATTAATCCCCTAACTGTTATGGCTTTTAAAAATAATGGTACAACGTCATACTACGTTGTTTCCGGACACAATCGACTTAGTGTCTTAAAAGAGCAAGGAATAAAAAAAGCGCCTTGCAAAATAATTTACCCGAAAAGACAAGGACAAGATTTAGATATTCTCATAACAGACAACCTTTTACAAAGAGATTTAAGCATACTAGAAAAAGCAAAAGCAATATTTTATATGAGCGAAACGTTAAAATTATCCCGCGAAGAGATTAAAAGTAAGCTCGGCATATCTATCCGGTTTATTCAAGCCGCATCGCAATTAATGCGTCTAATTAATGACCTTGACAACGAAGTTAAAGCACAAATGTATGAAAAATTAAAAGGAGTTAACGGGATAAACAGGGCTGTTCAAATTGTAAAAAAAATGCGGTTCGGCGAAAAAATAAACGAAAAAAATTACAGAACAAAAGAAGATATTATTTCTTTGTTAAATAAAGAAATTGAAAAAAAAGACAAAACAATCCGTAGTCTTGAAAGAAAAATTAAACGACGCGATAACAAAATCATCGAACTTGAACTGGAATTAACGAAATTAAAGCAAAGCAAAAAAAATTAATACAATGATTAGTATTTTATCCCAAAAGTTATTTTTTCAAGATAGATTCCATAATGTAAAACGAAATGGTATTATTAATAAAAAAATTACCGCTATAAAATAATAGCGGTAATTTTCAGGAAAATCAAAAATAACTATAAAATCTGAAATGTATCTACCATAGTTTGGATTTTATCTTTAATCTTTTCGTAAGCTTTTGCAGAACCGTCATAAATGATTTCATAATAACGATCCTTCGCAATTGTAAAAATTAGATACTGCGTTTTATTTGAATACCCTTTCATGGTATAAATATATTTTTTTGCATCATATCCGGATAAACTCGCGTCTTTCTTTTCATGCATTTCAAGCTTATCTCCCCACATTTTAAAACGCGCTTCAAAATTATTTTGAACCTTATCTATGCTTTCATTTTCCCGTTTTTTATGCGTTTTTACAAAAAAACCGCCGCCCGGCGCAGAAACCGTGCAACTGCCCTTATCAACGAAGGCAGTTACTTTCCAATCAGCAGGATGAGCAAACTTAAACCCGTTTTTTTTGTCCTCATAAACTTTAAAACCCTCGGGTGTTTTTTTTATTTTAGGGCCACCACCACCACCGCCTTTACAAGAAACCGTAAAAAATACGGATAAAGACAAAAATACAACGGATAAAATTACACTAATCTTTTTCATTCCTTTTCCTCCTAAAATAATTGTATAGTAAATTTTACACCAAATAAATTTTTTTTCAACACTTTTTTAAATAATTTCAAAAATTTCAATGCTTTGATTTAGGTTTCCAATCTCCAACAATAAAATAATTTATAAAGTATATTCCGCGATAAAAAATGAACAAATATTTAGTGTATAACCGGGCTATGGATATACGCTTCTAAATTGAATGGGTGAAGATAAAAAGTTTATCTTTTGAAAAGTATTTTATGTGAAAACCGGGCAATGTTATAAGCCGCATCCGGTTTAGAAAGTTTAGTAATGCTGTTTTTCATAAACTCAAGTTTATCTTTTTCTTTAAATAACCGGTCAAGGTAATAATACATTATGGATAAATACGTTATCTTTATTGCGCAACCCTCTTCTAAAAGGCGGTCTGCGTTTTTATCCTCCTGCCCGATAATCGGGTTAACTATTACAATTGGCAAATTGCAGGCTAGGGCCTCGGCTGTTGTGAGCCCACCGGGTTTCGTTATTATAATATCGGATAGTTTCATGTATTCGTCAATATCGTTCGTATAACCCACGGGGAATAAAGGAAAATTCATTTTATCTTTTAATTTAAGGCAATCATTATACAAATCTTGATTTTTACCGCAAATAACAACGGTTTGATGAGGGGTTTTTACTTTGTCTAAATTTTTAACAATGTCCAGAATTGGGCCCACACCGAAACCACCGCTTAAAAGGAGTATGGTTTTTTTCGTTTTGTCAAACCCGTACTTTTTTTGCAATTCCTTTTTATTCTTTGTTTTAGCGAAAACAGTCCTAACCGGTATTCCAAGGTCATACACGTTTTCCCCTGCTATGCCTCTGTGAATAAAATATTCTTTGTTTACAGCATCAGGAACAATATAATAATCCGAAGGCGCAAGCCAAATTTTATGCGCTCCAAAATCAGTTAAAATCGTCATATGTGGCGTTTTTCTTAGCTTTCGAAACCGTTTTTTCTTTTTCATGCGGGCAATTATATTTGAAGGTAAAAAATGCGTTGAAATTATTAAATCATACTGGTTTTTCTTTAAATACCGCCGGAATTTTCTTGTATGTATCCAATCAGTTAAACCGGACCCAAATTTTTCCCTATCTGTAAATTTATAGAAAAAACCATAAGTAAGGGGTTTATTTTTTGCTAGGTACAAATAAACGTCTTTATAAACAGCGCGCATAATTTTCGTTGTATAATCCAAAACGTCAACATGCGTAACATCTATACTTTGCGGATACAATTCTTTAAACGCCTGCTCTACTGCAATAGCTGAAATAGTATGCCCCGAACCCGCAGATGCACTAATTACCAATATTTTTTTTACTTTGTTCTTTTTTTTACCTAACATAATAATTATTCACCGTGATTCATAACATATATGTTTTTATAACGTTTTTTGCCGGAAATTGCAAGGAGTAATACTCGTAATTCTCCTAATTTAAAAAAATCATCAAGTTTTAAGCTCAAAACCTTTACCGCGCCAGAAGAAGGGGGAAGCGTTACATCAAACTTACGGCAAAATCTTTCCTGTTTATTAACTTTTATCCTGATATGAAGTTCTACGTCCTGAATAATTTCAGGAATGTCGTTTTCAATATAAAAGGTTACAATATTTTTTTTATTGTGCAATACGTTGTTTTTATTAAAAAAAGCAAACGGATAAATTTTCTGAAAAGCCCTCCTGATTGTAGTAAACGCTTTTTTTCTTCCGCCCCAATAATCTATTATTGACCAGTCTATTCCGGGATGGCAGGAACGGTACATAAAAGCAAGCATTCCGGCATTCGGACGATTTTTAACCAATCTTATAACGTCCATGTAATATTGAATAAAACGTTTTTGATACTCCTGAGTTTTCTCTATGTATTTTTCAAGGTTATCGTTTTCGTGAACTGGTGTATACATTTGAATTAAACGAGTCTGGCAATTATGATGCAGGCGTAAATATTCCCAATCAACTTTTTCCAAATCAGAAGGCATAATCCTGATAGCATTGAAATAATTAGGTATAGACTGAGCTCCGAACTCGGAAACAAAGGCAAAATTTCTTTTGCCGTAACGTCTTAATTTATTAAACAAAGTTATTTCACCGAAATACCAGCCCCAGTAAGCGTGGATATCAGTCCCCTTAAAACCCACAATACTATAAATTGAGCTTGCCCTATTAATATAACGCGTTTTATCAATACTCTTTGCAGCAGCGCGTAATTTTCGGTCAAGAACCACTTTATCATAATTGAACATAACAACTTCCCACACATTCCAAAAATTAGTTTTATCCATCTCTTCGGGACTACCAATGTAAAACGGTTCATTATGTGCCGACCAGATAACTATTGAAGGGTGATTGTAAAACAAAGTTACCATTTCCTTAATCTGTTTTAATGCTGATTTTTCAACGCCTTTTCCGTACATCCATTGAAGAGGGAAATCCTGATATATCATAATTCCGTAAAGGTCAGCATATTCATAAAATTCCTTTATCTGTACATGACAATGAACGCGAATCATATTACATCCGAGTTCTCTTAATGTTCTAAATTCATTGTCCCATTCTTTTCCATTGACACCGGCAAAGCGAAAACGCAAAGGACCTACGTTTATGCCTTTTGAATAGATACGCGTTCCGTTTATATCAATGTGCCAATTTTTAATTCGTAATATCCTAAAACCATACGTAAACTCAATTTTATCACTAACCTTGCCGCCTTGTTTTATTTCTATACTAACTTTGTAAACATTTGGGGCACCGATTTCATAAGGATACCATAATTCCACCGAATCAATATATAATTGAATATTTTTTACTCTATGTTCACCTCTATGAAAAGTTAAGTCTTTTTCTAGTAAAATTTCTTTCCCTTCAAAATTCAAAGGAATTAATTTAACTTTTAATAACGCATGACGCGTATTTGGGCAATCGGTAACGAGTTTAAGCGTTGTCAACGCGTTATTTACGTTGTTTTGCTTTGTAATTTCATTCACGGTAAGCAAAGCGTTTTTTACGCTAATATTACCCTTTTCAACTATGGTTACCTTGTTACAAATTCCGCCGGGATTAAAATCCGGCTCATGAGCATCCCAGTGCCCGTAAATACCTGTAACGTATTTTTTTCTACGCAGATTACTTTCTTCATAAGATTCCACTAAAATTGTTATTTCAATTTTTTTATCAAGATATTCCTGAGGTATTTCGATTAAACTAGGGCTAAAATAACCTTCCTTTTTTGCAATTTGTTTTTTGTTCAAAAAAAAAGTAGCGGAGTAAAAAACACCGTAAAATTTGATAAAATATCGAACATTTTCTTTTTTATTAATTACAAATTGTTTCGTATATATGGCTTTACCCGAATATTTTTCAAAACCATTTTCACATTGCCAATGATGCGGCAAAGTAACGTTAATTTTTTCACCGAAAGGAATTCCATACTCTTCGCTTGCTTTTTGCAAACTCCACCCTGAAGAAAAATTCTTTTCTCTAAATATTTCTTCATGGGAAACTGATTTTTCTATATTTTTATTTAAAATTTCCGCATCCATAAAAAGGTATTTAAATCATCCTTTATTAAATATACAAAACTAAATATAGTAAATTTCAAAGTAAGCATACAACAAAAGTTATTTTATAAAAAAAACAATTACATTCTTTCGATGTATTCACCGGTGCGTGTATCGATTTTCAACATATCTCCTGTTTCAATAAACAAAGGCACATTCACGCTTAACCCTGTTTCAAGTTCGGCAGCTTTGCGTGCGGTTCCGGAGGTATCGCCTTTCAAACCCGGTTCTGTATACGTTACTTCCAAAACAACGTGATTAGGTAATTCCACACCGATAATTGATCCTTCATAAACATCAATATCCACTTCCATTTCTTCTTTAAGATATTTAACCGCGTCTTGAAGTTCTTCTTCGGATACGGGGGTTTGCTCATAAGTTTCTGTATCCATGAAAACGTAAGAATCGACGTCTTTATAAAGGTATTGTGCCTGTCGCCGTTCAACAAATACATCTTCAACTTTGTCGTCAGAGTTAAATGTCATATCAACAATGCTTCCTTTATTAAGATTTTTCATTTTAGTGCGAACGTAAGCTTTACCTTTACCCGGTTTGTGATGGTCATATTCAAGACAAGAAAATAAATCACCGTCCACTTTTATTACTTTGCCTTTTCTTAATTCATTTACTGGAATCAATTTTCTCTCCTAAAAATATTTCTAAAATTTTAATATAAGCAATGATTGGGAAAAGTCAAACACATAAGACTTTTTGTTTTGGCAAATCCGTCAACCATTCAGACCCCCTTGAACGTAAAACAACCATATCCTCAATCCTAATTCCGAATTTACCGGGTAAATATATTCCGGGCTCGTTGCTAAAAACCATACCTATTTCTAAAGTGCCCTTCGCCGCATAAGAAATTCGCGGTTTTTCATGCACCTGGATACCTATTCCATGTCCTAGACCATGACCAAAATATTCACCGTATCCATGACTTGCAATATAATCACGTGCGGCTTTATCCGTTGTTTTTACATCAACTCCGGGTTTAATTGTGTCAAAAGCCTTTTGCTGGGCAGATAAAACAATATTATAAACTTTTTCAAAATCATCAGGAATTTTACCGAAACAAAACGTCCGGGTCATATCGCTGTTATAATTTGCGTATCTTGCGCCCATATCTATTAAAACTACATGCCCGCTTTTTAATTTAACATCTTTTGACGGTTTTCCATGTGGATAAGCGCTACGCTCACCGAACAGCACAATGGGGTCAAACGCGTTATCTTCCGCGCCTTTTAGTTTTAAAGTATGCCTTAACTCAACAGCAATGTCCCACTCGCTAATACCGGGTTTTAAAAAAGTAAGTATGTATAAAAAAGTATCCTGGGCAATTCGGATAGCAGATTTAATTTTTTCGATTTCATCTTTTTCTTTTAAAACCCTAAGTTTATTTACGTTGCTTTTCCCGGGTATTATTTCAGTATTTTTTAATTCATTCTCCAATTCTAAAAATACACTATAACGCGTTTCTTCAGAGTTAATTTGTAATTTCTTAACGTTTTTTTCAGCAACAACGCTTTTCAAGCCCTCTAACAACGAACTTTTTACCATAATGATATGTTTATCAAATTTTTCTTTGTATTGAAAAAAATACCTGGAATCAGTAAAAAAGTAAAAATCATCTTTTAATACTAATACTCCCCCGAAAGTTCCTGTATATCCGCACAAATAAATGAGTTCGGGAGAGAAATCCGTATAATACGGTATATCAATAATTTTTTGAAGTTTTTTAATGCGTTCAAATTGCATAAAGCTTTCCGTTTGACTAATTAGTTCTTGATTTTAATAAATTTAGTAAAATGTTATAAGCATTAATAGAGAATATATCCAGTTTTTAAACAAATCTGAAAAAAAACAAAATTTAGATTCTATTACTTATTCAAACTTTGTTTTTGTTTTTCGATTTCCTGCCTACGGGATTTTGCAAAAAACAAAAGACGCGCAACCTGACTTTTTATTTTGTTTAATAAAGTATTGGAAACAACGCGTTTACCTGCAATATACGCGTTCATTCCCGTAGATGTATTTATTGTATATAATATATAATCAATCTTTTCAAGCTCGGTTAAAGCAGAGTTAACGCTTTTATTTGATAAAGCCATTTTTTTAAGCAGTTTTCTAATTTCTCTGCTTGATATTTCCGTCTGGCCTTGCTTAATATCCTTTCCCGCTGTAAGTAATACTTTTTTCACAATTTTTTTTGTAAATAAACGCATATCTTTATCATAAGCTTTTATATAAATTCGTATAACGGCAACGTCTTTTATTTTTTCGTTGTACTTCAACTCCCATGAAAAAACCTTTGTTTGTGCCTTTTTTAAATTTGTATGCGTCTTAATTACGTTAACTACTTCGGTATTTTTCATATATTTGGGATACCGGATTATTGCTTTCACAATTTTAAAACGCGTGTTACCTGTATTTTTAACATTAACCTTAATTTTCAATGGCGGCTTAATTTGATTAGAAGGAATTTCTACCCCGGCCGTAAAACCGGTTTGTATTTTTGCGATTTTATCCGTTATACCTAAAATTAAACCCGCCCGGTTTTTTTTAGAGGGTATCATTCTTCCGAAACTATAATAAAAACCTATTGCTGCGTCTAATTGCCTTGAACCGGCGGCAAATGATGCGCCTTGTTTTGATTTGAACTCAAAATTTGACTTCGCAAATTTCTGATATGCGGCAAGAACAACGCGGTACGGTTTAACTGTACCCGGAATACGCGGAAGTACATAACAACGAAGTATAGGCGAATTAACATTATTGATAACGTTAATTCGAGAAGGTATTATTTTACTAAAAACCTTTTCGGATTTTATATATTTTTCCGATGTATGGGAAAAAGCAAAGTCGTTGGATGTTTCCAAATCAGTATCAAGCACATACCTAAGTTTTACGTCATGCGCTTTATCGTCATTATTTTTAATTTCAAATGAGATTGAAATAGCATTTTTTCTCCCCGTTTTTGGTAAAGTATAAAATTTTACTATTTGCTTTAATAAAATTCTATGGGGCAACATCACGGTGTAAACTAACGCGCTGTTCTCTTCTTGTATTTTCTTTTCAAACCTTGTTTTAGAATCAATTTTATATATTTCCCCGTCTATTACTACGGTAACAAAACTCGTGTAAGGTATTGACTCACTTTTTGTAATAATTTTATTTTCATCACCCTTAACTTTTAAACTACCCTGAGTCGTTTTTACAAAAATACGCCCCGTGCCTTCCTCACCGTAAATTGCGAAATAATTATTTAATAAAATCTGGGAGAAAAACGTGTTTGTAATAATTATAACAAAAATTAAAGAATAAAGAGTTCTTTTCATAACTACTCACCGTCATTTTCAAGTTTGTTTTTAATATTCTTAAAATTTTTATTTAATTTCATCAACAACAAGAGCCTTGATTGCTTACTTTTTAATTCTTTGCTCAATTCTTCTAAAGTTTTCTTTTTCAGAGCTAAAAGCCGGTCTTTTGTAAGCAATAATTTATGAAAAGCAAGCAATTCCTTTCGCAAACGCGTTAATTCCCTTTCCCGTTTTTCAAGGAGGCGCAAACGTGATTCTAATTTTCTTAAATCTCTTTCTGATAAATTTTTAATTCCTTTTAATAAATCATAACGTAATTTACGCGCAAAACCCGAATCAGAAGGATAGTACGTTCTGTCAGAGGGAAAACTTATATCAGGAATAACAACGCGTTTTTTCTCGTTATCCAGCTTAGGTTTTTCAGGGGTGATTTTTTTTTCGGACACAGTATTTTCATGCTTTTTCTCAATTTTTTTCCCCGTTCCTTCAGGTATATCTTGCTTTTTCACAACTTTGTTTTTGTTTTTCTTTATTTGTTGTTTTTTCTTTTGATTTTCGTTTTCTCTTTTTTTCTTTTCAGCAAGCTCAAGCGCTTTTCGTTCTTCTTCTGTCAACCCGCTTTCATTTACATTTTCAACTCTCACATTTTTTTTATTCTTTTTAACAGTATTAAAACGCTCGGAATTTTCCGGCGGAGGTGAATTTTCTCCCGAACTGTCGCGCAAATACCCTAATTGCATTAACCGCATTCTTGCATCCTGATACCTTTTGGTATTTTTATAATGGCTAACAATGCGCTTAAACTGTTCGATTGCCTCACCCATATCTTGTTTTAATAAATAAACCTCGCCTTTTAGATATATTGACTCACTTACAAAATTAGGCTCGTTAAATTTTTCTTCTATGTAATTATAAACCTGAATAGCTTTTGTATATTTTTTCGATAAAGTATACGTTTTCCCTATTTCAAGCAAACCTTCTTTGAAATAACGGTTTATTGGTGTATTTCTAAAAAGCTGAAATAAATAATACTCCGCATTATTGAAATCACTCAAAAGGTTATAAGATTTTCCTAACAATAAATAAACTTTGGAACTCAAAACAGCGTAATTATTTATAGAAGTATTTTTAAGTACATCCAGTAAATGAACTACGCTTTTTACATAATTGCCGTTTTTATAATAATTCAAGCCCTTTTTATAGTTTATTCTCAATAACCTCAAGTTTGCAAAAACTAAACTTGTTGAAAATAATAATATTAAAATCATAAACTTTTTTTTCATTTCGATCCCTCTGATTCGATATACTTAACAGCGGCTATAAACGCAAGATTATAACTATCAGCCCCAAATCCTGTTATTTTGCCCACGGCTATATCATGTATAAATGACTTGTGGCGGAAAGATTCTCTTTTATAAATATTCGTCATATGGACTTCAATCACGGGTATATTTACTCCAAGTATAGCGTCCCTTATTGCAACGGAAGTATGAGTGTATGCACCGGGATTAATTATTAATAAATCGTAATCATAACAATAATTGTGAATATAATTAACGAGTTCCCCTTCAATATTAGATTGCAAACACTTTACCTGAATGCCCTTTTCCGACCCTAATTTTTCTAGCTCGGAATTTATGTCATTTAAAGTTTTAACACCGTAAATGTTTTTTTCACGTTTTCCGAGTAAATTTAAATTAGGTCCATGTAAAACGAGTATTTTTGCCAAACTTTTTTCCTCTTTTAAAAATATATTATTAAAAATGCTTTTTTCAATAACAAAAATATGCTAATTTTATGTTTAGATTATCGACAAATTTGAAATAATAACCTTAAACTTATTTATTTAACAATGGAGTACTAAATGTTTAAAAAACGTCATCCTTTAATTTTTGAAGTAGAAATGGATAACCATATTGCAGTTATAAAAATTGGCGGGAGGTTAGACGCGACTAATATCGAAGGCGTTACCGAAAAATTTAACGATATTATTGAAAATAAGAGTAATAAAATTATTATAGATTTAATCGAGTTAAATTATATATCAAGTATATGGCTCGGAGAATTCATGTCTTTCACTCGTACGGTTGACAGGCATAACGGTAACGTAATACTTATAAATATGGACCCCAAGATACTACGCGTTTTTGATGTTTTAGGGTTTACTGAAAATTTTACAATTTTGGACAGTTACGAAGAAGCAAAAAAAAGAATAAACCAGGATTAAATATAAGCGTTAATCATATCACGATAATTTGACGCGCTTTCTCTTGCTTTTTGTGCGAAATCATCTTTATCAGAAGCATAAAGAACCTTACGGGAAACATTTATTATTCCAAGTCCCTCTGATATTTTTGCGTTTTTTACAACTTTTTTAACATCACCGCCTTGTGAACCTACCCCCGGTATTAAAAAAATCATATCCCCTGCAATATCACGTAATTCTTTCAATTCTTCAGAATGTGTAGCTCCAACAACAGCGCCTAAATTACCACCAAAATCATTATGCCATAGAAAAAGCTTTTCCATAACGCGAACGTATAGCTTTTTGCCGCAGGTATCCAAATACTGAAAATCTTTTGAACCGGAATTTGAAGTTAAACACAACGCAAAAATGTATTTCTCAGTTTTATTTAAAAACGGCTGGATACTGTCTATACCCATATACGGATTCATGGTCATAGCATCTGAATTCATTTCATTAAAAATTCCCTTTGAATACATATTAGCTGTATTTCCTATGTCATTAGCTTTAATATCTAAAATTACGGGAATTTCTTCGGGAATGTATTCAATAGTGCGTTTAAGCGTTTCAAGACCGCTCAAACCGTATGCAAAGTAAAAAGCAAAATTAGGCTTATATGCGCAAACAAAATCCTTTGTTGCGTCTATAATTTCTTTATTAAACAAAAACAGGTTATCATGTGCATCTTTAAGCTTAACGGGAAATTTTTCAACATCAACATCAAGACCAACGCATAAATAGGAATGATTTTTTTTTGCAATATTTAAAAATTTATCACGAAAATTATTCATCTTTTCCCACTGCGGTTACATCAGATACACAATCCTCACCACTCAAATTAACAATATTAACCCCTACGGCTGTACGCCCCATTGTCCGCAAATTAGATGCTTCAATTTTAAGAATCATGCCCGTTGTTGTTACAATGAGAATTTCGTCTTTATCGGATACTGCTTGTATGGCGCCAACAGGTCCGGTACGTTCGTTTACTTTAATGTATATTTGTCCGCCTGTTCCTCTGCCGTGAGGCGTAAAATTTTTAAAGTTAACGAGTTTGCCCACGCCCTTTTCACTTAAAATGAAAAGTTTTCTATCACTTTCTACTTTAATAACACCGCAAACCCTGTCATTCTTTTTAAGCTTAATCCCTTTAACTCCGCGGGCAGTTCGCCCCATTGCCCTTAAATTTTTGTTTTTAAATCTTAAAGCATATCCGTTTCTAGTACATATCATAATATCATCTTTACCCGTTGTATGTACTGCAGAGATGAGATAATCGTCTTTATCAAGGTCAACTGCAATTATGCCGCGTGCTTTTGCGTTTACAAAACCGTCAATACTAACTTTTTTAACAATTCCATTTGCCGTACCTAATACGATAGTGCTACTATCGTCAAAAGATTTCACCGGTAATACGGCTTTAATTTTCTCACCGGAAGCAAGATTTAAAAGGAGTTTTACGCTTCTGCCTTTTGCTGTGCGCGAACCCTCGGGGATTTCGTGGACTTTTATATAAAACGCCTTGCCTTTGTTCGTAAAAAACATAATATAATCGTGAGTTGATGCAAGGTATAAATGATTCATTTCGTCGGTGTCTTTGATATTTGCGCCTTTAACGCCTTTTCCGCCACGTTTTTGTTTTTTATAGGCGGAAATGGGAATGCGTTTAATAAAGCCGTTTTGTGAAATAGTAACAGCAACGACTTCTTCAACGATTAAATCTTCCACGTCAAATTCTTCAATTTCACCTTTTAATTCACTTTGACGCTCGTCCCCGTATTTTTCTTTAATTTCGCCTAGTTCGTCTTTTATTATTTGATACTGTTTAGCATCACTAGCTAAAATTGCTTTTAATTCTTTTATTAATTTCTCAAGTTCAGCATATTCTTTTTCTAATTTTTCCCGTTCAAGCCCTGTTAGTGTTTTTAGCTGCATATCAAGAATTGCCTGTGCTTGAATGTCAGTAAACTTAAAGCGTTTCATTAAACGCTCTTTTGCTTCAGGCGTTGTTTTGCTTGAACGAATAATTTTTATTATTTCATCTATATTATCCAAAGCAACGAGAAGAGCTTCTAAGATATGCATTCTCGCTTCTGCTTTTTCAAGGTCGAATTTTGTCCGCCTTATTATTATTTCTTTACGGTGTGCAACGTAATATTGAATGATTTCTTTTAAATTTAACGTTTTTGGCTGCCCGTTCACTAAAGCAACCATATTATAACTAAAATAAGACTGTAGCGCTGTATGAGCGTACAACTGATTTAATACGGTTTGAACGTTTGTGTCTTTTTTCAATACAATAACAATTCTCATACCTTGGCGGTTAGATTCGTCTCTTAAATCAGAAACACCGTCAATTTTTTTATTTTTAACAAGATTAGCAATACTAACGATTAAATCCGCTTTGTTAACTTGATAAGGTATTTCCGTTACTATGATTGCTTCCCTGTCGCGCTTCATTTCTTCAATGTCAATACGGGCGCGAACAGTTACCCTGCCCCTTCCCGTTTCAAAGGCCTTTTTAATTCCAGTTTTACCGAAAATAATGGCCGAAGTAGGAAAATCAGGACCTTTAATGTATTTCATTAATTCTTTTATTGTAATATCATTATTGTCAATATAAGAAATAATTCCGTTAATAACTTCTTTTAAATTATGCGGTGGTATGTTCGTTGCCATTCCAACGGCAATACCGCCGGCACCGTTAACCAAAAGATTGGGGATTGCTGCGGGCAAAACAACGGGTTCTTGCTTGGTGTCATCATAATTCGACATCCAATTAACCGTATCTTTTTTCAAATCTTTAAGCATTTCCGTAGTGATTTTTGCCATACGGCTTTCCGTATAACGCATTGCTGCCGGAGGGTCACCGTCAACACTGCCGAAATTACCTTGACCGTCTACCAGCGGGTAACGCATTGAAAAATCCTGCGCCAAACGAACCAAAGTATTATAAATCGCAGCATCACCGTGGGGGTGATAATTACCCATTACATAACCTACAGTTCTTGCGCATTTGACATGAGGTTTTTCATAAGTGTTGCTTTGTTCAAACTGGGAATATAAAATTCGACGATGAACGGGTTTTAATCCGTCCCTTACATCCGGGAGCGCACGGGATACGATAACGCTCATTGCGTACGTTAAATACGATTCACGTAATTCATCTTCGATATATTTATCTATAATTTTACTGCTTTCTGCCATGTTTTTAAACCTGATTTTGGAATGAAAGAGATATAAATATAATAATACAAAGCGTTTTTTTCAAGTTTCATTAAAAAAATAAAACTCTCTAAAATTAAGTTATCTTTGCAATTAACGTATTTGCATTATTATCTATAGTAAAATTAAACTATTTGTTATACTAATAATACTTTAAATTTTATGCAACCGACACTTTAAAGTGTCGGTTGAAAAGCAATTACAATATACAATACTTTGATTTTAAAATCACTTTAGTATATCGTAAAATATTTATCCTGTTTATATAAGATATTAATCGTGTCCACATTTGAATTGAAAACAGCAATATAGAGGCGGCAGTAGCCATTATCGCCTTTTTGGTTAAAAATATATTTTGAAACTACCGTTTATAAAATAAAAACTTAAAATTCGGTTTTATGGGGCAAGAAAACCCAAAAAAACTAATTTTCAGGCGTTACTATAAATCGAATTTTGCTTTTTAAAAAAAATTACCTTAAAATAGTAATTTCGACATAACGTGTCGTGATTTACTCTTTTATAAGTGTTAAAATAATAATAGAGATTAAATAAAAGGAGTAAATTATGAGATTTTATCCACCTAAAAATGAAGAAATAGATCAAGTCCAGGATATAGAATATTTAAAAAAGCTTTTAAAAAACTGGCGGACAGGGTTAAATCTAGTTACGCGCTTTGATATTGTTAAAGGAAAAATTTACCACTTATTTATGAAAGCACAAGCACCTGATTTAAATCACGGAATTTTGAGGGTTTGGAAAAAAACTACAGTAAACCGACTGTATGATAATTTAATATTTAAAAATTCCGAAAAAAAATCAATTTTTAATAAGCTTGATATGATTGATGAAATATTTAACCGTAACGAAAAACTTTATACTGAATTATCAGAAGAAGAAAAATATAAGGCTTATGCAAACATGATGATAAATGCTCGCGAACATTTTAACATTGAAAACTACATTTTAGCAGCATATTACGTACGCGGTGCTATGCTTTACAAAAATACGCCAAAAGCACAGGAATTATTAAGCAAATGCAGGCAAGAGTGCTTGTTTAGAAAAGTTGCATAAACTTATCCCACCACTCCCAGTCTATAACAGGCAGAAATTTTCTGCCTGTTATTTTTATTTTATTCTTTAATTATATTTTTTTATTCCTTATTTGCTATATATTCGATGATAAGTTATATTAATTATTGAATTTATTTTAATTTAATTTAGTGAACAAATGAAAGACGTTCAAGGGTCTGAAGATCTTAGAAATATAGCGATTGATAAAGTCGGTGTTAAGGGTATAAAATACCCTATCACGGTACAAGATAAACATAAAGTTTCGCAGCATACTGTTGCGCGGGTTAATATGTACGTTGAGTTGCCTCATCAATTTAAAGGTACTCATATGAGCCGTTTTATTGAAGTGCTCAACGAATATAAGGGTAACATTGAACTTAGCGCAGTATCCGAGATGCTAGATAAAATCAGGCATAAACTCGACGCAAAAAAAGCGCATATTGAGTTTTTGTTTCCTTATTTTATTGAAAAACAAGCGCCTGTTTCAGGGGCAAAAGGATTTATTGATTATAATTGTAAGTTCGTTGCAGAGATAGACAACGACAAAAAAGATTTTGTTTTAAACGTTAATGTTCCGGTAACCACACTTTGCCCTTGTTCAAAAGAAATAAGCTCAAGGGGTGCTCATAACCAGCGTAGCTTTGTGTCAATATCCCTTAGGATGAATAAATTTATGTGGATTGAAGATATTATTAAAATTGCAGAATCAAGCTCTTCATCTGAAATTTATTCCGTTTTAAAAAGGGAAGATGAAAAATTTGTTACCGAAAAAGCTTATGATAATCCTATGTTTGTTGAAGACGTAGTAAGGGACATAGCTTTAAAACTAGACAAAAATAAAAACGTTCTCTGGTACAAAGTAGAATCGGAGAATTTTGAAAGTATACATAATCACAGCGCTTATGCTTGTATAGAAAAGGACAGGCGCAATAATTAAAGTGAGGGAATTCCAATATGAAAAAATGTTTCGCGATTTTAATTTCAACATTATTGATTTTTACATTTTCGTGTAAAGAGCAAAGTATTCAAGACCGGCTTTTGCATTATTACCGGCTTATTAACGCAAAAAAAGGATTAAAAGTTATTAACCTTAAAACAAACAAAAGCTACGGAGACAATTCGTTTAATAAATTTTATATGGGAAGTATGATGCGTCTGCCTGTGTTAATATCTGCGTTTTATCTTGCCGAAAAAAACCGCGTTAATTTGGAACAACGCTTTGCAGTGGGAAAACTAGAAATTGTTTATGGACCTGGTATATTAAAACACGTTTCCGGTTTAGGAGTAAAATTTTTCTCAATGCGCGAACTTGCCCGGATTATGATGCAATGCAATGATGCAACGGCAACGGATTTGATTATTAACGCAATAGGAATTGAAAATATAAACAAAGCATTAAAAGAAATGGATATTAACGGTATAACCATTACTGCTGATAATAATACTATTGCAAAACAGCTTTACGGATTAACCGATGACAAATATAAATATTATAAAACAGGACATATTCGTGATGAAATATTAAAACAAAATAAAAATCAAAAAGACGAATCTTTTTACAAAAAAGTTTATTCTTCAAATAACCTTGCAACCCCGGAATCAATTGCAAAACTCCTTAAAAAACTTTACAATAAAAAACTATTTTCAAAAGAGAAAACCAAACAGGTTTTGGAACTAATGAAATCTGCTATCCCGGATAAATTAATCAACTTTCAAATGCCTAAAGACACAAATGTATATACAACGGGTACTTTTTCTAATTATTTAATAAACGATGCGGGAATAATTGATAACGGCAAAGTTAAACTAATAATCGTTCTCTTTAACAATTATAACAAAGACGGCAAAGCCATAACATTAAGACGCTTTGCATTTGTAACGCGCTTAGCTTATGAAAACGCTTTAAACCCCAAAAAAGAACAATAAATTTTTAAATTTTAATATAATTCAATAAAACCTGTCTTAAAATAGACAGGTTTTATTTTGTGGTTTGATTATTTTTTTTACTCTGATAATATATCAAGTATTAATAAAGTGATTAAAAATAGCGGATAAACTAACTAGTCAACCCTGAAAAAGTACCTAAGTTATTAATATTTTTAAAGTTATGAA
>CAYUYT010000008.1:26632-36922 GCA_964449345.1 uncultured Spirochaetia bacterium | reverse complement strand
TATAAAATTATAAAATTATTTTTTTTTGTTTTTATCGTTGTGATTTTATGTTTTTGATTTGTTTGCAGGGAATTTTTTCAATATAATTGCTGTTCCCTATGTATAAAATAGGGTTAAGAAGTTTTTTTACTTTAAAATATAACTCTCCGTTTATAAGAAAATTTTTATTTTCATTTTTTAATTTGATTTCTAAAACGCGTGAGTCGTGATTTAATAATATTTGTTGTAATATTTTTCTAACTAATTTCTTTTTCATTTGAAATTTTAGAATTAATCGTTAAGTATAATATTTTTAAATACGTTATCAACGCGGTTGTAAAAATCCGCGGCATTAGTTTTTTTTACTCTAAATGAACAAGCGCCGGGGTGTCCACCGCCTCCGATATATAATTCACCGAACTGTTTTTTAAAATGTTGTTCCAAAGTTTTAATGTCAAACCCTTTGTAATTCATACTTCTTCTAATTTTAATATAATTAACCATTTCTCCTTCCAATTCCCGTTCAAGAATTAAACTGCCGATTTTTCCATGCAATTCAGGAAGTTTATTCGCGAGTATGTCTGTTATATCATCTATTATATCAATGCTACATCCTTCTAAATCAATTATATTTTTGATTTTACCGTTAGTGGAAATATCTAATATGAATAATTGCGGCCGTTTATCTACGTATTCCAGTAAAGCGTTAACACATTTTATTCCGTTTTCAGATAGTTCTATTAAGTATCTGAAAATTTGGTCTGGCCATGTAAAATAATTTATACGTTTTATAGTAGATAGTTCAAGGCGAAAAGATAAAAAATTAATTACTTTGCGGTATTGACTTTTATTAACGAGGTATTTTCCGAATTGAGTATCGGATATAACTCCGGTAAGTAAGCACAAAATAACGTTTCTTTTAAACACCGAGGGCGATGCTAATTGTTTTTTTATTTCAGGGTCCTTGTCCATAGCATATAGAATTTTTGTAATAATTTCACAATTCGCATTAGCTTTTTCAAATAAAGCCACTCCGTGTTTTGTTATTTTAGCGGCATCTGCGCCGAAATGATGGTCAGTTTCTATAACTTTAATATCCGTATTCTCGAACAATGAAGTTAATTTACTTGAATAGGGTATGACTTTTTTATTTGCAGTATCTGAAAAAATAATACAATCAAAATCGTTATTCAAAATTTCTTCAGGTGTGGTAACCGTTCTTATTTTATTATAATTAACGATTTCATGTAAATAATCAACTTTTTCAATGCTTGTATCAGGGTTATAAAAAGTAACTTGTTTGTTTAGGCGTTTAATAACGAGACCGAGAGCAAGCATAGAACCTAAAGCATCGGGGTCAATATATGCAATGAATAAAAAATTATTATTAGATTTAATATGATTAATGATTTGTTCAACTATAACTTTACGTTCTTTAACAGTCCTAACAGGCGTCTTCACTTCTTTTATCCATTCTTAATTTTAATTATTATAAAATTTATTCAAATATATTTCAACTAAAGTTTATTAAAATATATATTATTTTGAATACATTTTCTTTTTTATTAAACGTTCAATTGTCCTAACGTATTTAACGTTATATATTGTCAGTTCAGAAGAATTATCAAGAGTGTAGTATGAATATTCTAAAATTATATTTTTGTTTATTTTTACTTTAAACATATATCCGTATTTCGTTTTACTAACTTTACCCTGAAATTTTTTTTGAACTATATTTAATATATAATTAAAGTCGTTAAAAGTTACTATTTCTTCTCTCAACTTTAATGAGTATAGCTTATTAGAATAAAAGAAAAATAGCAATGCTTTATCTATATAGGGTAGGATATAAACGTTTAGTTTAGGCAAATTAGCGAGTACATTGAAATATTTTTCATACCATTTCTTTTTTTGCGTTTTTAATAAAGCAAATTTATAGTTTAACATTTTTTCTATCGCATCTTTGGACAATTTATTTACAGGTTCATTTGAGGATACCTTTTGGAACTTTGATAGAGTTTCTCCGATTTTAATAAAATAATTTTTTGAAAAAATAAAATTATTAAATAAATCGGTATTTTTAACTTTGCTTTTTTTATGAATGTCAATTTTTTGCGGTGCATTTAATCCCTTAGTATTAAGATTATAATTACCGGCAAGTAAAAATAAGGTGATAAATATTTTAATATATTTAAATTTATTCATTATTACACTCCGTACTATTTGAGCTTATTTTTTTGAGTTTCAAAAAGCGCTGCCATACTAGAAACAATGTGTTTTCTAATAAAATCATTAAAAGCAAAGGATTCGGAAAAATCTAAATTTTCAATCCAAAAAAGATAGTAATTTTTAATTTGATCAATAGTCAAATCCAAATACTCTTTGTAAGGTTTATATCTGAAAAAAGGATTTTTAAACCATTCGTTAATCATAAATACCCTCGAAAATTTTATTTGTTATCTATTATACATCAAAAAACAATATATTTCAATTTTCGGTAACTTTATTTTAATTTATTGATAAAAAATAAAAAGAATTTAAAAAATAGTAATTAAGGCGCTTAAAATTCGGCGATAAATTTTATACAAATTTTATTAAAGTAAACTCGAAAAACGCAGGTAGTATAAATAGATAAAAATTTATTTTTTATTCAATAACGAAAAACACCATTTATATAAACAACGGGAGAAAATAATGCGATTTTATTGAAAATAGTGGATTAAGGTTACCATCAATTATTAGTCTAATTTGACCGGAATATGCAAGCTTTGAAATATTTTTTTATTGCCCGCTGAACTATGTAGAATAGTTGAGATATTATATTTTTTTAAAGTAAAAAATTAGACTTTGAGCACGAAAGCGACATTACGAAAGGTATCCAAAAAAAGGAGCTTCAATATAAACTAAATTGCATGAATTTTAATTACATTTTTTTATTAAAAATAATTATGAATGAAACTAGATTTTCAACCTATCCCTACATGATAGATAGCTATTTAAAAGCGTATTTCTAAAAAAAAATCTCATAAAAAATCTAATTACAAATAGATAAATGCATCAAGGTCTTTTTTATTTTCCTATAATTTAGATTTAATCTAGTTGCAATTCATTATTATGTAATGATTTATATAAAATATTATTGTTTAACATTAAGAGTTTTAGTTATATTAATTACGTATTTTTTTGTTCCTCTTGCAATAACAAAGTATGAAATAATCGCTCCATTGTTTATCTTCTCCGTTGTTATTATTTCTCTGCGATTTTTTACCTGTATGTATGCTCCAACTTTGTTTTTATTTTTTACTTTAAAAGTATTTACTTCGATGATATTGTAACCTCTTCTAGCAAAGGTAACGTAACGCATTAAGATTAATTGTTTAATAAAAGTATTCAATCCGGCAAAGTATGGCCGTTTTTCAAATGAGCATATTACATATTTTTTATCTTTGATTTCTTTAAATACTGTTACTTTATTTTTTTCTTTTTGTATTTTTAGCTCTGCGTGATATTTAAACGTTATTAATGAGTTGGAAAAATATTTCATTTCATTGTTAGTATTTTTTTGTTTTTTTTGCCTTCCATATTTTCTAGAAATATCTGCAATATACTCTGCTGTATTTTTATTACCCTTTTTATTTATTATTAAGTTTGTTCTGGATACCATAAAAATACCCGTTGCTGTAAATACAACGAATATGGTTGTTGCACTAATTAAGAACATTTTCCGCCATTTTTTTAACTTTTCTAATTTGTTCTCTTTCGTTTTTGTTGCTTCTTCTTCAAGCAACGCGTAATAATCAAGAATTTTTTCATTAGAAAGAAATATTGTAAAGAAAAACCCAAAGTATAAAAAAAGACTGATTAAATAAATTTTTAATCCGGGCAGTACGGGTAAGATAGCTAAAAGAGGAAACTCTATAGCAGGGCTGAACAACATTATTACAAAGAATAAATTCATTCCCATTAATAAGTGTCTTGTCCATTTTTTTTTCTTTTTTATAAAAGGAAGACACGCTAAAATTGTTATTATTGCAAAAATACTTAACCAGATGTATAAAGGGTGTATAGTCTGGTATCTTAACCCCATGAAAATTAATATTAAACATAAGGGAGGGGTTAGATATATGAATAATAATAAATATTTTGGTAATCTGATTTTTTCATTTTTCATAATTATATCCGTTTGTTTTATGTTTTGTATTATCGGAAAGTATAGCTTTTTTTCGAATAATTTCTTTTATATTACCTACTTTAAATTCGGTTAACATGACATTAAAGTGTTTTGATTATAATTCTATTTGATTGAATATTTTCTTTAAAAATATTTTTAATTAAGCATCGGCATATTCCGGTCAAACCGGGCGGGTCATTACGATTTAACCTAGTCCACTTTTTTCAAGTAGTACTATCGTTATTCTCGTTGGTTATAGTTGTTTGTAAAAATAGAATTTTCTCTCAATTTTGAGTTTTAAGAGATTTTTTTAATATTTTTTCCTGTTTTAAATTTTAAATTTACCAACGGTATAATACCGATTAAACCGTGAAACAAAATTCTTGAAAAATAGAATAATAAGGAAAACGCGATTATTTTTTCAGGTATTATTAAATTATTAAAAAGAAAGAGAAATGCGGCTTCCCGAGTCCCGAGCCCGCCGAATGAAACGGGAATTAACGTTATTAATATACCGATAGGGACTCTTGAAATAACGGCGTAAAAACTGATATCAACGTTTAAAAACGTTAACATTAAATAACATTGGATAATTGCTATAATCCATCCAAGAATTGAGAGAACGGAAAAAAGCAATATTTTCTTTTTGTTCTTGCCAATTTCCGAATAAAATAAACCGAAATCCTCAAATGCTTTTCTAATTTTTTCCGACTTGATGAATTTAAAAATGAGCTTTTTAAAACGCAAGAATATTTTTTGATTAAAAAAAATAATCAATATAGCTAGTAAGCTTATAAAAGCCGTGATGCTAAAAATTGTTGTGTAAATATTTTTAATTAAAAAAATTCCGGTTAATGAAAAAAGCAGTAAGCTCAACAAATCTACAACTCTTTCGAACAATATACTTCCTATGCATTTACCTGTGCTGAAGTAATCCTTAACATAGAAGAAACGGATTAATTCCCCGCCTTTACCGGGAATTACTATGTTTAACGCTTGAGATGCATAAATTGGGGCGAGGTAATTTTTAAAAGAAATATACTTTTTACTTTGTTCAGGATTCAATATTAGTTTCCAGTTAAACGCTCTTAATATTACCACCGCATTGGTTATTGTTAAAATTATTGCAAGCTCTATCCATGATAGAGTTTTAATGGAATTGATAAATCCGACAAAAGAAAATTTGTTTTTAAGATATAGATAAAGTAGGAATATAATTAGAAATAATGAAAGTATGCGAATTGTAAAAGAGAAGATTTTTTTTTTAAGCATTATTTTTAGGCCAATCATTATTTAAAACTATTTTTAGCATTATATTTTCTTCTAAATTCTTTCATCCTTTTTAGAAAAAATCCATGTAATGTGTTTTTTAATTATTCCCAGCATACTTGAAATAGTAGAAGGATTCTTTATCATATTACCGATAATTTTAAATATTTTACCGGGTCTTAAAAAAAACTTCAAATTAGCTTTTTTCATGGCTTTAACAATTTGATTTGGAGTAAGGTTACCGTAATCTACGATTGCCGAATAATTTTGATCAAAATCCTCCCATTTATGCGGTATCAACCATCCTTTTTCTTGGGCCATTTTATAAAATTCGGTTCCCGGATAAGGAGCAGCAACGGCAAAATTTGCCATATCTAGTTTTAATTGTTTTGCAAATTTTATGTCATCCATTAATTTTTCCCAAGTGTGTCCCGGTAATCCGAAAACAAAATATCCCCATACCTGAATACCAGATTTTTGAATAATTTTTACTTTATCTATTATATCTTGCCTTGTTATTTGCTTTTTAATCTTCTTCAATACTTCATTGTCGCCGGTTTCAATACCCGGTGCTATCATCCAACACCCTGCTTTTTTCATCCAACCTACAATTTCTTCGTCAATAAATGATATATGTGTATTAACTGCCCATTTAAAATTTAGTTTTTCTTCAACAATCATCTTACACAAATCAATTACAATTTTTTTATCCACCGTAAAAGTATCCGCCTGATACATCACGTTTTTAACCCCTAATGAGAGTACGTATTTAGTTTCTTCAAATAAACTTTTTGCACTTCTGACTCTAACTTTTCCTTTCCACATAACAATTTGCCTGCAAAAAATACATTTAAAAGGGCATCCTCTACTAGCGATTAAAAAAGTATATTTACCGAAAAAAGGTAAATTATATTTATCTAACGGTAGTAATTCATGTAAGGGCATGGGTAAATCATCCAAATTTTCAATAAATTCTCTATCTGGGGTGGCTATAATTTTACCTTGTTTATGATATGCAATTCCTTTAACTTTGCTTAAATCGCCTTTTTCTTCAATAGTATTGATTAGTTTTTTAAGCGTTATTTCACCTTCCCCTCGAATTGAATAATCTAATATTGGGTATTGAGTCATTGTTTCATTATATAATTCAGTAACATGCGGGCCACATCCAATTGTTATAGCGTTCAATGTTTTTGCCAAAAAAATCATGTACATATCATTCTTCAAAGTCGTTGAAATTAAATTACCCACAATGTATCTAGGATTAATTTCTTCGAGCTTTTCTTTAAACTCATCCCAATTCATGTCTAAAGCAATACAGTCAATAATGTCAACCGAATACCCTTCTTCTTTCATTACAGCCGCCATCCATGCTAGGCTTGTTTGGGGCCAAATCATTTTTTCCCTAGTTTTTCTACCTGATCTATTTATATCTCTAATAATAATATCATCGTCCGGTGAAGGTGGATTTACGAATAATATATCTAATCTCGATGTATAACTTTTATTTTTCATAATTAATTCTCCTAATAATAATTGTTATTTAATTTTTGCTTTCACTACAACATTCCATGCAATTTTCTTTAATATACCATGCAAAAATAAAGTTTCAAAAATTGGGTCTAATACGTAAGAAAGCAAACTAAACGGAATGCCAATAAAAGAAGGTAAAAAAGTTGTTTCAGCAAATGGGGTGGAGAATAAACCTTGTGCATAAGTTTTAACTTCATATCCGCATTTATTGAATAAATCTATTAATTCTTTCTGGCTTAACTCTCTTTGATCGCTCGAATAATCATCATCAACTTTTTTTCGAATTTTTCTCATTAAAGTAATTATAGGATTTCCTCTTTGTGGTTCGTTCGCAATTATCATTCCATTTGGTTTTAGCATGGTTTTTAAGTCATTTAAAACTTTTTCAGGGTCAGGAATATGATGTAAAACCCCTATCATAAAAATTACGTCAAACTTTTGTTCAGTTTGAAAATCTTTTATATTTTTTGCAATAAATTTTGTTTTATCATATTTATTAAATTTATTAGCATATTGTATTAATTTTTCAGAATAATCAACGCCTATAAATTCGATATAATCATTTTTTAAATATTCTGCCGAAAAACCGGCTCCACACCCGATTTCTAATAATCTGTTAATAGGTTTTTTTATGTTTCTTAATGAGCGTTTCAATCTTAATTTTCTCATCAATCGGCTATAAAATTTTAAATCTTTTTTTATATAATTTTCAGCAATATCGTCAAAAAGTTTTTTATCTTTTGCTTCAATTTTGTCATAATTATTCATTTTTTCCTCAAATTAAATTTTAGTATATATACATTTCAGTCAAAAAACATTCTTTTAATATTTTTATAAATTAAAATAATAAAATTAAACAAAATGCATTTATAAGACAAGAATTTTATAAATGCAAATCCAAAAATAGTAAACGAAATTAATTTTATTAATTATATCGGTGATTTTGAATCCTAGCAATAACTTATTCAAATGCAAATAAAATTTAATCCTTACTCGTTCTTTTATCAACTAAATCTGCTATCATTCCCGTTGCTAAAACCTGCAATGCTCCTACGGTTAATATTGCAATTGTAGAATCTAAAACCGTTTTAAATACAAAATAACCGATAAAAAAAACGCCTAAAGCTGCGAAAATCAATATAAAAAACAGAGGTAGAAAAATCTTTAACGGATTAAAATACATTACGGTTCGAATGATTAATTGAATAAAGTTAAGGGTATCTCTAATAGGTTTAATCTTGCTCTTGCCTTTTCTTTTATGGTAATCAATGTCAGTGTATTTAATGTTGTAACTATTTGACATCATTGCTAAAGTAATAGTTGTTGTAAAAGAAAACCCGTCTGAAATAATATTAAAAAATTTTTGCGCAATGTCTTTTTTGAATATTCTCAAACCGGAATTAATATCTTCGATTTTATCCGTTACTAAATAATTAGCCAAAGCTGTAATAAACCATTTTGCCGGTTTAGTAAGTAAAGGGAGTTTTTTAAAAGGCCTTTTACCGACAACCATATCGTATGAGCCTTCTATGTATTCTTTATATAAAGATGGAATTTTTTCGATAGGATAAGTTCCGTCTGCATCTGTGATACATATATTATTTGAATTTGCATTTCGTATTCCCGTTTTTAATCCGGCACCGTACCCTTTATTAAATTTATGCGTTATTATTTTAAGTTTATCTTTAATTGTTTCATAATTTTTGGATTTATATTCTTCTAAAAGCTTGCCTGTATTATCTTTAGACCCGTCGTTCACAACAACAATTTCATAATTAATGCCAGAATCATCTATTGCTCCAATAACTTTATTTAAAGTTTCCGTTATTGAGTCCTCTTCGTTATATGCCGGTATTACAATGCTTAATTCTTTCATTTTTAATTCCATCTAATGATAATGTATATTATATTGCACAGTTGAAAAAATAACAAAAAAATATTGTTATAACAATTATTTTAAATAATTAAAAGCCATTAATGAATAGAATTAAAAAATACTAATATTCTGTTTGGATACGGGGGTGAATTTATATAATATTACCGTGTTATCTATGACAAAAGGAGTTTTAAAGTGTTTTTAAACATACGAGATAAAAAACAATTTGCAAAAAAAAGTTATATCGTACTGCTAATTTTAATTATTTCCTTTGGTGTATTTTACCGTTTAGCCAATGTAAATACTCCTTTATATGGTGATGAGGGCGGGCGAATAAAAAACTTTGGGCACAGTAATTGGTATGAAAAACATATGAAAAAGAATTACAACCCGCCTCAAACAATCGGCACTTCTTGGTTACATAATTTTCTTGTGGATATTTCAGGTGAGGAATGGGTTGTAAGACTTAACGGAATAATTCCCGGACTTCTTAGTTTACTACTTGCTTTTTTACTTGGAAAAGAAATATTTAAATCGCGCTTTGCCATACTTTTTTTTGTCTTGCTCGTATCTTTTAATCCCCGTTTAATTGATTACACTAAAGAATTAAAAACTTTCAGTATGGAGTTTTTTACGTTTTTATTATTAAGTTATTTTACCGTATTATATTTAAAGCATAATAATTGGAAATACATTTTAGCTATATTTTTAACTTGTGTATTTGGAGTATTTTTCAGTTTTCCTTTACTATTTTTAATGCCTTTTACTTTTATTATCATTTTTATCCATGACTGGAAAAATAAAAATTATAAATATTTAGCCATATCCATGATTTCTGCGCTTGTGGTTTTAACAGTGTTTTTATTACATTTTTTCAAATTTATTTACTCACCAGCACTAATGAGCAATCTAAAAACAACGTCCTATCCAAAAGGCTACTTTAATGAACCTTTAACCTTGTTAGGTATATTAAAGTATATTCCATGGTTTCTTTTAAAAATATTCAGGTTTGGGTTTTACGCGGTTGGTATTGATAAATGGGCGATGAATCGAGGTTTTATTCCGGAAATTAAATATTTTATAGCTTTTTTTAGCACAATTTTATATGTCTATGGTATCATAGTCATGTTTAGAAAAAAAATGTGGAATTATTTAGCGTTATTTTTTGGTCCCATATTTCTGCTTTGGGTATTTAGTTTAATTAGAAAATGGCCTTTTGAACCGGACAGAATGAATATTTTTATAATAGGTAACTTTATAATACTCGCTGTATACGGAATTGAAAATATTAAAGATTATTGCGTGAATAAAACAAAACACAATAATTTGGCAAAGGCATTATTTGACAAACAAAGCGTAAAAAAATTAATACCCATATTTATAATTATGTTTTACTTTATGATTCAATATATACCTAATGCAAAAGAAATTGCAATAAAGCACAACACAGAAGAAGTTCCGT
>CAYUYT010000008.1:0-26622 GCA_964449345.1 uncultured Spirochaetia bacterium | reverse complement strand
AGTATCATAATATCTTTCATCTGTAAATTTTAGTATATTTTCGATTATTTGCAAAAAAAATATCCTGACGGTATCAAGCCCAAAGATGAGAAAACCGTTCTGTTTATAAACGAGAATATACAATCAAGCATGCACTATTATTTCAATTTTCATCCGAAATATAAAAAGACCTATAAAAGGTATTTATTAAAACACTTTAATATCAAAATTGAAGATACATGGCATTATCGAAAATGTTGGAAGGGATATCTAAAATCTTTAATTAAAAATAAATACGTTATGTTTATTTATGGAAAATATATTCGTTATTTGAAAGGCTTGATTAATATATTCAAACAAATGGAAAAAGATGGCCTGTTGAAGGCAATAGATACGGTAAAATATACAGATGCAATAATGTTATATTTTAAATCGGATCTTTATCAGGGAGAAAAATTATCAAAAGAAAAAATAAACGAAAAAATTAACCGACTAATAAAGAAATATAATATTACGAAAAGAAGATAAAGAAAAATGCTTTTGCTATAAACTATTTTATTTTAATTGGCTTATAAATATAAAAGTTTTGCCTTGTAATTTTAATTGTATCAATAATTTTATAATTATTTTGTATAGCTTTGGTTATTTTCGGTGAAAAAAACGAACCAGAGGATTTTTTTGAAACCTTACTGTGAATAACAATAAGTTTAAAATCCTGATTTTTAAAATCGTTTAAAAAGCGTTTCTGGTCATATAAACCGACTTTAAATAAAGAGTTGTACTCAAAGCTTTGATAGTAAATCTTTTTACCGGCTAAAGCAACTAACCCCATATCATGGCTAACGACTTTGCCGTTTGTATTTGCAATGTAATTAAATATTTTTTCCGTTTTTTTTCTCTCAGTAGAATCAGGAGTTCTAAATGTTTCCTTACTCATATATGGAAAATGAAAAAACAATAAAAGCTGCACAATGATAAAACCTAAAGCAACGGTATTCCAATTAGATTTTTTAATATTATTATTGAATAATATTTCATTGAAAAATAATCCGGTAAGCATTGAAGATGATATTATTAAATCAAGAAATACGTTATGGCTTACTCCTATTCTCCCCGTAGTTAGAATAAATAGAAAAGAAATTACAAAGTAAATGTTTAAAATAGAAAATAATTTTCCATTCTCTTTATATTTTTTTACAATAAAAGCTATAGCAAAGCCTATAGTAAATAAATGCCGTGAAAATAAATAACTAAAGTATTTTAAAATTCTTGAAAAATTAAAATCTACAAGGTGATATTTAAAAATGTGTTTAACAAAATTACCGTCCGATAAAAAGTTAATTAAAAATAACAAACTTAGTCCTGCGCTAGTTAATGCTATTAAATATATTAAAGCTTTTTTTCTATTTTTGATTAATAAATATAAAACAGCGGTTGCTGGTGCAACTATATTTGATTGTTTTGTATATAGCGTTAAAACAAAAAAATTAATGAATAATAAACGCGTTTGTCTTTGTGGTATTTTTTTACTATAAATAACCCTGCTATTCCCAAAAATATGGTTAACATATCAACTCTAAATAATCTTGCCCAATTATAAACATAAGGAGAGGCCAAGAAGAATAAAGCGGTTGCTAAGGAAATGTATAATTTTTTTGTCTTTTCATATATCCATTTGTACATAATATATCCGATCGCTAAAGCGGATAATAGAGATATGATTCTTCCGTAAGAAAAAGACGTGCCGAACAGTTTAATAAATGGGGCACAAATAATTTGGTAAAAAGGAGTATAAGGCGATAAGATAAAAGGATACTCTGATATGTCTTTATAAATATTTTCTCCATTGGATAAAAGCTTTGATTGATAAAGAACTGTACCTTCTGCATAATCAATTTGAAATTTATACGTTATCGAAACAAAGGCATTATATGCAAAAATTAAAAAATACAATATCAATATAATAAATATTATTTTATATAATAAAGTGTACTTAAAATCATTTTTATTCATTTAAATATAAACTCCATTTTTTAAAATTATTCAATGCAATAAGTTTTTAAAGACTTATTTTGTTGTCAGGATTTTTGATTTAGCTTATATAATTACCGCTAGTATACCAAAATCTAGTTGCAAACTTGTTCAATTATTTTATTTTCAAATTATAATGCGCATTTGAGCATCAAATAAAATTTATAATAAATATTTTTTTAGTAGTTCACTAAAATTTATTTTTTTTTATTGAACATTCAGAATAAAGTGTAAAAAAGATAACTACTATAAAAATCAAAAGCAAAAAATTATGAATATTTTTTTATGGAGTAAAAATTAAATACAATTCTAAATTTATTTACGTTATTTTTAAATAATTTGATTATTTTAGCTGTTGAATCATATTATGAGAATAGTAATAATTGATGACAACCATACGGAATTAATCACTATAAAAAAGGTTTTGCAAAAATATTGTCAAAGAAATAACATTGAATGCACTATTTTCGTTTTTCAGGATGTTCAATCTTTAATCGATAATTTATCCGCAATCACACCGGATATAGCAATTATTGATATTGTTTTACACTATGAAAGGGATGCAGGATTTAAGTTAAGAAATTTATTAAACAAAAATAACGTGAAAACAATTTTAATGAGCGGTTACCCGGATGTTTATTTAAAGGACAAAAATATAGATTTATATAAATATGATTATGAAAAAATCATAAAAAAACCATTTATGATTGAACAGATTTATTCACTTTTAAATGAAGCATTGGAAAACGGATAGAGAATTTATTCTCCTAGGTTTTTAAATATTCCTAATAAAATTTGGATTTCTCTTTTATCTAATTCATATTTATCAAAAATACGCCTTATTCTTATCATTTTTTTTGTTAATTCTTTTTCATGACAATAATTATGCTCTAATAGTAATTTTTGAAGTATTGAATAAAAAGCTTGGTATTCGTTACGGTTAGCAACGCGCAATTTTTTTTCATTTTTGAATAGATGTAAATGTCTGTGTATTTCATAACACGTTATGGCTACGCTAACAGCAAGATTTAAACTTGCATATTCCGGGTTAGTAGGAACGTTTATCATAATAGAAGCATGATACATTTCTTCGTTTTTTAGCCCTTTGTCTTCTCTTCCGAAAAGTATGGAAACTTTTTCATGCCGAATAATATCTTTTATAGCATGGTTTATACTCTTTACAGGGTGTCTCGGACGCTCCATACTAGTACAAGCGCAAACAAGTGTTGAATCTTTTATAGCTTCATTGATAGAATTAACGATTTTGGCATTTTTAAGTGTTTTTTGCGCGCCGGCGGCCATTTGCCTTGCAAATTTATCAATTTCGCACCGTGGGTTTACTAAGGTTAGTTTATCAAATCCAAAATTTGTAATAGCTCTTGCACTTGAACCAATGTTTCCGGAATATAAGGGTTCTACGAGTACTATGTTTAAATTGTTCATAGGATTAATATTAATTTAATTTTTTCGATTTGAAAATAAAAAAGAAAAATGTTATGATATTTGTATAATGAAAACGGTAAAAATTTTTTTAATTTTTTCTTTTATTATTGCTTCCTGTGCAGGTTTGAGTGATAACGAATGTAATAAAAATTTCAGTTTAAAACTATACAATCTTGCTGTCCACTCTCTTAAAAAGAAGAATAATCAAGAAGCCAATAATTATTTAAGAATACTGATAAAAAAGTGTAATTACATCCCTGCATACTTGAAATTTTCAGAAATTAAATATAAAAATCGTAAACTTAAAGAAGCAATTTTTTATTTAAAAAAAGCAATGTATCTTTTGAATGACAAATATATAAAAAAACACAATGAAGAAATCAAACTGCAAATTAAAAATATTTATATTAAATTAGCATGCATTTGTGCTCTCTCGCATAGCATCTTGAAATCCATTGCTTACATTAACGGCGCTTATAATATTGGTGAAATTAAAAATGAGGATTTTCTTAATAATAAATGTTTTTCCGGTTTAAGGGAAATAGTAAACGAAGTAAATTTTCAAATTCAGCGTAAAAGTAATATTGAAGCTAACAAAAAATTAGAGGTGAAATATTTTTCTTACTTAAAGAAATTTAATCCTGTTGAATTAAAGAACGAGATAAAAAAGGAACACGTTAAAAAGGTACTAAGTAAAAATGAATTATTTGAACTATATGAAATTGATACTTTGAATGGTATTATTTATAAAGTATATTATAACGAAAAAAAACTACCTTTAAAAATGGATGTGCTTAGTTTAATTCAACACAAACCCGTTGTATTTAAAAAATTTCAAGAATTTTACTTTGATGATTTAGGAAGAGTAAAAATTATTACAAGCAAACACTATGCGCGTGTAGGGTGGGGGGTATGCTCTAATTTTTTTTACAAAAATAATACTATGTATATAAAAAAAATAATTCGGAAAATTAAATTCTTCCCTTACTACATAGAAAAAATATTGATTGAAAATTTTAGATAAATGAAAATAATTTTAATATTAACTCTAACTTTTTTTATATATACTAATTTATTTAATAGCGAGCGAAAAGATAGACTTTGCGTTTTGCCGGATATTAAAAATGTAAAAAAATCTTTTCTTTATGCTTTAAAAAATATAAAACAGAATTTAAAGATAGTCAGTAATTACAAGGAAAATAAAGTAACAGTTTCCCTTGCGAATTTTTTAAAATTGCGAGCAGAAAAAAATGAATTCATTCTTTTTAATATTAAAATAAAAAGTAATATTGCGACTTATGTGTACTATTTTGTGGTTTTTAATAATTTTTCGCGCATTAATATGATTAAAGATAATTTAATAAAGTATTTCAATGAAAATAAGTATTCCTTTAAGATAATGCCATATTTTTTTATACTGGCTTCTGGCTACTCCATAAGGAATAATTTTTACCTTAATAAATTTGCTAAATATTTTTTAATATCTTGTGCTCGTTTTTATTCGGAAAAAAAATCACAAATAACTCTTTTAATAAGCAAAATTTTACGAAAAGAATACCCCGGAGAATTGACAGGGTATTATATACCGGCAAAAATTTATTTTAAAAAATATAAAGATTTTAAAGAAACAATAAAGTATTTATATTTTATTAGTGATTTTGGCCTTTTAAAAAATACGAATATTGCGTTAAGTAAAAATCTTTTGTATTATTTAGGCATTTCAAGCTATAAACTAGGACATTTTGAAAAAGCTTTGTTATACTTGGAAAAATGCTTAAAATTAATAAAAGAACCTGCTAAAAAAGTTAAAGTCTTATTTTACTTATCGTGTTCAAATTATAAAATGTATTTTATGTATTCAAGCGCAAAGTGTATGGAGCGAGCAATAAAAATTGATTTGGATGAAAATTTGAATTTATTGCCTTTATTAATTAAAAAAGCGAAATTATTTAAACGTGTTTTGAATCATACGGCTTTTTATAAAATTAAAAAGTATCTTAATAAGTAGTTTTCTTGTCTTAACTAATTAAAAGAATAAACGATACTATTTACATAAGGGTTTGTAAAATTGTAAAAAAAATCATATAGTAAGGAATTAGTTTGATATTTCTTTAATGAAGGTATAGATTAATAATAATGAGTGAGAGTAGTTTAAATGGATAACATATATTATACAGGTTTAAGTGTAAAAGAAATTCAGGGGCAAATAGGCCATGCAAGACCGCGTATTTGCTATGTTTGCAAAAGAGAAGAAGGCGATGTTTCGTATGGACTCATACAAGAGCTAGAAACGGGAAAAAAGTATTATAATAAACCGCGAATCGATTTGGGAGAAATTACGAGAAATATAGGGCAGGGTTTAACTGCTATTTATCTCGTTTGTCCGGAATGTGCCGTATTATTGGGAATTGATGATGAATTAGATTTTAAAAGGAATAGTGAGGAATAAATATGGAAAGATATATACCTAAACCCAAGGGCAGAATTTTTAAAACAATACTTTTTGTTATCGTTGTTGTAGGAATATTTTTATTCTTTCGTTATGATATACATAAAAAAATTTTTGGTTCTGGTAAAAAAGATAAAAACGTAAGTAACGGACAAAACGAAAAGTTGGAAAAAAAATTTGAACCTTTGACTCAATACGACATTAAAAATTTTCCTCCGCAAAGAGTTAAAAATATTAAACAGCAAGACTGGTTAACGTTAATTCAAAAAAAATATAACATAAGTTATGTCAACGCAAGGCGGATGATTTACTATAATAATATTTACGATATTGTTCCTCGTTGGTGCTGGATAGTATCAAACAACGTTTCTATAAAAAAAATTCAGAACAATTATTATTTGGTTTTTGAACTTAGAAAATCAGATAAAACATATTTTAAGCTTAAGGATTCTGAACAAATATACGCTGCAACAACTCCGACATTACAAAACGTCAAAGTAAAAGTTTACTTTTACGGTGTGGAAAATAAAACCGTTGTTTTAAATATTCCTCCGGTAACATTAAAAAGTGATTCGCAGCAGCCGTATAAAAAAATTCGCCTTAAGATTACTCCTGATGAAATTTCCGGTTATAAATTTTTGATAATAGATATTAAAGGATTTAAGTATTTTGTTTTTATTTAGAAAAGACAAAAAATACTTATTCATAGTATTCATATTAGTTGTTTTTTTTACCCAAAAAAATTTTGCGATACAGCAATTTAGTGGACCGGCAGGCGGAAATTTACCGTTTGGGGCAGAATCCCGTCCTGGAAAATTAAATCAACAAAATAGAAAGACGGAAATTCAGACTGAAAACGACTTGAATGAAAAGTTTTTTGATATTTCATTATCAAGCGGCATAACGTACAATACTTATCAGACATTTTTAAGTTTAGGTATTAAAGCGGGTTTTTTTTTAAGCCCTTTAATAAACACGGGAATAAAGATTGCCCGTGAACTTTTGTATACCTATGAGTCAATATACGAGTTTGCTGCAGTTTTTAGGTTCCATTTTTATTCTAAAAGTGCGGTGATACCTTTCTTTCATTTAGAATCAGGATATACCATAGGAAAAAACTTAAACGGCTTTTCAATTCGACCGGGTTTTGGCATACTTTATTTTGTCTATAAAGATTTTAGTATATACTTAGGCGCGCTATTTGATTTTTGGTATTTTACAAAGCGTTCTAACTCGGATAAACAAAATTTATCATATGATGAAATCAAATTAAACAAAACGAATTATGATCTAAGGATTATTTTCGGTTTAACTTTTATTTTGGATAGTTAGCTGTTTTTTAATTTAAAAACCTTTTCACATGAGATGTTGCAATTTTTTTCGAACCAATTTTTCTTGAATTTTTTATATTCACTATCTATCCATTTCATTGCAGCTTTATTAAAATTAATCTTTTCTCCGGATTCTTTTTCCATTTGAACTCTGTGTTTCTCTATTTCTTTAATAACCGCTTTATTAAATTCCTGTAATGTGGAGTTTATGTTTTCCATTTCAATTTTTGAAACGGATAATGTAGATAAATTATAAAACTTTTCAATCCAGTTATACATTGATTGAATCATTACGTGCAGTTTGGAAAAGCACCCTTCAAATAACCAATCATATGCCATAGATCTGTAATAATCTTGTTGTTTATAATTTAACCGTAGTATATTAAAATATTCTTCCATAAGCTCTGCGAACATCTTAAAGTAACCTGTTCATAATTAAGAATACAATTATTATTGCTAAAAAATCAAGAAAAAAATTGAATTTTTAATTATAATATTATTAAAACATTAATAAGTAAAATATTAAGTGTCTTGAATTTGTTCGGTATCATATTCTAATACGCTTAGAACATAACCAATGTTATTTTTAATTGCTGTTAACCTTTTTAAAAGTTTTTCAAAATTTTTCTGAAAACTTTTATCAGGTTTATAAATTGCAGCATTTTTATCAGCTTCAACAACCAAATCAAGAACATGTTTAAGTTTACCAAATGCTTCAGAGAACTTTTCAACTACTGCTCTGGCGGATATGTCTAATTTAGTCACTTTATCCTCAAGCATCCCAACTTTATTAAATGTTGCGGGGTTTTCATCGTATAATGACAGCAGGTTATGAAGTGAGTCTCTTGTTTTATCCTCTGATGTTCTTCGAAAAGGTTCTAATATCATTTGAATGAATTCCGAAATTTCTTTTAAACATTTTTGGATACCGGTAAAATTTTCGTTTTCAGTTCCTTTGACATAAGTGTCAAGTAACATATTAGTATTTATTGCATCGTAGAGAGATTGCTCGTATTGTTTATATTTTTTTTCCATATATAAAAGAATTAAATTAAGATCCCTGACGCAATTAAAAGTTGTTTGAAATTTACTGGAATTATCAAGTAATTCTTTATTTTTAAATGTGTAAGTCGGGTTAACTTCTTTAAAATTGCCTCCGAATAACTCTTCGATTTTTCGATTTTTTTGTTCTTCTATTTTTTCTTTTTGAATACGTGAAATCATATTGCGGACATCAGTTTTATATTTTTCAAAAAATTCCTTAATGAAAGTTTCTTCGGGAAATTTAGTGTCAACGTAAAAATATTCATTTTTTGTGGAGGCTTTTAAACAAATTGTTAATGCATCGGTTTTACCCTTCTTTCTTCCGATACGAAATGAATATTTATTTTCAAGTAATTCCCTGATATTCGAAATAATGTTTAAGAAGAAAGCTTTAATTTCTTCATCATTCAGCTCTTTATTGAAATCACGTTTAATAAAATTCATTAAAATTTTGAACAGAGAAAAATAAATACTTGTATTTATCTGAGGGTCAAATTGAATTAAATAACGTAAATAAGATATGATATCCTGTGTAACGCTATCTTCATGCACTTTTCTAAAATTGATTGAGGATTTGCGCATCTCAACGTTATATTTCGTCTGAAATTTCTTTAGAATAGGTTCTAAATTGTATGAAATAATTTTGAAAATATTTCTAATAAGATTATAATCAGATTCTAGCTTTACTTTTTTGCTTTGAAGGGAATTCAAAAATTTACTTAAATTTTCTTTAACGTAATCTTTGAAAGCCGACACTTTCATTTCTCCGATAATACTGCTAATTTTATCTTCGCTTAGATTGTCAAACGCGTTTTTTATATTTTTAGATTCACCGTGATTTAACAAAAAAAATAGTTTCCATTGATAATTCAAATCATTTTTTAAATCTATTTCTTTTTTCGTTTTTTTAAGGGCATTATATTGCTCTTCGCTTTGTTTTTTAAACGGATTAATTCCCTGAAATTGTTCCATTATCTGGTAACAATTATAAAATATAAAATCTAATTTCTGAGCAAATATTTCAGTAAAAGCCCTGTTTTTATAAAAACCCGTATGAGCTGCTGAATTCCTTAATAATTTTTTTACTTCGTGTCTTTGCACAACGCGCGGTTTACCAAAAATAAATCCTAAGCGCATTATCCAATGAAAAACATAAGACAGCCAGGAAAGTTCTTTTTTATTTGCCCTTTCAAGTTCCTTCAATTTTTTCTTTTCTTCATCGGGCAGATGTTTATCAGGGATATGGGAAGCAATATCTTTGCCGTATTTTCCCTTTGTTTGTTTTACCTTTTCCTGAAATTCCTTGCGCTCATTTTCATTAACAAATAAAGCAAATTTGTCAGAATCGTTAATTCCAAGTTTGTTTAATAATTGGTCATCAATTTCTTTATCCGGCATACTTACCTAAATTAAATAAAATTTTTTAAAACATTTCAACAAAATTTTTTTAAATTAAATTAAAATATTAAATAAATATTAATTCAAATATACTAGTCAAAATGATATATTTAAAGTATATTAAATAATCGACTGATTATTAAACCTAATAAATTTAATTTTAAAAAAAATAGTTAATAAATGCCAAAACCCAAATATAAGCAAATTAGAAAACAAATAATTAAAGTTTGCCGACTTCTTAGTGAAAAAAAATTCGTTGCTGCTACAGACGGAAATGTCTCTGCGAGAATTTCTAAAAATGAAATTATTATTACTCCATCGGGTATAAATAAAGCTTTTCTCAAAAAGAAACAACTCGTTGTTATTGATATGAAAGGTAAATTAATTAAAGGAAAATTACGTCCGTCTTCAGAATTAAACCTTCATCTGGAAATTTACAAAAAGCGTCCTGATATAAATTCAATAATTCACGCACATCCGCCACTGTGTATTGCATTTTCTATTACAGGTAAAAAACTTGACCCTCCTTTGCTTCCCGAAGTTGCGTTAACTTTAGGAAAAATACCTATTGTAGAATATGCAACCCCCACAACTAACGAAGTTGCAAAGTCAATCTCGGGTTATATAAATGATTTTAACGCTATTATTCTTCAAAGGCATGGAAGCGTTACTTATTCAACGGATTTATATAAAGCTTACAATTATCTTGAAAAAATTGAGCATGCCGCCTCAATTGCTTATTATGCAAATGTTATCGGAGAACCAAAAGCAATTAAACAAAACGAATTGGACAAATTATATGAAATGTCAAAAAAAATTAAAAAGCCATATAATACCAATACGTAATAATTGTTAGTGTAAGATTTTTGTATTTTTAACTTGGCGTTTTATCGCTTTCCCTAGGTGTCATCGCAGTAGTCATGTTCATAAAAATATTTACTGATTGTTTTTTGAAATTCGCTTTACTAATTATTTTCGCTAAATTTTTTTATCTCATCTCTAATTCTTGCTGCCTCTTCGTAACGTTCTTCTTTAACAGCTTGCGATAATTGTTCTTGTAGAATTTCTAGCTGCGTTTTAGTTTGTGCTTCAACTTCCTCTTTTACGACTTTGGAATTATCTATTAAAACAGCGCCTTCTTTCATAACTTTTTCATGGACAAAAATTGGAATTTCAAACCTAAGCGCAAGAGCAATAGCGTCGGACGGTCTTGCGTCTACTAAAAATTTTTCTTCGTTTTTTTCAAAATAAACTTTAGCATAGAAAGTACTGTCGATTAAATCATTGACTACTATTTTAATAATTTTAACATCAAGCAAATCAAGAATATTTTTTAATAAATCATGGGTTAAAGGCCTCGGTGTTTTAAGTTTGTTGTGTTGTACCGCTATAGCTTGGGCTTCGGGTACTCCTATGAAAATCGGTAAAGTTTTATTATCATCTTCTGCTTTAAGAAAAACAACGAATCCAAAATTACTTAATGAAATATCAACAATTTTTACAGTAATCAGCACAGAAGTACTCCTTTCTATATGTTAGATTAATATAAAAAAAAATAGATGTCAATATTATATGAGTGCAAATTTAAAAATGGATAAAAATTCCATTTTTTATTCTAATAACGAGAACTTCAATAGTTATAAATAACGAGATAAAAAGCAGGGTCTTATTTAAATATGATAGCGGATTTTTATATTTCATTTTTATTTTACACCCTTTTTTATAAAATTGAATTTTCACCTATTTTTATCTTTATGCTACCTGAGTTTTTAGAAGTTTCTTATATTGTAATTAATATTTTTTACACATTAATATTTTATTTTTGATAAAATATTAGTAAAATTAACTATTACAGGCGAAACAATGAATTATAAAATAAAAGATATTTTATATTTATCAAATATACTAAGTTTATTGAGAATTTTTTTATTAATTCCATTAATTCTTTTATTTGAAAATTCAAGATATTACTTTGCCATAGCTTTAAGTATAATAATTATTCTAACTGATTATTTTGATGGATATTTTGCAAGAAAATTTGATAAAGTTTCGGATTTAGGAAAGATATTAGACCCTCTTGCAGATAAAATTGCAATTATCATCATGGTAGTATATTTAGGCATTGTTGGTAAAGTTCCTATTTGGTTTATTTGTACAATTATTATTAGGGATTTAATTGTTTTCACCGGTGGAATAATTATTAAAAAATCAAGAAATATCGTGGTTCAATCAAATCTATTAGGCAAACTTACGACAACGGTAATTTCTTTGTATTTTTTAGTTTGCATATTTGATTTTATAATTGACCTTAAACAAATTATGAATATATTATTATTCGTATCTTTAGCTTTTCTCGTTATATCTACAACGATATATACGAATATCTTTTTTTCGAAAATGAATGAGGAATGAAATTATAATGAAAAAAATTTTTAGGTATTTATTGCTATCAATATTTATGATTACCATAATATTTGGTTGTAAAAATAAGCCGTTTAAGGAATATGAAAAATTACCGGAAGGTATAAGATACACAACGAAAATATTTTGGAAACAACGCAAACATATCACGAAGCGAACTTTATTAAATGATAAAGATAAAAAACTAATAAAAGAATGTGCCTCAACACATTCTCAAAATCATGAGGGCGAAATAAAAATTGAATCTATCCCGCCTGCAGCTAATGTGATAATCGACGGAATTAAAATAGGAAAAACGCCTATTTCGCTACACGGTGTAAAAGCAGGCAGGCATTTTATAAAAATTATGCTTGATACATTTAAAAATTCAACCCAAATTATCACGGTAAAAGCAAATAAAACAATAAGATTAAAGATTCGTTTACAAAAATATTTGTCGAATTTATACATTAATTCAAGTATAAAAAAAGCGAAAGTATATTTGGATAACCGGTTTGTGGGATTGACTCCGGTTAAATTGAAAAATATAACTATGGGTGTTCATAGAATTTGGCTTCAAAAAATAGTCAAAGGAAAAAAATATTATGGCTATGGAGAAATTTGGCTGAACCAAGAGAACAAAGCCTGGAATATAAAAATGAAACCCTATGTTATTCCTGTAAATTTTGTAAAAATTCCTGCGGGATGGTTTAAAATGGGAATAAATCCGCAACAAAAAGGTGAGGGACCGACAAGAAGGGTATTTACAAACGCTTTTTATATTTCCAAATATGAAACAACGAATAAAGAGTTTAAGAGTATAATTAAAAATCATAAACCAAGCCCTTATTCTTCGGATGATACTCAACCTGTAACAAATGTAACATGGTACGAAGCTTATCTTTATGCTAAAAGAATGGGATTGCGTTTGCCTACCGAAGCAGAATGGGAAAAGGCGGCCAGAGGTGGTAAAAACTTACAGATTGCTATTAAAGGCGGACGTAAAGCTTATAGACCTAAACGTACTGTTTGGATGAATTTTGAAGGTCTTGAACAAGGTTCTACTAACGTAAAAAACATGAGCCCAAACACTTATGGACTTTATAATATGTCAGGTAATGCTAACGAATGGGTTTTCGACTGGTATGATGAAAAATATTTTATTTGGGGTACTCGAAAAAATCCGGCGGGCCCTGAATTCGGCACATTAAAAGTTATGCGTGGTAGCTCCTGGATTGACAAAGGATATTTGGCGAACCTTGCTACAAGGTATAAATACTACCCTGATGAAAGAAAACATTTTGGCGGTTTTAGATGTGCACTAAACGCTTGGATAGAGTAATAAATACCGTATTATCCGGTAGTGCGAATAAAAACGGTAACACAAATTTTATAATAGAGAAATTATTTCCTGATAGCCGGGTAATTTATTTATCGAATAAAAATATTTCTCCCTGTCTAGGTTGCCACAAATGCGAAGAAAAAAAATGCGTTTTTAATGATGATTTTGATGAAATTATCAATGAAATAGAAATAGGAAACAATTTCATATTGGTTTCTCCTATATATTTTCTCGGTTTTCCATCTTTTGTTAAAGCTTTTATTGACAGATTTCAAATATTTTGGCAAAATGGTTTTAAAGACCGCATAAAATATTGCGCAATAATTTTGCACGGTGAAAAGGGGAATTATGCGGCAGAAGACGGATTAAAATTTTTAAGTGATACCATTTGCAAAATTTTAAACTGCGAAAATACTTTTTTTACTATTTTGCATAATTTTAACCTTAAAGATAAAAAACTTGTCGAAAATAAAGTTATAGAGGTAAGGGAACAGCTATGGAATGCATTTTTTGTAAAATAATAAACGGTGAAATTAAAACTGATTTTGTATATGAAGATGATTCTACCATTGTAATTAAAGATATTAACCCCAAAGCGCCAATACATTTATTAATAATTCCTAAACAACATATTCCGACATTGAATGATATTAACGATGAAAAAATTATGTCTTCATTATTAAAAACAACGCAAAGAGTTGCAAAACAGCATGGAGTAGCAGATGAGGGTTATCGTTTAATAATCAATTGTAATGAAAAAGGCGGGCAAAGTGTTTACCATGTACATATTCACTTTTTAGCTGGCGAACAAATGCACGGTTTTTAAAAATTATTAAAATTTTGAAAAATAATGAATATTTTTATATATTTTGTTATTGTAATTTTTTTTAAAATGAAGGTATGTTAGAATTGAACATTGAATATCATATTTTAATAAAGGGACGCGTACAGGGAGTAGGATTCCGTTGGTTTACACAAACTCTTGCAGAAAAACTCGGTGTATTTGGATGGGTTAGAAATAACTATGACGGTACAGTTGAAATAATTGCTCAAGGTCCAGAAGATATATTAGATGATTTCATTAATAAATTAAAATCCGGGCCTCCAAGCGCAAATGTTAGTTCTCTTGAGAAAGAAAAACGTAACATAATTAAAGAATATAAAAATTTTCAAGTGGCATATTAGATGAAATCAAAATACTTATTACTAACTTTTCTATTTTTTTATACAACGTTTGTATTTCCGCAAAAATATAAAGTTCAAAAAGGAGATACTGCTTATGGTATTTGCCGAAAATTGGGCGTAAATTTTTTCAGTTTAAAAGGATTGAATGCTAATAAAAATTTAAATAAGATAAAAGTAGGAGACATTTTAAACATCCCTGCTGAAAATAATGTTAAAAGATTAAAGAATAATCAATTTCCCAAAAATAAAATTTTAAATAATTATATTTTTTTAAAACCTATAAAAATGACAATTGGAAAAAATAATCGAATAAAGATTTACCGCTCAAAATTCAGCATTAAATATTTTTTAAATAGCGGTAAAATAATTGCATCGTATAACGGTATTGTAACTTTTGCCGGGGAGCTAAATTTTTTAGGAAAAGTTGTTTTTATAAAACACTTTAATAATATTTATACTGTTTATGAAATTTATAATGGCAAGTTGTCAGTTAAAAAAGGAGACAAAGTTAGGGCAGGGGATACTATTGCCTTGAATAGAAATAATAAAAAAATGAAACTTAAATTTCATCTTTTGAAAGGTACAATGCCTATTAATCCGTATAGGTTTATAAATTAATTATGGACGAAATAACAGAAGATATTATAGCGCAATTTGAACATATACTTAAAAGTGAAATAAAGAATAAAACAATATCAAAAGATAAGATAGATGAATTAATTGATCATAGGGATTATGATATTGAAATTGATGATTTAATGAATTTTCTTGAAAATAGGCAAATATCTATAAAATCAGAAAATGAAGCGGTGGATGAAGATGACGAAAAAGATATGATAGGTGTTTATTCATCTGCGGAAATACATGATCCTTTGAAAGTGTATTTAAGGGATATATCCCGTTTTCCGTTGTTAACTGCTGAAGAAGAACATGAAATATGTAAAAATATAGCAGAATTAACGGATAAGGCGGATAAAATTAGTAAAGAAATTTCTTCTAAAAAGAAAAGTAAGAAATTATTAAGCGAATTGAAACAAGCTGAAGAATCCATAGCATTTTATAAAAATAAATTAATTAAATCTAACTTACGTTTGGTTGTTTCCATTGCAAAAAAATATAAAAACGATTCTATGCATATTTTAGATATTATTAACGAAGGAAATATAGGTTTAATTGAAGCAATAGAGCGTTTTGATTATAAAAAAGGTTATCGTTTTTCTACTTATGGTACATGGTGGATAAGACAGGCAATTGTTAAAGCGCTCGCGGATAAAGGCAGAATAATTAGAATTCCACTTCACATGCTTAACACAATAAAAAAGTGTTATCAAATTTCAAAAATGTTAACTCAAAAATTAGGACGAAACCCGAGTATAGAAGAATTATCACAATACATGAAAATGTCTCCGGTAAAAATAAATGAAATAATTAGAGCGTCTTTTGATACAAGTTCACTTGAGACACCTTTGGATGAAGATAATTTTACAATGCTTAAAGAAGTAATTGAAGATAAAGAATATGATAGTATCTCTCCGTTGGAAAAGGTTTTTCAACTTTCTTTGCATGACTTAATTTACAAAATTCTTGATAAATTGAAAGATAAAGAAAAATCCGTTATTGAAATGAGATACGGGCTTAAAGATGGAAAAATGTATACATTAGAAGAAACGGGTAATACTTTGGGTATAACGCGCGAAAGAGTAAGGCAAATACAGGAAAAAGCTCTTAAAAAAATTCAGCGATTTAAAATAACGAAAGAATTAAAAGAGTATATTAATAAAGATTAGTGGTGGTAAATGGAAAACGCACAACCTATTAACGATAATAATCAAGAAAGTATTTATCCGTTAGAACAAGGTAAAGAATATTTTATAACTTTTTTAAGTATAGATATAGCAGGGAGCTCAAATATTGTTAAAAGTTATTCTCCTGATTTAGTAAGCGATATGCTATACGGTTTTAAAAATTATATAAAAGAAAAAGTAGAAAAATTTAATGGTTTCATTTGGGAATGGGAAGGCGATGGCGGTACGGGAATATTTACGGATTTAGATACATCAAACGCAGTTCTTTGCGGAATTGAAATAATATTATATTTAGTTTTATTTAACAACCTCATTAACCCGCTCCCGGAAAATATTAATATTAGGGTAGGGCTTCATTCGACTAACCTAATTTTTTACGATGATGAAAAAAAAATGGATTTAACCGGGAAAATTTTTGCAGATGATATTCAGAAACAAGCGGCTAAAGGCAATAATCTAGCTATTTCCGCAGAAGTTTTTAATAGTTTGCATAAAAAAATAAGGAAACATTTAAAAAAAATATTCTCTGAAAAAATCGGAATCGGACTTTTTATATTTGAAAAGCAGAATGCCATAGAATTTACCCGTTAACTAATTTTTATCAACTTGATTATTAATTATTCTAAAAAAATTATCAACGTTTATTGGCTTTGATATATAGTCATCAAACCCCATGTCAAGATATTTATCTTTATCGCTACTCATTGCAAAAGCAGTTACGGCAATTACCGGTACTTCCGGTTTTATTTTTTTAATTTCTTTCATACATTCAATACCATTCATAATAGGCATTTGAATGTCTAAAACAACTATATCGTAATTATTATTATTACTAAATTCTTGAAACAGGTCTTTTCCGTTATAAAACCCCTTAACAGTAAAACCTTCTTCAATAGAGATAATTTCCTGCAAATACATATAATTTACAAGATCGTCTTCAGCAAAAAGTAAGTTAATTGTTTTTCCCACTATATAATTAATCCCTTCAATCTATCAATAAAGGTATTACAGTATCAAGTAATTTGACAAGAATTTTTTTTAAATTTTAATTTTATTTTAAATTAAAAAATATTTAAATAAATAAAGTAAAATAGCTGTTATTTATTTCGATATTGCCGGTTTTTCAGCGTTAGAATTCTTTAGAGCTTCTTCTCGCCTTGACTCTTTTTCATTAGATTTCTTATTAGTTATTTCATTTGGTCTATGAAATATTTTTTTGGGCTTTTTATTATTTTCAATATCATTTAATCTTTTCTTTAACAATTTCAACGCCGGATGTCTAATAAAACCGAGAATATCGATTGAACGTTTTAAATATGAAATTGACCTGCGTTTATTATTCATTTTATAATAGCATAAATGATTATAGAATAATGCCCAGCCGTATAATTCATCTAATAAAGTTCCTCGAATGTATGATAAAATCGAATCAAAATGATTTAAAGCTTTTTTATAGTTTTTTAAGAAGAAATAACATTTGCCTAATTGAAACTTAGATTTAACAACGCCGAAAAAATATTTATCTTTTTGACTGTGTTTAAAAGCAACGTGATAATATTTTAAAGCTTTATTAAATTTTTCCTGTTCATAAAAAATTTGGCCTAGCAAATAATTTTTTATATATAAAACTTTATTAGTTTTAAGCTTTATTTTGTTTATAGTTAGTCCTGCTTGTTTATACTTTTGTAGCATTATTTGAACACTCGCAATAGCTGCATAAACTGTTGCTTTTTCATATTTCCATCCCGCTTTATTAAAATACGTTAAAGAATTTTCAAAAAGACTCTTTGCTTTTATGTAATTGCCTTTTTTATACTCTAATGTTCCTAAATGTTTTTTTATAATTGCCTCGGAATAGGGAAGTTTCTCGCGTTTTTGTAAAATGTTAAGAATTGCTTCGGAATCCTTTAGTTTATTTAAATATGCGTAAATTTTCGCAAGGAAAACCGATGTTTTAAAATAATGAATATATTTGCCATTTTTATTATAAAATTCAGATAATTTTTTAAGTATATCGGAAGCTTTAGAATAATTAATTTTATAAAAATAACTCCTCGCTAATAATAGTTTTGCTTTATTGCTAATAGAAAACATTTTTTTTCTTTTGGATATAGACAAAATTTTATTAATAATATTTTCCATATTAGTGTATTTATTTAATCGAAAATATAATAATGCTAAATAATATAAATATTCTAAAGAATTTGGCTGCAATTTTAGTGCAAGCAAAATGAGACGAATTTTTTGGTCTAAATTTTTGTAATGTAAATTTACAGCGTTTGAAAAGAGTTTAAAACTCTTGAAATTAACTTTTGAAATTTTAATTTTATTATTTTTTAATCCCAAATAGATTTTAATTTTACTGAAAATTTTATTAAGAATTTCAGCCATATTTGAAAATTTTTCAACTATTTTGATTTTTGAACTTCCGCTTTGATATATTACAATTTGAACGCTTAAAAATTTACCTTTAAGCTTAATATCGCCATCAATTTTTATATCAATTTGATCCGCTTTATCAAAAATTTTAAAATATTTATTGTCTACTTTAGACAGTTTATTAAACCTGTCAAGGTGGAAATCTAAAAAAAATTTTATACCAGATGAAAATACCCTAAGTGATTTATTGTTAGGGTGAAATTTTTTTACGTGAAAAAAAGAATGGGTGTATAACGCCTTAGAAATAATAAGAATATAGCAAATAACAATTATAGTTTTTTTCATAGTTGTTTTATTGAGCATAAATTTAAATTTTCAATAAGTCAACGTAAATAAAAAAAAATAAATATATTTTTTTTATTCTAAAAAATATATCAAGTAGGAATTTAAAGTAAATTCTAAATTCTTTATAAATAAGAATTTATATTAATCTTTAATATATAATAAATTAAAGCTATTTGAATTTTATTGATTTTAAATAAAAAAAATTCATTTTTAACTTGACATAATGCAAGTTATATCATAATTTTGTTAGAAATCACAGCGTTATGTTAACCACAAATGTCCGAATCGGGAGGGGGACTCATGGTATATTTACGTAGCAAACAAGTTACATTGAACTCTAAGGAGTTCGCTAAGAATTTAGTTCAAAATAGGTATAACCTTAGAAACGAAGAAATTCAAAAAACAAAGTTAGTTTATTCGTCAGAATGGACAAATCCATCGCTTTACAGGGTAAATAATTATAACTTTAAAATGTTTTACCTTGCAAATCAGTTACAAAGAGAAATGAGTAATCTTGGCGTAGAAATTCAGTTGTCAAAAATTAAAGAAGACAGCTTGAAGAAAGAAGTTGTCGTTTATCAAAAAATGTTGCTAGATAAAAGAACGGGGAAACTCGTTGATTATTTTTTCGTTCTTGATAGCAGAATGTTTAAGGTTTTAATCTACAAACGGGAAACAGATTTTTCAAAAGAGCAGGATAGGGTGTTTAGAGCAGTGAAATACTTGCATGATGAAATATATCTGGATTTTGAAAAAATATTCTGGGTGTTGACTAATAACGGTTTTAACGTTACGTCTGAAATGGTTTCTCATATGGTAGCAGAGCTTATGTGAGAAATTAAATATTAGGCATTCTTAAAAATTTAAGTATAGTTAGTTTAAAACGTGAAAACTGTTAAAATATAATGAAATTTGATTGACGAAAAAGTATGGTATGATATGGTTATTTGTGAAAAAAATAACTGCATTGACATTATTGATGGTGATTTTATCTTGTTTTACGGCTGCTCGTGGAAAATATAACCGGAAAAAAGTTGTTATATGTAAGCAGGAATTATTAATTGAAATTGCAAGCACTCCTAAAGCAAGAGCAAAGGGGTTGATGTTTAGAAAACACCTTGCTTGGAATAAAGGAATGCTTTTTGTATATACCCGGCCAAAGATATTGCATTTCTGGATGAAAAACACGTACATAGACCTCGATATTGGTTTTTTTGATGAGAATAAAATTCTTAAAGTAATAAAATCAATGAAAAAGTTAGATGAAAATATAATATCAAGCGGCATTCCGGCAATGTATGCGCTGGAAGTAAACAGAGGGTGGTTTAAGAAGAATAACGTAAATCCCGGCTGCCGTCTTAATATATTGTAAAGTTAAAATGTATTTCCCAAAATCACCAGTAGTAAGTAATTTTAGCTAACGAAAATTATAATACCCCACTCGTAGTTGTAATGACCCTACAACGTGATATTTCACGAATACGATAACAACAACAACAACAACAAAACACTAACAACGCTAATAACAGCTTTGAGCAAACAAAGCTGTTATTATTTTAAGGCTATTTAAAACCATTTCGCTTTAAAAAATCAATGAATGTGAATTCTTATAAAAAAAAGCGTGTATAAATTTATATTTATAAATGCAAAAATATGGTACTAGAATTTAATTCATATGTATTACTTTATAAGTATTAGTTTAATTTTTTACTATAATTTAAATATGAAAATATTCTAATTTATTGTATAGTTATAATTAAGATTGGTTTATCGTATGGTTAATGTTTTTATATTTGTTGTTTCTTTTTTCGTATTTTTTTTAATTAAGGTTTTATTTTTTTTACCGAATGTAGTAATAATAAAAGTTATTTTTATACCGGGAGGGAAATTATGGCTACTTACAACGAAAATTCGTTAAAAGTAAAGAAATCTGATTTAATTATATACATTATTGCATTAATTGCTTTTATTCTTATGATAGTCGTTCTTATGAGCGATAGAATCGGTGTTAATAAAAATGTTAATTCTCTTATAACTACTGATAACGTAAATACTCCGATTAAAAGCAATTTTAAAGAAAAAGAAAATATTGCAAAGAACGATGTATTGCCAAGTGGTGAAAATAAGCTTGTTAATGAAAAAGAAGATTCATTGGTTAATAGGCAGCTTGTTGAGGATTTAAAAAATGAAAAAAAATTGTCTAATAGCAACGTAAAAGTTGAAGATACAAGCAATAAGGCGGTTCAAAATAATGATAAAATGGATAAGTCAAAAATTGCTTTTAAAAATAAAGATAAAAGCATAGATAATTCAAGTGAACGCGCTATTGTTAAAAAAGAAACAAAGCCTGTTGTTAATAAAAAAGAAAAACCTGCAGTAACTAAAAAAGCACAAATAGCAAATAGAAAACGCCTTGCTTATGCAAAACCGGCACGTATAATACCAAGGACGAAATATAGTGTTGAACCTGATGCCGGATTGCGCATAGTAAGTAAAGTAAGAATTCGTTACGGTGATGCACTTTGGAAAATTGCTTCAAGGCACGGTGTTAGGACAATAAATATTATTTATGTAAACAAGCTTAAAAATCCGGATTTGATTTATCCCGGACAAGTTATTAATATTCCAAATAAATAAATTGTTAAGGAAAGAGTCTTGAAAAAAAGAATATTTTTGTTTTTTATTATTTCAATATTTTTCAACCTCAATTTATTTAGCGTTTATCAGGGAAACCCCTCTTATTCTTATAAGGCACGAGGCGACTTTTACAGAAGAAAAGGGGTTAATTATTTTGCTTATGCTTTACAGGAGTATGAAAACGCGATTAATGAAAGAAAAAATTATGCTGAATGCTATTATTGGATAGCATGGATATTTAATCAAAAAAAACTTTATGATCAGGCAATAATGGAAATTAACGTTGCTATTAAATATAAAGACGCTTTGCAGTATAAAAGCCGTTTTATAGATATGTTATATTTAAAATCAGAAATATTTTTCAAAAATGATATGAATAACGAAGGTAAAAAGGTTTTAGAAGAAATAATTGACTATCTAAAACGTTATAGAAGGAGAATTTCAGATTTAACCGAACCTGTTTACCGCAAGAAATTCGGCAGAGCGTATTTCCTTTTAGGCGCTTATTATAGGCGTTCAAATTTACTTAACACAAGAAATATTAAAAATTTTATCAGGGCTATTCGCCTTGGATTTAAACCCGATTTATGCCATTATTTTTTATACGAGTACTACAATTCAAGAGGCCGGAAAGCTAATGCTGCTAGCCATCTTGAAAGCGCAAAACGTATACTCAAACAGAACGGAAAAACAATTGAAGATTTAAAAAACACACTATCTCATTTGAATTGGGAGAAAATGTGGTTAATAAATTAGATTTTTAATCACAATTTTTATTTCAAAGGGGAGAGGAAAATAGGTTTTTTATGAAAAATAAGAAAGATGATTTCAAACGTTTTGATAATGAAATTAATCGAAAATTATCAAATATTGATGAGTGCAGACTTATGTCAAAAAGGCCTGAATATGCTTTTAATATTAAATTTAAAGGCATGAAACATTTTTAACCCTCGTGTAATTTTTTGATTTAATTCTAGTAATTAAACCATACTTACACAAGAGTTTTTTAAAAAATCGGTTTTGTAAGTCCTTACATAACCGTGATTTAAGGTAAGTTAACATAACGTATATTATGCGAAATAGGGAGTAGGTGTTAAAATAATAAATTAGTCATCGCGTTCTTTTAGTTTTTTCCATATTGGATAGTCATCATCTCCGGGATGATTCGTAAGGTTTGTCTGATTCTTACCGTTAATATCCATAATATAGATTTCTTTATTTCCGTCGCGTGTAGAAACGAAAATTATTTTTTTCCCGTCAGGTGAAAATACCGGTCTGTAATCATCCCCTTTGGAATTCGTTAAACGAACTTTATTTTTTCCGGTTATATCCATTAAAAATAAATCCAGTTTGTTATTGTTTCGACTTGAATAACAAATTTTTTTTCCGTCAGGTGAAAATGCCGGTGTTATGTCGTCAACGTAATTAGATGTTAAACGCGTTGTTTTGGAACCGTCAATGTAAGTAAGGTAAATTTCTTTGTTGCCGTCTCTATTTGAAACGTAAACTAATGATTTATCATCTGGCGACCATTTAAAATCACTATCTTGGCTTTTCGAACTGCTAATGTTCTTTACTTGCCCCGATTTTTTTATATCTAATAGGTATATGTTTTTATAACCGTTACGATTGGAATTAAAAGCAATGTATTTTCCGTTATTTGACCAAATTGGATTATTATCCACAAAAGAGCTAAATGTCATTCTTTTTACGGCATGTCCGCTAGGTCTCATTAAATATATCTCATGGTTACCATCGCGGTTGCTGACGAATGCAATTAAATCTTCTACCGGTGACCAAACCGGATTACCGTCAAAAGCTATGCCTTTTGTAATAATTCTTACAGTTTTACCAAAAATATCGGAAACAATGATTAAGTCTTTATTATTTCGGTTTGACCAATATGTTATTCTCCATCCATCTCCGTTAAGAGAATAATCGGTTTCGAGAAAAATTGGAGATTGTGTTATATTTTTTATCCATCTTCCGTCAGGATACATTTTGAATATATCCAAATTACCTGAACGCGTGCTTTGAAAAACAATCATATCCTGTTCAGGTTTATACAAGGGTTCATCTTCGGTGAAAATATTATTGCAGAGAAAAATAATAAAAATTATAAAAAAAAATATAGGTTTTTTCACAGTAATTTTCTTAATAAAATACATATTTTAAAAACACACAGTTAATAAAAAATTAATAACTGAACATATCTCTCATCATACAAATTTGTGAATTTGCAAAAAAGTATAATCCGTCAACGATTTTCTGGCTTATTTCAAGAAAAGTATTTATAAACATTATTGTCCCCCTCCAAGGAATTGTGTTATTAACATAAATTATAACAATAAAAAGTGTTTTAAAAAACAATTTAAAGAAAAAAAGGCAAAAAATAAAGATGTACCGTCATTTATTTTATTTAACCTATTGAATATTATACTGCAAAACGGGAAAAGTATTTATGAAAAATCAAGTATTATTTTAAAAAAAAATAGCCAAAATTGAATGATTTTGTATGATTTTATTGATAATTTTGGCAAAGTACCTAAGTCCAAACAACAAATTATATGCTTTTTCTGAATGTTTAATTTATTTTCAATATGCAAAACAAATTAGCATTTTTTTATTTAAAATTCCAATAAATAACGGGGGCTGGAATAAAAATAACGAGAAAGGGCTGTTCGGTTTAAACAGCCCTTTTAAGATTATAAAAAAAAGTTTTAATACGGCGCGGCAAAATACTGAATTCGAATGTCTCTTTTAGATTCAATATTTATTTTTCGTGTGCCTGAACTTGCAATTTTTCTACCTGAACCATCTAAATATTCAATCTTAATAGTGTGTGCTCCAGGCTCAATATTTCTGTCTCTAAAAACATGTATCATTTTAGGTAATGATAACCAACTCCTCGTATCTGCTCTTTCAATAGCCATACTTACTTTTGATCCAATGTTCATTAAAGCGCCTACAATTTTAACTCCGGTATTTTTACTTCTTTGCAATGACTGTCCTGCGGCCTGAGCAAGTAATCGGGGGATAACGCGTTGTAATATACTATTTCTTATTTTACTTTTATTTTTTTTAAACTGGGTCATTATAACTTTTTCCAAATTATATATTATGAATGATTCCCCTACCTCTTTGTCATCAACAAAGACTCTTGCTTTTTTAATACGGTTACCGCGGAATCTTCTCATGACAGGGTATGCAAATTTAACCTGTAAAACCCCGTTTCTTGTTCTAACTTTTTTATCGAAAATGTCTTGTTTTTTGATTGGTGCGATACCCATATCTATAAACAAAACGAGTTGTCCGTTATCACCTCTGCCGAGTTTTCTTAGTGATTCTGCCGCATCTCCTTTAAATTTTCCTGCTCTTTTTGAAGCTTGTAGTATTTTTCGGTATTCAAGCTTTGCGTCCTGCAACCTACCCTGTCTTTCGTATAAAACAGCGGAAAGGTAACGTGCAAAAGGATTTTCTAACCAGTATTTTTGCGTTCTGTTTATATATTCGGCAACGCGGTTCATAACACGGTTCCGCTCAATGTATGCGCCTTTATAATCTTCATTACCCGCATATGATAAAGCCAAATATGGGCTAATCATAATGATTTCATGTGGTTCTAGTATATATTCTTTTGCTGTATCATTAGTAAAAATAGCAGAAACTTCTTCTTTTATTGATATAGTGCCTTCAATATTTAGAAAACGCCTTTCGCAAATCGTCATATATTTTATTGCGCGTTTATAATATCTGGCTGCCAAAGACATCTTACCGTAATCTAAAAAGGCAATATACCTGTCAACAGGTACTTTTTTTACTACTCTATTAACTTCTCCCGCCATTGATTTTACAGCGGATTTAAATTTAAAATGCCTGTAAAGTGACAATGGTCTGCTCATTTGTCTATCATAAGTTACCCCGCCGCTACGACCGCCTCCGCAACCGGAAATTATCAAAATCGATGATAATAATAAATATGAAAAACACTTCTTTATTTTTTTCATCTTGGTTTATCTCCTAATAAAATTTAAAGTATTAAAAATTTAATATATTTAAACATAATTATTAATACAAATTTTTATTATTATTTAATTTTATATAAAAAAAAGGCGCTAAAATTAGCGCCCTTATAATTGAAATATTTTATCTATATCTTCCTCGGATGTTAAGTTTTCTTTTTTCGTAATCATCTTCCCAGCGAATATCGCCTGTTTGCATATCAACTACGGAAACTCTTACTATAATAAAATTTGCTGTTTCCCTGCCTGCACGTCTTCTCATGTTGGTAATTCTTCCGCGAATCATTAAACGTGCCCCTACTAAGCGTCCAACTTTTACTACCGTGCTTCTGTCAAATAAATCGCTTTGTTGTAGTTTTTGCTGTCTTAAAATGTCTTTCAATGCCTCATCGTCTACAAAGCGGACACCCTAACGGTTAATCAATTGTGTACGAATTTTTTCCATTATTACTCTAGTGTTAATGTGTTCGTCTGTATCATTTGCCATTTCTTTAGCAAGCACCCAGCGGATTTTTGCGAAATTTGCGCGTTTAAACCAATGAGCGTTTGACATACTTTTTACCATTTTTTGGGCAACTTGGCTCAATTCTCTTGGCGACCAGTCTGCTCCGTACGTGTTGTGAAAACGTGAACCCGCACTTCGCTTGCTAGAACCGCCTCCGCCGCATGCAGCCATAAATATTATTAACGCAAGCATTAGCGTAATTGCTGTAATTCTCCTCATAATTAACTCACCTTTAGTATTATTCAAATTCATAAAAATTAATCAAAAATTTTATCCCTTGCCGAGTTCCCGGCATCATCACCGGAAATACTCTCTTTTATTTTATTA
>CAYUYT010000007.1:8785-38386 GCA_964449345.1 uncultured Spirochaetia bacterium | reverse complement strand
GGATAAGAATCTTTTATATCTCTGCCCACAACTTCAGAAGACTCATAATCTAAATAATTGCAAAACGTATTATTCATATACATAACGCGTCCGTTTAAGCCCGCTATACCGATGCCAAAATTTGCATTATCAATTATTGTTTTAAAGCGCAAAATGCGCTTTTGCGCTTCTTTTAAGTCCGTTATATCTAAACCGGTATGAGCAATGAAAGAAGGAGTGCCTTCAAGATCTTTAATAATAAATGCGTTGGCTAAAACGGGAAAACTAGTACCTTCTTTTTTCTTATGCCATACTTCAACAGGTCCGACTTTATCTTGTTTTTGCATTCTATCAAATACTTCAGCGATAACTGATTCTTGTCCTTCAGCCGCAAACACACTCAATTTCTTGCCGATTAATTCATTTTTAGAATAACCGGTAGTGCGGTAAGCGTTTTCGTTGACATAGACAATTTCGCCTTTCATATCTGATAAAGCAACGGGAAAGTTTGCGTTATCTATTACTGTTTTGAATTTAAGTATGGTTTCTTCATCTTGTTTTCTATCAGTAATATCACGATAAACCACACTTACAGCAAAAATTTCTCCGTCTGCGTTTCTAATTGGGGAAACAGATGATTCGCTGTAAATCTTGTTATTTCCTATAAATGTTTTATCTTCAACGCGAAAAGCATCGCCGATTTCAAATGCCTGATCAACGCGTTTCATCCATAAGTTCATAAATTCAGGTACATGGCCTAACCCTTGTCGCATATTTTTGCCAATAACTTTATCCCGCGTTGTGCCTACATGGTCTATTGCTGCCTGATTAGCATATAAATAATTGTAATCTTTATCCCATACCAAAATACAATCGCCGCTTGATTCAAAAACCGACCTAAAACGCTCTTCACTCTCTTTTAGTTTATCTTTTGCTCTTTTCTGTTCGGTTATGTCAACAAAAGATGCCATTAACGTTAAAGGGATGCCTATTTCATCCGTTACCATAGTAGCGGAAACCTGAACCTCAAAGTGAATACCATCCGTTGTTACCGCTTTCATTTCGCCTATCCAACTGCCGCGCTTCATAAGAGTTTCATATACTTCTTTTGCCTGCTCTTCGCTTGACCAAAACTCATCCGTTTTACGCCCGAGCACCATATCAATATTATTACAATTCCACATTTTAAGGAAAGAATCATTCACGGAAGTTATTTCGTTATTTAAATTTGCAAAAGCAATAGCGTTAATTGAAGCGTTAATTGCTTTATCCTGCATAATCAATTGTTCGCGCCATTGTTTTTGTTCGGTAATATCTAAAAATGAAGCCATTAAAGCAAACGGTGCGTCATTATCATCGCGGATTAAGTTTGCAGATACCTGAACGTAAAACTCCTCTCCGTGTTTTTTTTCGGCAATCATCTCTCCGACCCAATTTCCCGTTTCAAATAATTCATGAACAACGTTTTCAGCTTTTTCCTCAGCAACCCAAAACTCGCTGGTTAGTCGGCCTAAAACTTCTGCGCTTTTTTCATATCCCCACATATCAAGAAACGAGTCGTTAACGTAAGTAATGCAATTATCCAAACCCGCAAAAGCAATTCCGTTAATTGAACTTTTTATTGCTTTGTCTTTTATTAATAATTCTTCGTATGCCTTTTTAATGTCTGTTATATCCACGATAGTTGCCACAAGACCAATGGGATTTTTCTCAGGATCAAAAACAACGCTGCCGTTTGCACGACAATAGAAATTTTCACCTGTCCGTTTTTTACCTGTAAACTCGCCTATCCAGCTTCCTTCTTTGACTCCCTTTTCTATAATAGCTTTGGCCATTTCAGGTGATGCCCAAAATTCCGAAACGTGTTTTCCTATAACGTCTTTTTTATTTTTACAACCGAACATTTTTAGAAATGCGTTATTTACAAATTCAATATTGCCGTTAAAATCAGACATAACAAACGCGTTAATTGCGGATTCTATAGCATAATCACGGACAATCAATTCCCTTTGATTATCTATTCGTTCGGATATATCATTCATAGTTGCAACCATTTTAATCGGATTGCCATGCTCGTCTTTTACTAAACTTGCTGACCATTCAAGATAAAAAGATTGCCCGTGTTTTTTAACGCCCTGAAATTCACCCGCCCATCTTTCGTGTTTCTGAATTTTTTCCAATGCCTTAGAAGCATTTTCTTTATTGTACCAGAAATCAAGCGGGGTTTTACCTAAAATTTCTTCTTTATTATCATATCCGAAAATTTCCACCAAAGCAGGATTAACATAAGTAATTTTGCCGTCCATATCTGCAAGAGCAAACGCGTTGCTTGAAGACTCTAATGCCCAATCTTTAATCGTTAACTCCTGCTGTTGTTTTTTTCGTTCTGAAACATCCATAGCCGCGGCAGTAAAATACGCTGGCTTGCCAGATTCATCGTTTATTAATGATATATTCATAAGCATGGGGAAAATTGTGCCGTCTTTTTTCTTATGATCAATATAAAAAGGTTTAGTGGTGCCGTTTTTAAACAATTCTTTGTCAATTTTTTCTAAATTTTCAAGTTCATAATCTGCCAATAATGAATAAAATTGTAATTCTTTCAATTCATCAACTGAATATCCGTGAACAGTTGCCATATATTCGTTAACGTAAACAATTTTACCTTGTATGGTTGCAACACCGAGACCATAGCCCGCTGTTTGCGCAAGCGTTTTAAAAATCAAAAGCTCATCTTCTATTTTATTAATCTTTTTTTGGCTTTGCGTTTCTTTAATAAAAACAACGAGATAATCCATACCCGGAGCATTAACGAATAAATTTTTATAAATAACTAATTTACTGGACGTGGAAATTTGCGGGGTTAAAATAATATCTGTTGATATACAATCTTTAACTTTAATTTCGTTAACAAAACTATTCCATTTTTTTATATCATTAAATTCATTAGTGAGGTCAAATATTTTCTTAGCTTTTACGTTATCTTTATCACAATTAAAATATTTCTCACAAATTTCATTGCAATCAATAATTTCCCCTGTAGTAGCATCGAGTACTAAAATACCCTCATCTACGGAATTAAAAATTGCATTATGCAAATGACAATTAACCATTATTCAAAGTCCCCGATATACCTGCAAAAACAAACAAATGATTTTAAGTAATATTTATAACAATACAGTCTATCGTAATATTAAATTTATTTTAATAATATTAATGCAAGTTACCTTAAAATCAAAGTATTTCTAATAAAATTTTTGTTTAAAATACACAGATTTACATCTTTTTATAATTCAAACTAAAAAGAAAAAAATAATTTAAAAAAAGCGTTGTTAAAAAAGAAAAAAAAATACGGAAAATCTATGAAAAACACCTTTGAAAAATACGTTTTATATATTACAGCAGGAATGCTTTTCTTCGTTATCACACTTGATATATATTTAACAGCCAAATTCCCTTATTCTGCACAATTAAATTATTTTTTTTATATCAATTTATTTGCGATAGGATTAAGTGCAACGTATTTCTTTTTTTTATCCGCAATATTTATTAAAAATTATTTAATCACGCAAAGCAAAAATAAAGTATTAAAATATAATCCGGCGGGTGAAAATTTCCCTGAAAATGCTAATATTATCTCGTATAAAATTGATATTTCTAAAAACAAATACCCTTTATTGCATCTAAACAATAAAGCTGAAATAATTTTAGGATTTACTGAAAAAAGTATCAGGAAAAAAAGTAAAAACTGGTTATCATTTATCGCTAAGGAAGATAAAAATTACATAACTTCTATATTAAAAAACATTAATACACTGCATTCGCCATATAGCATGGAATATCGTTTGCTTAACAATCATGGGCAAAGTATTTGGTTTAAGGATGAAGGCGAAATAATTCGGGATAAAAACGGGAAAAATATATATTTGAAAGGTATTTTAATTAACATAGACGAAATAAAACGGGAAAAAAACAAATTAGTATTATCCCAAAAAGAGCTTGAAGAACGAATATTTGAAAGGACAACGGATTTAATATTAACAAATAACGCGTTACTTAAACAAAACCGTTTCATAAATAGTATAATTGAATCACTTTCTTATCCGTTTTTTGTAATTAACCCGGATACTTACGAAATCGTTATGGCAAATTCTGCTGCACACCATAATAATATAAAATACGGAGATAAGTGTTACAAATCACTTCACTCTTTAAATAAACCGTGTGTTGAAAAAAAAATATTTTGCCCGTTAAAAAGCGTTATTAAAAATAAAAAATCAGTTAAAGTTGAAAAAAAAATAAATAATAATATATCAGAAATTCATGCTTATCCTGTTTTTAATAGTGAGCATAAAATTATTAACGTGATAATTTATTGCATTGACGTTACCACGAGAAAAATTTCTGAGGAAAAAACAAGGGAATCCGAAGAAAAGTTCAGGACTATTTTCGAGGAATCATTTATCGGTTTATTGGTTTTTAATTCAAAAGGTGAACTAATTCAACAGAATAAAGCGGCGACCAATTATCTTGAAATAAATAATGAAGAAAAATTTAAACCCATAAATTTATTCAACACAGACATTATCCCCGAAGATAGTAAAGAGGAACTTCTTCAAGGAAATACTATAAAATATGAAAATGAGTTTGATATTTATAAAGTTGATGCAAAACAAAAAAAATTTACTAAAAACACTTTCCGTCAATTCGACGTTATTATCACTCCGGTTATAATAAGAAAAGAACAAGGCATAAAATTTTTTATCCTTCATTTAAGAGATATAACGAATAAAAATAATATAGAAAAAAAATTACGCATTAGCAGATACGAAGCCGAAGAAGCCAACAGGTTAAAAAGCGAATTTCTGGCAAATATAAGCCATGATTTACGTACACCGTTAAATGCGATTATCAATTTTTCGCGCGCTTTAAATAAAGGGATAATCGGACAGCTAACCCATGAACAAAAAGACATAGCTGAAAGAATATTTAACAGCGGGAAACGCCTTATTCAGCTTATAAACGATTTGCTCGACATTTCTAAAATTGAAAGTGGAAATATGGACATTCTAATTACTAAAATATTTCTGCCCGATTTGAAAAAAATAATTAAAGAGGCAGCAGTGCCTTATCAAAAAAACGAAGTAAAACTAAACATTGAAATTGAAAGCAACTTTTTTTTTACTGATAAAATGAAAGTAGAACAAATAATATATAATTTAGTTTCAAATGCTTTCAAGTTTACTGACCAAGGAAGCGTCAGTGTTATTATCAAAACAATTGAGGAAATATTGTTCATTTATGTTTCTGATACCGGAGTGGGTATTAACGAAAAAGATATAAATATAATTTTCGATAAATACATTCAGTCATCAAAAATAGCCAAGGTGAAAAGTACGGGACTAGGACTTGCCATTGTAAAGGAACTTGCCAAATTGTTGGGAGGGTATGTAGAAGTTAAAAGCAAAACCAAGTCAGGAAGCGAATTTACAGTTCAAATAAGTGATATGAGAGAAAATATGCATAAAAATGGGGAAAAAACCCTGACCGGATAAAATATTATCCCATTTATTAAACAAAATTTAAACAATTATGTAATTTTTTTTAAAATCCATCTTTTTTTTAATACACATGGTTGCACTATTAATCTAATTTGATATAATAACAACATCAATCCACAAAAGGAGAATTTAAAAATGTTTAGAAAAACTATTATTGCAATATTAATTAGTTTTGCTTTATTTACTGCATGTAAAAAGAAAATGGAAGTTAAAGACGGACCTCCTGTTTTACTAAAATATAAATTTAAAGAAGGCCAGACTTACAACACTTCGGTTACATCCATTGTACATCATAAAGGCAAAAAAAATCCTACAAAAGTACGTTTTGATTTTTTAACTAAATATACAGATGTAATGGAACAAGGTGAAAAAGCTAAACTAAAATATACATTTGAAAAACTCGAAATTGACGGAAAAGTTACAAAACCCATGGTTAATTCAATGGAATTAAAAATGGACAAAACCGGCACTGTAGAAATCCAAATAAAACAATTAAGAAATTTCCAAACCACCATTACCTTTGCAGATAAAGAAGTTAAACAAGGTGATACATGGCAAACATCTCTTACCGCACCTGTACAGAGTAAAAACTATCAGGTAGATTTAACCGCTAAATTCAAAGGATACGTTAAATACAAGGGAAATGACGCTGTATTAATAACGTATGAAGGAACAAAAGACGGTATCAAAAATAAAAAGGATAATTACAAGGTCACTATTACCGGTAAAAAAATATTTGATCATAAACGCGGGATATATCTTTTAATTAATTCCAATTATAGATTTTTCGTTAAATCCAGTAACAAATGGGATGAATATTCAAAGATTCAAGTAAAAACGAAATTACACGAATAAACATATATTAAGCGTTGTTATAAAAAACAACGCTTAATTTTTTACTTTAAAAATTCCAAGCAGTTTGCGACCGGCACCAGGCATTACTGCGGCACGCTTAGGGAATACACCGTGAATGGTTTTTATTAATTTACCATAACCGTCAAAAACGAATAAAGTATAATTAACTTTGCTGTCATTTCTATCGTAATAAAACCACTTTTCATTTTTCCATGGCACATTATTAAAATAATCAACGGAAACTTTAAGCTCCATTCCTTTAGGGGCATCGTAAACGCGGATATTCTCAGGACCATAACTAAAGCGGTTGTCAACATCAAGAACAATATTGATAGATTTCTTGCCCATATTTTGAGTAAATTTTCTGCTCGCAAAAAAAACTGCTGTATCACGGAATTCCACCCATAAATCCAAATCACCGTAACCATCCCATTTCAATTGAAATTGATATTTCAATACGGGAATAGAGGAAACGACTTTAATTATATCCGAACGCCTGATATTTCGTTTACCCCGCGTTTGTATAAAAGTAACGTAATTAACTCCCCGATACACCACTATATCCGCTTCAAAAGAACCGTCATCATTAACCCTAACAGGAACGTCAATATTTCTAACACGAACGAAAATCTCATCCCCCGGAAGATAACTAATCACCTCGCCTTTTACATGAATAACGCCTTGCTTTTTTATATTTATTACGTTGTTTTCATCTGCTTTATACTGCTTACCCGTTTTTTTATTAAAATAACGAATATTTCGAAAACCCATTCTCGTTATCTTATCAACCGTATCATCCCCGGTTTTGCCTTTTTTTACAGGAATAGGAAGTCCTTCAAAAATCACTAAAACACGCCTGTTTACCGGAGACTTTGGCTTTGCTCTATCTTTCAACTCTTTATCCGCACGCCAATAAACAGAAAAAATTCTCTTATCAAAACCGTTTTTAATGAGAAAATTCATAACGGACAAAGCACGTTTTTTCGACGCATTTAACTTTTTGTTATATGGACCGTCAGCATCGGAATATCCGATTATAATCACTTTCATTTTATCGTAAACTTTGTATTGCTTTGCTTTGTTAATAATAACGCGTAATTTAGATGCAACCTTCTCGAATTCGTCCTTCATGTACTCTTCAATATTCCAGCTTGCATATTTGAAATTCGTTATCTCTATTTTAAAAATTAGTTCACGGTTTATTCGTGCTATGTGTTCCCGCGTCAGCCCTCTATTATCCGCAGAATAAATAACGCCGTTAAAATGCAGAATTTTAAACAAAAAAAACCAAAAAAATAATAAAAGCAGTACAAAGAATATGGGTTTAATATTTTTAGCAGATAAATAACTCAAAATTAGTTCTCCAGCCATCCATTTAACGTATAACTATTATAAAATAAAAATTAAAAATATTCACTAAAATTATCAAAAATATAATACATTTTAGCATAATTCAATATTGTTTTTAATAATCCATAATAATACGCGCGCAAGTTTATAAATGGATAAAAATTCCATTTTTTTAAACTACGAAATAAGGAAGGAATGCAAATTTCAAGTTAGGTAAAAGTTCAATTTATTAATAATCGAAACAAAAATATAGTTTCATAGAGGGTACAATGGACTTTGCCGCCTCTGTTTAATAGTTATTTTTGCAAATTAAAAAGCTATTTTTATTTCCTAATTCGCATAAATAAACTGTAAACGCATTGTTTTATGCCAAACTACTCCGCTTAAAAAAATCAGCGCATTAATATCTAAGAATAGAGTTTCATAAACTTTTTCGTTATATTAATACCATGAGCAAAAATATTGACGATAAACTCCTCGAACTAATGTATTATTTAAAAGAATTAAAACGCGTTGCCGTGGCATTTTCCGGCGGGGTTGATTCCACATTACTCCTCCACGTTGCAAAAACCGCCTTGCCGAAAAGAAGAGTAAAACCATTGCTTGTGAATACTCCCGCAACACCGGAAAGCGAAATTAAATATGCAATTGAAAACGCTAAAAACATGAAGCTTAATCCGGATATATTAACGATAGACAACGTGAAAATTATTAACGAAAATGGAAACGGGCATAAGCGTTGTTATTATTGCAAAAAAGCTTTATTTTCAATTATAGTCTCAAAGGCAAATTCACTCGGTTTTTATTACGTTATTGAAGGCACCAATACGGATGATTTGGAAGATTACCGCCCCGGAATTAAAGCGCTTAAAGAGCTTGGAATAATTTCTCCTTTTATAAAAAAGGATTTAAGTAAAAATGAAATACGACAACTTGCAAAGCGTTTCGGGCTACCAGTTTGGGATAAACCCTCTTCGGCTTGTCTCGTTTCCCGGTTTCCCTATGATGTTAAAATAACCAATCAAGAGTTACAAAAAGTGGAACTTGCAGAAGATTATTTAAAACAACAAGGGTTTTCTCTTTGCAGAGTAAGAAATTTCGGTGAAAAATGCGTTATTGAAGTTAATAAAGACAGAATCAAAGATTTATCAGAAATACAAGATAAAATTAAACAAAAATTAAAATCCATTGGTTTTAATACGGTTGAGATAGATGAAAACGGTTACAAAACGGGAAATATGGATAAGTCTTAATTTATTCCGATTAGCTTTGATTTATAATATTAACACGTTTTGCAAAGAACGTATATACGCGTTCCCTACCGACATTTGTCTTTATCATTTTTTTAAGATACATTCCACCTCAAAGCGAAATGGTATTATTTAGTAAATTAAATCATAAGGTTATCAACAATCACCTAACTTAAATAAAAAACGTCCTTTAAAAAAAAACTAGTATTGCTATTTTATTATAACTTTCCCTGAATTTTTTTCCTGTTTTGTTTCAAAATCCTTTTGTCTTATTGATTTAAAACATTGCGGGTCTTGTTCCATATAATCCCCTGTAACAGCGTATGCAATTCCAGGACATCCGCCACAAGATTTTGAGAATTCGCAAACACCGCAAATACCTTTACGTTTTTGCCGGTTACGTAAATCCTGCATTATTTCAGTATTCCATAACTCGGTAAGCGGAGTTTCAAAAACGTTGCCTATTTTAACCGGTAAACGACGGCAAGGATAAACATCCCCACCAGTTCCCACGCATAATCCGTTATATCCTGCCGAACACCCTGAAAGTGCATCAGGGTTGCGTTCAAAAAAACCACGCCACACAGGGTCGCGCAAAGGAACGAGTAAATCAGGGTATTTTTGTTTTAATTTATATATTTGTTTATACGCTTTTAATAACTCAGCAGGAGTAAGCATTTCATCTATCATACCCACACCCGTTCCAATTGGCACAAGACGGTGAAAACCAAGACGGTTTGCATACTTTGCAGCAAGCTTAAAAACATAAGGAATTTCCGAAACGTTAGTTCTGGATAATGTCATGGCAACGGTAACTTCAATTCCGTTAGAACGCAAAGTTTTTATCCCTTCAAGAGCAAGTTTAAAACTATCTTTATCACGAATGCTATCGTTAACTTTTTTACTTCCCTCAATACTCACCTGAACAATGTAACATCCGGAATCACGTATTTTCGCTGCAATTTTATCGCTGATTATTGTCCCATTCGACAAAATTCTAACAGCCATATTTCTTTCACGCGCATCTTTGATTAAATCGTAAATTACAGGGCTAACAAGAGGCTCGCCGCCGGCAAATTGGATTCTGCCCTTTTTGCCAAGATATTTCAAAAGTTTTTCATATTCATTTATAACGTGTTTAAGTTTATCGTTGTCTACGGATTTTTGAGTATAATCAATGCAATAGCAGTGTTTGCATCGAAGGTTACAGGCATCCGTGATGTGCCATTGTAAAAAAAACGGCTCACCGGGAAAAGTTACTGGTTTTTGCATTAACCGCAGCCCCCGCAACCTCCGCATCCGCCACATCCGCCGCAACTTGAACATGAAGAACACGAGGAACAGCCACCACATCCCGAACACGATGAGCAACTACTACAGGAAGAACAGGAAGAGCACGACGAACAGGAAACACAAGAGGTACACGTTGCACACATACTGCTCATAGCAAGCCCTACAAAAACTCCGGTGTACATTGAATAGCCGGGATAATAACCAAAACCGTCAAATCCGTAAACGGCAACATCGTCAATAAGGTTATCTTCCGTTCTTTCGCGTTGAGCCGCTTTTTGCTTCATTCTATCGATAACGCGTTGGGAAGAAGGATGCATTTTAGGTATTTTTAAAGAAACGTACATTGCAATTCCTGCAACGAAAAGAGCAATAATTAAAAAGAAAACATTTGTCCTTCCCCTAGCAAGAGCGTGAAACAATTTAATTAATCCTGGAGCTAATGCCGCAGACATGGCAAGAAATTTAATCCACATTAAACGTTGTTTATCCGCATCGGAAATCCCTAGCCCTTTTTTTTCTATACTCTGCATCATTGCATTACTAAGCCCTACAAATCCCGGGTCAGTTATAACTGATTGCATTAAACTTTTAGGGTCGACCTGACCGGATTTTATTCTATCGTAAATCATTTTCTGAATTGAATCTGAAATTTCACCGGAGGATTTTCCCTGTTCTATTATTAAAGTACTCTGCTCGTTAAGCTTTACAAATTCATTTTTAATAAGCGCTGCAAGCATAACCTCAAACAAACGCTTTTTCCCTCCGATTAAAAACGCTTTTTCCTGATTGGTTAGAAACGGAATAGCATCAGAACCTTTGTCAACGTCAAAACCGCTTCGTTTATATAAAATCTGAAAAGCGCCTTTTGCTATAAAAAATATAATCACCAGCCAAACAATATAAGCTATGATAAATGAAGGGCCGGGCATGTATAAAAAAGCAAGCATTAAATCCTCCTACTTATTCCACTCGTCAAAGTAATCATCCATTAATGCGATTACGTTAAAAAGCTCGCGTGTATAAAGAACGAGTTCGTTTTTATTAAACTCTTTTTTTTCTTTACGCATTTTAAGCAAACTGGAAAATATTTCAGGGTCAAACTTCACTATTTCAGATGAACGAAGCACAACTTCGGTAACTCCTTCATACTTTACGTTTTTAATATCAAGCATAATACGCAACAACTTTAATAACTGCCGCATATTAACAAAAAGGATTTTACGCAAAGCAGGTGTCTCTCCCACACTTCTCCAATATCCTTGAATAATTTTCATGCGCATTGCTTTTGTATCTCGTTCAAGCTGAAAAATTAAATGCTTTTGCTCAATACTTTCGTCTTTCAAAATATCTTCACCGAAAACAAGTATGCCTTCTTTTTGTATTTCGTAATAATCAATAGCGAAAACGTCTAAGCCGGTTAGCACGTTCTTTTTCGTCAAAAACCTGGGAATCAAACTTGAACCCGTTTTGTAAGCTTTTGCCTTATCCGCAATGCCTTCGATTTTTACAATATCAAGAGCTTTGACTACAATCATCAAGTTGACACCGCTTACACCTTGCACAAATTCATTTTTTGCCGCAGGTCCGTAAACATAACAGCAAATTAATTCATCCATAAAAACCGAGTTGGCCTCGGAAATAAAACTCTTTAAATCAGTTTTTACATTTTCCGGAATTTGCAAAGCTTTTATTTTTTCTTCAAAAACCTGCATTATTTACTCCCTAAATCAATAATTGTTATAAGTATTCTACAATGAACTAAAATAAAATACAATAATTTTATTCCTTTAAAATATTTTAATTGAAAAATTATTAATATTTTCAGCGTATTATAATAATGAAACGTTTTAAAACCGATTTTAATTAAATATTTAAAAAGCGTTTACTATAAATATGTCAGAACTTATATTTTATATAAGTTTTTAAAATATCCGAGGGGAAAATGTTTAAAAAATTAAAAGTAATTCAAACAATTTTATTTTTATTTTTGGTTTCCATATCACTTTTCACGTACAACCAAAAACAAGTCCAATACTTAAAAAGTAGCGTTGGAACGTGGAATATATGGAGGGAAAAACACGTTGCTGCAAATATTAATCTTGCAAATGCCCCGCTTTCAGGAATGAAGTTAAAATACGTTAATTTTTTACGCGCGGATTTAAGAAAAGCAAATTTAAACAAAACGGATTTAACGGGCGCGAATTTAAACAAAGCGTATATGGTCAGGGCAACACTTGTGAGCGCTAAACTCGTTGACGCTAAATTAAATGAAGCAAACGCAAGGCATGCTAATTTTTCAGGAGCGGATTTATCCGGCGCAGATTTATCCGGTGCAAACCTAAAATACGCAAACCTTACAGGCGCGAATTTAAAAGACGCAAATCTAAAAAATACTATTTTAACGGGAGCTATTTTACACAATGTTAAAAATGCTGATTTTTCAGGCGCTATTAAAGGCTCATATAATGCAAAACAAATGAGAATATTAAAAAAAGGCGTTGGTGCATGGAACGCTTTCCGTCAAAATAACCCTTCTGAAAAAATAGTATTAAACAACGTGATATTTGCAGGGTGGAATTTATCCGGTATCAACCTAAAAAATGCAAGTTTGAAAAACGTTGATTTCAGAGGCACGAATTTATCAGGCGCGGATTTATCTTTTTCAAACATAGAAAACGCAAACTTTATGAACGCTAACCTTCACAAAGCAAATTTACGGGGAACGAGTTTAGTTGATTCTAATTTTTTAAGGGCAAATGTGTCTTACGCAAACCTTTCTTCAAGTAACCTTAAAAACGTTAATTTTGGGGAAGCAAATTTGAAAAAAGCCAAACTCACAGGGGCCTATCTGGGCGGTGCCAATTTTTATAATGCGTTAATTTGGGGCGCTGATTTTACAAACTCAATGGGTAAGGATTTGCGCGGGGCAAATTACCGATAATTTAATTTATACTATAAATTAATCATTAAAAATGAAAAAAAACTTACGTTAGTATTGGATTATTAAGCTTTTGTTTTTATTTTAACAAAGTGAAACTATACATTCAAACAGGAACAAAAGCAAAAGAATTATTATTTTATACCGTTTCATTTTTATACGGAACGGTTTTAATGGGCGTTGAAATGCTCGGCTCAAGAATGATTGCCCCGTATTTCGGCACGGATATTTTTGTGTGGGCAAACCTAATAGGCATTGTACTTTTATCCGTTTCTCTCGGTAATTATATCGGGGGTAAATTGTCAACGAAAAAAAACACGTTATTTATTATTAGCGCTATTTCTTTGGTTTTGCTGCTTTACATTGCCTCGTCATATAAAGTTATTTTCGAGTGGATTTCCCGTTGGTTTGAATCATCAGGGCTAGTGGAACATTCGGATTCCGCCAATGCAATGAACACACAAAGAATATTGAAACCCTTTTTAGCCACCATGATTGTTTTTTTCCCTTTAATTTTTTGCTTAAGCATGATTTCGCCAATTTTAATAAAACGTCTTTCCGTTGAATTGGAACACGCCGGAAAAGTCTCAGGCAGAGTTTACGCTATATCAACAACGGGCAACTTATTCGGTACCTTTTTTACGTCTTTTTATTTGATTGTTAAATATAAAACCACAACAATTTTATACATCTTTTTCGCTATATTTATATTAAATATACTCATTATTACTTTATTCGGGTTAGATAAAACAGATGAAGAAACTTAAATTAAAAGCAACGGTAATAATATTAATAATCCTTTCATTAATTTTAACGCAGATAATCATGGGCCAGTTTAAAGGAAAAGAGCGTAAAATCGTTTTTGACAGAAACACTGTTTATTACAGGTTAATTGTTTTCGATAAAAAATCATACCGTTATCTCGTTTTCGGCACAAAAGTTTATCAAACTATTATGGATAAAAACAAACCGTATAAAGTATTATTCGAATACGCACGCTTGATGCTCTCAACGCTATATTTGCAAAAGAATCTAAAAAGAACCTTGCTTTTAGGTTTAGGCGGGGGCTCTATGGTAAAATATATTAAACGTCATTTTCCCGATACATACCTTGACATTGCGGAAATAGACCCCATGGTTATTAAGGTTGCCAAAAAGTATTTTAATACTCCGGTTGCCGGTAAAATTAAAGCTTATGCTTATGACGGCAGAATTTTCATAAAACGCGTTAAACATAAATATGATGTTATCATGCTCGATGCGTTTAACTCCGAATACATCCCTTTTCACCTAATGACGCAGGAATATTTCAAAGAAATAAAAAAGAAATTAGCTCCCGGTGGAATTGTGCTTCAAAATATATGGACTAACAACGATTTAATGAAAAGAATTATGTCAACGTTTAAATCCGAGTTTAAATACGTCTACTTTGCTAAAGGCGTTTCAACGAGTAACGCCGTTGTTTTAGCAAGCAACCGGAAGGTTGATTTCTCGCGCAGCAATATAATGCAGGCGTACCGTAAATTTAAAAATCACGGTATAAATTATAATTTTCATTTTTTAAAAAACTTGAGGCGTTTTGATTTATATAAAGGCGGAGCAAGGCAATCACTCGTTTTAACGGACGAACACGCTCCGGTTAATTACTATCACTCTCAAAAGTAGGGTTATTCGTTGTTTTGAGTTTTTCTATATTCCATTGCTTCTGCGGATAATTCTTTCACGCTTTTATCTTTCCATAATTTTCTCTGCCATTTAGTGTAATCAAAGGGTTCACGCAAAATCAGGGTTATAAACCTCTTGCGCTTCTACTAAGCCCAATTTTTCAACTAATATTTCCATACCTAAACTTCTAATTTCACTATCAGTTTTCATCTATGCTTTCTCCGTCAATAAATTTAACAATTTCCTGCGGTGATACAATGTAAATATTTTCAATTGCTGAATTTTTATTTAAAATTTTATAATCCGTTGTTATAAAGTAATCGCATTTAGACACCAAAGCGCAAGCAATATGCAAAGCATCCTTAGATTTTACGCCTATTGATGAAATTCTTTCAGCTGACTGAATTATATCCTGCGTCTCATTTAAATCAATAACAGAAATCAATTTCCATTTTGCAATAGTTACTTTTCTGTCAAAAAATGGATTTTGCATATTCTCATAATCGAGCATATATGACCAGACTAATTCAAAAAAATTCTTTTTGATTTTAGCTTGAATAAAAAGTTTAGCTTCAGATTCAATGTAAACATTGACATTTCCTTTTTATACAAACTATTGAAAGAAATAAAAATTAAGGAAAACTTTTATACATTATTCAAAAATTAACGAAAAAAGTATTGATATATCTTTCAAAATAAATTACAATATTTTTCTAACGGGTTATCTGGCAATTAATCCCCATGATTTAACATTTATAAATTACATAACATACTGGGAACTTAGGGTTATTTCAATATTTTTACTAGAATATTGATAAAACCGGCTTGCATTAGTCGATAATTTGAGGTGAGGCGAATATGAAAAAAGACAAATTTTTGAATTTAAAGGGTATTGGCGGACAGCTTATTTTGATTTTAATAAGCGTTAGCGTTTTTTGCATTGCATTAACAGCGCTTTTAAGTTTTATTAACGCTCGGGACGGGATGTATGATATGGCTTATGACCAGCTAAACGCAATACGGCAATTAAAAAAGCAAAATATAACGAACTTCTTCGGAGAGCGCGAAGGCGATATTAAATTTTTAGCTCAATCCATGCTCGTTAATAGTGCAATCAACGCGTTTAGGGATACTGTACAAAAAAGCGGTTATAAATCAGCCGAGTTTAGAAGGGTTAATAAAAGATACGAAGCATATTTCAAGCAATATACAAAAGCTTACGGTTATTATGATTTATTTATTATTGACAAAAACGGAAACGTTATTTATACGGTATCAAAAGAATCTGATTTTGCAACCAACCTCGTTAACGGAAAGTGGAAAGATACGGGACTAGCAAATGCGTATAGAAAAGCCATAAACCGTGAATACATTTTAACGGATATTGAACGCTATGCACCGAGTAATGGAGCGCCTGCTATGTTTTCCGCGTATCCTATAACAAACGAGCAAAACCAAACCGTAGGCGTTTTGGCGTTTCAAATTCCGTTAAGTAAAATTTCTAATTTAATGCTTGAGTCAACGGGATTAAAAAACACTGGGGAAACTTACCTAGTGGGAGAAGATTTTTATTTTCGTTCACATTCACGTTTAATGAAAAAAGCGGGGAAAAAAGACGTTACTCTTAAAGAGAAAGCAGAATCCGAAACAATTAAACTCGCTTTATCCGATAAAAAAGGCTATTTAAGCATGAGAGATTATAGAGGTGAAATGGTTTTAAGTTCGTATGATGTAATCGATTTTAAAAATTTCAAATGGGCAATCATGGCAGAAATTGACGTTGCCGAAATATTGGCTCCATCTTACCGATTATTAAGGATTATTATTTTTGCTTCCATCGCCGTTCTCATTGCCGTCGCCTTTATTGCCTTATTCGTTGCAAAGAAATTCACAATGCCGATAAAAACAGCGGTTGCGATTTCAATGGAAATAGCGCAAAAAATACTTAAAACCGAAGTACCGGAAAAATACTTAAAAAAGAAAGACGAAATTGGAGAACTTGCGCGCTCACTTTCACAAATGCGTGATAACCTTATTCAGATAATCGAAGAATTATCAGACGTTGCTTCTAACCTTTCTGCAAGCTCCGAGGAAATATCAGCTTCCGCACAAAACCTTGCAGACGGAGCTCAAAATCAGGCATCAAGCGTAGAAGAAACTAGCGCCTCTATTGAAGAATTAAGTTCTGCAATTGCCCAAGTTGCTGATAATTCTAATAATATAAATCAAAAATCCGAAAACTTATTATCTACTGCGCAAGAAAGCGCGGAAATTATCGACAGCGCAGAAGAAAGCATGACTAAGATAAGCACAAGCTCAGAGCAAATATCAGAAATACTAAACGTTATTAACGATATTTCAGACCAGACTAACCTACTCGCCTTAAATGCGGCAATCGAAGCAGCACGAGCGGGTGAACATGGACGAGGTTTTGCCGTTGTTGCGGATGAAATTTCCAAACTTGCTGACAAAAGCGTTGAAAACGCAAAAGAAATTGAAAAACTCATTAAACAAAGCATGGTTGACGTAAAAAAGGGAACGCAAATTGTTAATGATGCTGGAAATTCTTTTAAAACCATTATTCAAGGAATTGAAGCTAACAACACTTTAATAGACCAGATAACGCGCGCGGCTGAACAACAAAGAACCGGGTCAGACCAGGTACAAACTGCAGTTGAAACCATTAACGAAGTAACGCAAAATACTAGCGCGTCGGCTGAAGAAATGGCTGCTTCTACGGAAGAATTGCAATCACAGGCAGAAAGCGTAAAACTAATGATTGATGAGTTTGAATTGCCGCAGCAAAAAAAAGCAATTCAGGCAGGAAGTAAAGGCAAGAAAAATAACAAAAATGATAAAAATGTAGCTGTTTACAACGAATAAAAAGTAAAATATTTGCGTTCTATTGTATTTGTAAAATATTTTTAATATAATGCTGAAAAATCTTTAGAATAATACTATAATAATTTTAGGGATGCTAGGGGATAAGAAATTAGCCTCGTAAAATAATTTCTTATGATAGACTAAGATTTACGGGGAGAAAGTTATGTTTAAAAAAATGAAAATCCGAGGTAAAATGTTAAGCGGGTTTACAGCCGTTGTAATTATTGCCGCTATTATTGGTTTAATGGGAATTTTTGCAATTAACGCTCTTGATAAAGCCCTTGAGCATTTATACGAAATAAACCTAAAAGGAACGCAAGAAATTTCAAATATTATCGAATCTTTTCACAGGAGCCGGGTCAACGTATTATACGGTTTCGTTGAACGGACAGATGAAGATATTGAAAAACGTATACAAAATATTAACAAATATAGAAAAACCATACATGAGGCAGAAGAGCGTTTTTTAAAACTTTCATTAAATAAAAAAACTAAAAATCTTGTTGAAGATTACAAAAAAATAATGAAGCAGTATTACGCTTACTACATTAAAGCAATCCGCACAAATAAAACTGACAAGGAAAAAGCCAGACAACTTCTTTATGGAAAAAAAGGACAAAAAATTGCCGCAAAACTCAAAGAATTAATCACTCAAATAGACGATGAAGTTAATAAAGATGCCAGAGAAACGGAAATTAAAAACCAGCAAATGGCATTACAAGTTGAAATTGCAATGGCAGCAGTTCTAATTATAGGTATAATCATCTCATTTTTAATAGGCTGGTTTTTATCAGGTAGCATTTCCAAACCAATGAAACGCGGTGTTGAATTTTGCGACAGGGTTGCTAATAAGATACTCACTGATGACCTTGGTGAAAAAATCCTTAACCGCGGAGATGAAATCGGAACATTAGCAAGGGCAATTGATAACGTGCAAAACAATCTAATCCAAATACTCGATGATTTGGGCGAAGTTGCAAACTCGTTAGCTGCAAGCTCTGAGGAAATATCCGCATCAGCGCAAAACCTTGCAGACGGGGCACAAAATCAGGCGGCAAATGTTGAAGAAACTTCTGCATCCATGGAAGAATTAGGCGCGGCAGTTACTCAGGTAGCAGGCAATACTGATGACATGAATGAAAAATCAGGCGATTTATTAAATACGGCAAGACAAAGCGACGGATTAATTGAAAGCGCTGAAGAAAGTATGGGTAAAATCAGCCAGAGTTCCGAACAAATTTCAGAGATACTCGGTGTAATTAATGACATTTCCGACCAAACTAACCTACTCGCTTTAAACGCGGCAATTGAGGCGGCACGGGCAGGCGAACACGGCAGGGGGTTTGCCGTTGTTGCGGATGAGATTTCCAAACTCGCTGATAAGAGTACAGAAAACGCAAAAGAAATTGAAAAACTCATTACGCAAAGTATGAAAGACGTTAAAAACGGAAACAACATTGTGATTCGCGCCGGAGATGCTTTCAAAACGATTATTGAAGGTATAGAGAAAAGCAACGCATTAATGGACGACATTTCCAAAGCTATTAACCAGCAAAAAGCAGGTTCGGGGCAGGTACAAAAAGCCGTTGAAGAAATTAACGAGATAACGCAAAACACCAGTGCTTCCGCAGAAGAAATGGCCGCATCTACTGAAGAGTTGCAATCTCAGGCGGAAAGTATTAAATCCATGATAGATGCTTTTGATTTACCTGCTGAAGTAATACACGAACGGGAAAAAAATAAAAAAAGCGTTACAGTTAAACAAAACGTAAAAACGGAAAATGGCAAAAGCCCAAAAGACAGTAGTAAAAACAACGGGAAAAAAAACGGAGATAATTGAATTGCTTAATACTAAACAGGTAATGCTATAAAATAGTAAATAAATCATATAAATATATTTTACTATTTTTTTCATGAAATAAAGACAATATATTAAAAATAAAATTTGTTATTTACATTGGAAGGTTGTTATGTATAAAAAAATATCTATAGTTTTATTGCTATTAGTTTTATCATCGAACGCTTTTTCTGAAATTCTATTCGATGTGGAATCCGGTGCGGCATTTACAGGGAGTTACAATGATATTGGAATTCCGGGTGATACGGGAACGCGTTTTTCTGCGGGTGATGATTTGGATGGAAGGGCAACGCCTTTTTTTCGTTTCCGCGTTACGGGCAGAATAGGGAACAGGCATAATATTTCCGCTTTAGTTTCAATATTAAAAACGAAATATGAAGGTAAGTTCGATAAAAACGTAAATTTTCAGGGTAAAACCTTTATTTCCGGTGTAAATAACGAATTGAATTATAAGTTTAATAATTACAGGTTAACTTACCGCTATGATTTTTTTGCCCTTGACAATTTCCGCTTCGGCGCCGGCTTGACTTTATTTATCCGCGATGCTTATATCGAATTAAAAAGCAGTTCAGTTTCCTCTAAAAAATCTAATCTTGGTGTTGTGCCTTTAATAAATTTAAAGCTGGAGTGGTTTATAATTTCATGGTTTGGTATATATTTGGATGCTGATTTTCTTTTTTCACCAAACGGACGCGCAGAGGATTTCTCCGTTGCATTTTTGTTCAACATTACTAAAAACTTGTCGCTTAGAGCAGGATACAGAATGCTTGAAGGCGGAGCTGATAACGAAAGCGTTTATAATTTCACAATTTTTCACTTTATAACTTTTGGAATTACAGTGAAATTAAATATTTAAATCATCAGAGCATTACTTTTTATCGAGTTTCTTAAAAACACCGAGGTTAGCGTATATTTTATCAAGTGTTTTGTTTATTCTTTTAACGTCTTTATTTGATATTTCCTTTCTTTTTTTAAGCATTTTTTTTATATCGCTAATATCCGTAGAAATTCTTTTAACGAGTTCGCTTTTATTCTTACGAACTTTTAAAATTGAACGGTTAATTCGGTCAATTAATTTTTTATCCTTATCCATTTTCTTAATAAAATTAAATCTCATTTTCATAATACTCCTTTTTTACTCACTTAAAACCTTGCATTCATTTAAGAAAGCATTAATATTGAAATCGTCATGAATTCCCATTCTTGTTAGCGCAAAATCGTATTTAACCGGGTCAGCTTTGTTTATAGATTTAAATCCGTTAGTTATTTCTAAAGCGCATTTAAAATCTGCGCTTTTCCTCGTTGTCATTTTTAAAGCGCTAGCTATCTTATACATATGTGTATCCAAAGGCACAACGAGCTTTGATAGTGGAATAAAATCCCAGCCACCGGGATCAACGTCATCCTTTCTAACCATCCAACGCAAAAATAGAAACAAACGCTTACATGCGCTTTTTCGTTCGGGGTCGGGAAGTAAAGAATTCTTAACATTTTCACCTTGCTTTAATTCTTTAACGAAATGAACAAGGGCGGGAAATACGTTATCATGCAATTCATCGTACCCAGCTAAAAAGCACTTATATAAAGAACCGTATTTTTCAATTACTTTTTTTATGCCCGTGAAAAACGCAACCAATTCTACATCCGTGGTAAATCTATGTTTAAAACCTTTAAAATCAGCCATAAAATCCTTGCTTGATTGAAAAGTTACATAATCATGAATATCATTCCCCATAACTGCTAAAACTTTTGAAACGCTTTTTAAAATTTGTTTTACGTTTCCGTAAGCTAAACACGATGCAATTAAACCGGCTAGCTCCCTTTCCTGCAAATTCGGATAGCTATATAAAAACATTAGAGGGTCAGGATTAACGTATTTCCTGCGATTATATAAAAAATACATTTGTTCAAACTTTTCCCTAAGGCAAGAAATTACACTCATTAAAAATTCCTAATAAATACCTATTGAAAATAACGTTAAATTTTCCATAAATAAATTGCTCCGTCTGCGCCCGCGCTTAGAACTTGTCTGCCTTCTGAAACAAACTTAACTTTACTTACCGTACCGTCATGACCTTTTAACGTATTAACTAACTCCCCTGTATCAGGGTCCCATATATTTACGCAGCTATCTTCACTTCCCGAAGCAACGAGATTTAAGGCGGAACTAAAATCAACGGAAAAAATAGGGCGGGTATGACCTTTGTATATCTTTAGCATTTTTGATAATTTACTGTCAATCACTTTAATTGTATTGTCAGTACATCCACAAATAATTCTTTTTTTATCCGGGCTTAATGCAACGGCAAGTGCACTCGTTGTTTTTAAAGCAACGCGTTTAATAATATTACCCGATTCTGCGTTCCAGAGTATAATTTTTTTATCCATGCCACAGCTAAGAATTTTTTTGCCTTGGTCAGTAAACATAAAATCATTTATAAGACTTTCATGGCCGAGTAACTCACCAACATAATGTTCTTCTTTCCGGTTATATAATAGAATTTTTGAATCTTCACCTGCGCTTGCAAAATGTTTTTTATCCTGAGAAAACCTAACACATCTCACGGGTCCTGAATGTGATTGAAATTTTTTAACAATTGTACCCGTTTTCACGTTTTCTAATACAACTTTTCCGTCATCTCCGCCGCTCAACAAATATCTTCCTAAATCCGATAAAGCCACGCATTTAACTGGACATGAATATAACTGTTGTATTCTCATTGGCTTAGTCTTTGTAAAATCCCAAACAATAATTTTTCCGTCATAACCGCTACTTGCAATAATGTCGTTATCTAATGTAGTATCCAAATTCAAAACTCTGCTTTCATGCCCTTCATACGTTCTTAATATCATACATATATACCTTATTTTTTATTTTAAAGATTGATTTATTACCCATAAGTAAACATATGCTTTATCAATAAAATTAATAACAAAACTGAATATCAAAAAATATTATTTATTGACTTTTATTTAACTTGTTGTAATATATATATTAATTATATAATTTTGTATTAAAATACTATGAAAATAAAATTAGCTATAATTTTTCTATTAATTTTCAACTCATTACTTTTCGCCGCTGATAATTTTAAAGAGCGTTCTGAAATTGAAAAATTAAAGTATTCCCTAAAAGTATTAGACGAACACACTTTAATTCTTGGTTTTGATTTAGGCGCAGGTACTTCTTTTCCTATATATAAACGCGTTAATAATTCTGATGTTTCTCCTGGATTTAGTTATGCAATAAATGCAAGATTAATGTTTTTTCTTTCAAAAGAATTCGGAATGCTCTTTGATTTAGGCATTCAAAGTTTTAACATTTATGAATCTCATAATAATATTGAAATAACACATAAATTATTCTATGCATTTTTAAATTATTGCCCGTTTTTTCGTTTTAAAAAATTTTATTTTTATTTAGGACCGTATATCGGTATAATATTAAAAGGGAAAAAAAAAGATGCAATATCAACAACGGGAGAAACTAAAGATTTTAAAAAGCCCGATTTGGGAATATCCATAGGATTTGGCTTCCTATTAGGCGAACCTGATAAAACTTTATATAATCTCGGACTGGAAATTAAATATCAACTTAATAATTTTATGAAAGAAGAAGACCAAGGCAACAGGTGTTTCACAATATACTTACGAACCGGTATTTATTTCAGTACAAAGCATTCAATAAGGTAATTTTGGATAAATTATGAAAAAAACGATAATTATTTTCATTATATTAAACGCTTTTTTAATAAATAATATTTTTTCTCAAAAGTATTCCGGCACAGATGAAATTAAAAGGCCTGTTTTGTTAGGAATTAATTTTTCCCCCGGTGCAACATGGCAGTTGTCCGAAACTATAACCAACGGAGAAAACTCGCCAAGTTTCGCGTTAAATACCGGAATAAAAGGTATGTTTCACTTTTCAAATTCCGTTGGAATTATCAGCGGATTGCAAATAAATAATATGGTTTTAAAAGAAAAATCCAATACATTAACACGTGAATATAATCTCGTCTATTTCCAACTAACCTTAGGGCCTTTTATTCGTTATAAAAATTTATTTTTTTCAACAGGTATGTATATGGGCTTTATTATAAAAGGCACAAAAACGGAAAACGGAACAAACACAATAACGCAAAGCGATTATACAATGCCGGATTTAGGCTTGATACTTAGTTTCGGCTATCTACTCAAAACGTATAAAACTTTCCATATATACCTTGATATAAAACTAAAATATGAAATGAATGATTTCTTGAAAAATTCGCTTTCATCACCTTCCTCAAAAATATTTGGACTATACTTTGACATATCATTTCTATTTAACCTCGTTACTAAATAGTTGCTTCAAAATTAACGCAAATTTATTTTCTTTATAAATTTCAGATTAAAAACAAAATTATTTTCTCATATAAATTGTTCAATATTATAAAAGGAGAATATTTTTGTATACCAATGAAAATAAACATAAATTAATGGTTGTGGACGATGAAGAAAATAACTTAAAATCCGTTGAACTTGCTTTTCAGGATAAAAATTTTCATATAACTTCATTAACCAACCCAAATGAAGCCTTAAAAATTATTCAGGAAAACACGCCGGATATTTTACTACTGGATATAATGATGCCGGAAATGACAGGTATTGAAATGGCAGAAAAAATCAACGAACTCGGTTATACCTTGCCAATAATTTTTTTAACCTCTTTATCAGACAATACAACGAAAAAACACGCGTTTAGCTTAGGAATTGAAGATTACATTGTAAAACCTTTTCTTGAAGAAGAGCTTATCTATAAAGTCAACAAAAAGTTAGATTCATCTTTAAGAGTAAAAGAAAGTGAACAAAGCTGGGCAATGATAAAAAGCATAATTGAAGACATTCTTCCGCACGAAATAAATACCCCTTTAACAAGTGTTATTTTAGGACTTTCAGAAATGGAAAACCAGAAAGAAAGCTTTAAACTTGAAGTAAGCAAATTTATATCTTTTATTGAAAACAACGTGCCCGAATTAAGAGAATTAAATTTTTTTATTTATTTAAAAAATAACCTAAAAACCTTTCTAAATTTTGACGGAAAAATAAAATCTCTCGTTGATGTTGCTGTACAGAGATTAGAAAGGTTAGTAAAAAAAATAATATTTTATAACGAAAAATTTCAATTCAAAAAAGAAGCCACAGACATTAAACCATTGATTTTTGAGTTATTAAAAGAATACAATAAGGACATTGATTTTCATATCCATGATTTAACTGCAAATTTTGATAAAAAACTAATCAAAGAAGCAATTAAAGTTCTCGTTGATAATTGTTTTATACATAACCAAAATAACGTTAACGTTAAAGTTAGCGTCAAACATCAATCAAATTTCCTCACTATAACAGTAGAAGATGACGGCGTAGGAATAAAAAAACAAAATCTCCCCTATATTTTCAAACCTTATTACATTGCGCACAACGTATTAAACCATACCGAAGGCGTTGGTCTTGGCTTATATTTTGTAAAAAAAGTTGTGGATGCGCATAACGGCAAAATACAGGTACAGTCAATTCCCAATGAAAAAACATTTTTTGTAATAAAACTGCCATTATAATAATTTTTATAACAATTTATATTAACTCATTCCTAAAATAGCATTATTTTTTACATAACTTATTAATCCAGCAAAGGGCTCAATAATTTGGAATACAATTTCAGAGAAATAATAAATAATTCGAACGTATTAATCGTGATAACTGATTCAGACTATAATATAACTTTTGCTAATAAAAGCTTTTGTCTTTTTTTTAACATTAACATCGAACAAGCAAAAAAAAATTCAATTTCAATTATTAACAATAAACAACCGCAAATTGCGGCAAATGATTTTATTAAACAAAACAATTTTCCCGTTACTATTGAATACAAAAAAGATAATACTGTTAAGTATATCAAATGGACAATTTCTCAACATAACGCAAAAGAAAATAATAAAATATACATATTTAACGGCGCCGATGTTTCTGATTTAAAACAAAAAGCAATAAACTCCCAAATAAACGAACACAGGTTTAATATCCTTTTCAATAACGTAATCGATTCGGTATTTGTTTACAAAATGCTTGATAATGACAAACCCGGCTATTTTATTAATGTAAATAAAATTGCATGTAAAACCTTAGGTTATACAAAAGAAGAATTGATGAAAAAATCCATATTATCTATTGATGCTATGGAAAGTGTAGGAGATTTGCTTTACGTTCATAAAGTTTTAAACGAACAGCGAAAAGTCGTTTTTGAAACAGTACAAAAAACTAAACAAGGTAAAAAAATTCCCGTTGAAATTAGCGCGCACGTTGTTGAAATGAAACAAGATAAACTCGTTTTTGCTATTTCCCGTGATATTACCGAGCAAAAAAAAGAACGCGAAGAATTACGCCAACTTTCTTATTTTGCTAAACATAACCCTGCCCCGCTTATACGTTTTGATAAAAACGGTACTATAACCATGATTAATGAAAAAGCCAAAGATGTATTTTCTAAAGACATTATCCCCAAGAAAAGCAAAATATACGAAATATTTGAAGAATTAAAAGACCTTAATCCTAAAAAATTCATTGAAAGCGGCCAGTCATTAATCAAAGAAATAAAAATTAATCAAAAATACTATAACCTAACAATAACAGGAGTACCGAAACTAAGCGCAGGGCAAATCTACTCTTCGGATATTACTAAAATCAAAGAATTAAGTAAACTAAAAGAAGATTTCATCGCTATTGTCAGCCACGATTTACGCTCTCCTTTTAACGGGATTTTAGGTTTTTCAGAAATACTCCTTGAGGACAGCACTCTTACCCAAGAAAATAGGAAAATGATTAAAACCATAGAAGAAAGCGCGCAAATACAACTTAATTATATAAATGACTTATTAGACCTAATTGCCGCAGGGCAAAAAGAATTTAATATCGATTTAAAAACCGTAAATATGGATAAACTCGTTAACTCTAGTATCAATTCGTTGAAAATAATTGCTGATAAAAAAAATATCACCATAAAAACGGATATACAAAAAAATATTAAAGCAAAACTTGATTATCCCAAAATAATACAGGTTTTAAATAATTTAATCTCAAATGCTTTAAAATTTACACCTCAAGATGGAACTATAAAAATCACGAGTCATCTTAACCAAAAAAACGAAATAGAAACACACGTTATTGATAACGGTATAGGTATTCCCAAAAATAAACTTGAAAATATTTTCGATAGATATTCAAGCATTAGCACAAAAGGAACCGCAGGAGAAAAAGGAAGCGGACTCGGACTTTCAATTTGTAAACTCCTTGTTAATGCGCATGGCGGAAAAATGAAAGTAGAAAGTGCCCCCAAAAAAGGAAGCGATTTTTACTTTACCATCACTGCAAAAATCTAAATAAAAAATTTCACACCCGGGTAATTCTTCTAAACGAAAATTACCAAATATATAGATTATTGACTAATTTGGCTCTACGTAAATAATATTTCAATTACAGAGACAAAATTGTCAATGTAGCCTCTTGATAAAGTAAAAAATGTTAAGTTTTATGAAATAAAAATAAATCGAATTTCGCGTTATAAGTTATACGGAATAAAATAATTTTATAAATTACGTTGAATTATACATTCTTATTTGTTATATTAATACTTAATATCAAACCGCCACAATAGCTCAGCTGGTAGAGCATGCGCTTCGTAAGCGTAAGGCCGTCGGTTCGACCCCGACTTGTGGCTAATACATAAGCCCCTAAGCAGTAACAACTTAGGGGTTTTTTGTTTTTACGGTTTCATACCAATATGATTAATTTTACATTTTTTTGTCCAATTTTTGTCCGAAATGGGCACCATCTCTGGTAGCTAAAACAACTGGCTATGTTAGAATTTAATAAAGTGCTGTCACTATTCGCGATGTTGACCCCTTAGTTTTCGGTATGCTGAACCCTGTTAATTACATTAGGGGGATTCGTTGTAGCCATTTTCCCTTCTCGTTTAATACATAAAACAATAATACTGTTATTATTGTAAATGCTATATATATTCGGAATTCAAGAAAAAATCTTCTGTAATTAAAAATTTTACACATGATACTTGACGCTACTTATGAAACAATTATCATTAATAATATAAATAAAATATATCACTTACTTTTTTGGAGGTAATTATGAAAAAAGCGATTTTTATTTTATTTACAGCAATTTTAATTCTATCTATTTCGAGCTTTATTTTTAGTAATAAAAATAATCAAGTTTGTATAGAAAAAATACAGTACTCTAATAGTAAAAGATATCGAAGGAAAAAAAGATATAGAAAAATACCTAGAAAAAATAATAGATATTTAAGAGAGAAAAATAAAAACGAACTCTCTCCTGAAGCAAAACAGGGTTTAAAAGCAAAAAGGTTAAACGACTGCATTAATCAATGTAGAAATACATATCAAAATTGTAAATCGAATGCTATAAGTCAACATGAAAGAGCGCAATGTAAACAAGCTTTCAGTGAATGTACATCAGGATGCAGAGATAAATATAATTAGGCGCGATAAAAATTGATACTACCAGATTTGCTTATTGTAAAATTCTAAGTATTGTTAGACAAAATTAAATTTAGTTAAGATTTTAGTTTACAAATCTAAGTGTACCTTTTTTCAAATCCATTTTATTTGTTTGTGTAGGTTGTATTCGAAAAAACTATGTATTGCGAATTAAAATAATTTTCAATCAATATTTTAACTTAATAAGAATCTGTAAAATCAAATCTTGACTTTCTCACCAAACAAAAAGCCTCAAAAATCAACGGAAAAAAAATAGACCCTGTAGATAAAATATCTTCTAAATATTTCAAAGATTACAAATTACCCGATGATTATAAAACTACGGTTTTTCCTGAAATAATAATACCACCAGATGAAAACGAAATACGTATGCAGAGATATTTCAACGAAATTTCAGTAAACATTGGTGTTCCCGTTATACGCATAAGCACTTCAACGGGGCAAGTAGGCGCTTTTGATGCAGGCACGGTTTTTGCACTTTCTTTTCAACCGAGAGTATGGCAAAGAAAAACTGTGCGGGGTTATGCTTATACAATATGGAGTTTTGCTTTAGGCGTTTCCGTTGGCTATAACCAGAGCATTAACCGTTTTGATTTTGGAATAATGCTTGTGCCGTATCAGTTCAGGTATGAGTTTATTGCTATCGGAGTCGGCGTGGCTTTGATGACAAACGCAACGGGTAAATTCGAACTCACCACGAATAACCTGCATTTAGTAATACCTTTGACTATTTGTTTTTAATATGAGGCTTTAAGAAAAGACACTAAAGGCATTTACACAAAAAATCTTACACTACATTAATTTTATGACTTTGGATATATACTAATAATACTTTAAATTTTATGCAACCGACACCTCAAAGTGTCTGTTGAAAAGCAATTACAATATACAATACTTTGATTTTAAAATCACTTTAGTATATTAATTATTCCGCGTTCATATTCTAAAAACTATACTTGAATGAATTACTTGTGTCATAGGATTTAAAAAAGCACCTTTTTCCCTATACTTTTATTCACATAAAAAGATTTCCCCAACCGGTTTAACTTTTTCCAACATTTCTACGGCAATCATACAAAAATCAGGGCTTAAATCTATTCCAATAAACTGCCTGCCTAACTTTTTCGCAGCTATACACGTTGTACCGATACCGCAAAACGGATCAAGCACAATATCGCCCTCAAAACCGTACTGTTGTGATTTTGCAAAAGTATACATTGCAATTAAACGGTTAGGTATTGCTTCGGGAAACGGCGCAGGGTGCAATTTACGTTTAACGTCTTTAGGATAGATATTCCAGATTTGCATTGTCAAATTTAACCATTGTTCTTGAGTTAAACGGCTTTTTTGTTTAATTTCTTTTTTACAATTATTGGAAGTTCTTCGTGCTCCCCCTCAT